>JACRJL010000002.1 GCA_016215445.1 Candidatus Roizmanbacteria bacterium
CGATGTCCCCTTTGGCGCATATTTAAGCGGCGGTGTTGACTCAAGTTCTATTGTTGCGCTTATGACAAGGTTTTCAGATAAACCGATTAAGACCTTTTCATTGGGCTATGAAGATGAATTGAAAAATAAAGAGGCTGATTTGTATTATGCAAGAAAAGTTTCAGAGGCTTATAAGACGGAGCATTACGAATATATAATGTCGCACAATGAATTGCTTGATGATATTGAAGATGTGATTGGCGCTTTTGACCAGCCGTTCTCAGGAACAATATCCACTTATTTTTTGTCAAAACTCATAAGAAGGCATGTAAAGGTGGCATTGTCTGGCGACGGGGCAGACGAACTTTTTGGCAGTTATCTCTCCCATAGGACAGCGCAACCAATGTATCACTTTAATAGGCTCTATGAGAGGATAAAAACTAATTCTTTAACCGATGATGAGAAAAACCTCTTTGAGTTTTGTGATATGAAGTTTCTCAAAGACCTTTACAATAAGTCAGAGGGAGATGAGGTAAAGTGGCGGTATAATTTATACCTCTTCAGTGATGCTGAAAAACAAAACCTTCTAACAGACTACTTTAAGTCACGATTAAATAATACAAGTTCATTTGATTTGGTTCGGAAAAAATTTAATGAGTTAACATCAAAAAATCCCCTTAATAGAATCCTTGAAATGGAGTGGAATACACAACTGCCTGACCATGTGCTTGCCTTCGTTGATTTTTTATCAATGGCGCATTCGGTAGAAATACGTTCTCCGTTTCTTGATTACAGGCTTGCTGAGTTTGTTGCAACAATACCGGGTAATATGAAGATAAAGGATGGGAATGTGAAGGATATCTTAAAAAAAAGCGTTGAGCCTCTGTTGCCAGAAGGGATAACTAAAAGACCAAAGGAAGGATTTGTCTTGCCTGTTTTTGATTGGATGATGGAGGAACTCAAAGATTACAGCATGGATGTGCTTTCAGAAAAGAGGCTAAAAAAACATAATTTATTGAATTCAGACACTGTCCAAGATATACTACAAAAATATCATTCAGGCGATAGGGGTTACGCAGGAAAGGTCTGGAACCTGATGATGTTTCAGGTCTGGTGGGAGAGGTATTTTGAGTGATTAGCGGCATGAAAAATAGTATGTCCCTTTTTCCTTCAGAAAAAGACCATAGAATGGTATCTTGAAAATAAGTAATGCCAAGTTACAAATTTGAAGGTTATTAATGTTTGGGGGTTTGGATGGATATAGTTAAGTTGGGAGAAATTGAAGGCAAAATACTTGAGTTACGAGGCCAAAAAGTTATTCTTGATAGCGATGTGGCTGAGTTTTATGGTGTAGAAACAAGGGATATAAACAAAGCAGTCAAAAATAATCCTGATAAATTTCCAGAGGGCTATATTTTCGAACTCAATAAAGTGGAATTAGAAGATTTGCGGTGGAAAATTTCCACCGCAAAATTTTCTAAGACAAGGGTTTTACCCAAAGCCTTTGCCGAAAAAGGCTTGTATATGCTGGCGACGATTCTCAAAAGCCCGCAAGCTACACAAACAACAATAGCCATTATTGAGACTTTTGCAAAAATTAGAAACCTTTCACGAAATATCAAAGCGCTATCAAACGCACAGGAC
>JACRJL010000001.1 GCA_016215445.1 Candidatus Roizmanbacteria bacterium
GACTCTCAATGTTTCCCAGTTACCAAGATTAGGATTGGTTGATGTCCATGATCCTTCAAGATTGATAATCAAAACCTCATCGTCAACATTTATACAGGTAGGATATGACGGAGAACTAGTCAGATCAACATAGGTGCCGTCTGAAGCAAATGATGAGACAGAGTAGTTAACTGCATCGCCTCCACCGCCGTCAGGGCATGTTCTTCCTGTGATCCTATTTTGAGTATTGATATTATTTGCTCCAGAAAGAGAAATCGTTCCGTCAGCTCCTGTGCCGAAATTACCCTGACTTCGATTCAAAGATACTGACGTGACTTTTTCTTTCTGGGTAAATTCCGGGTTGAATTCATTGTCGAGCGCCCGTTTTACAGTAGCGGTAAAGTCACTGATTCTTTTCCAGAGATTAGTGATGATGTCCTTGACCCAGCCTGTCAAGCTAATGTCAAATGTATTTTGGTTGTGGGCGATCTCAATGTAACGGGTATTAGCTATATTAGCGCTTGAAGAAGAATACTGCGTCATGTCAAGGGCGATTCTGTGCCAAGCGCTGTCTTGGCCGTAAAGGAATAGATCGCCTGTGGTGACTCCGGCATTTGTGGCACCGTTTACTCCGTTTAAACCACCTGTGACAGTCGTATTATTATAATAAATCGTTCCCGATACCAGTCCGCCGCCGTTTAAAGAGGTTGGCGCCGTAGTCTGTCCAGCCAAAGTAATGCTCCCGTCGTGATTGACTGTAAATTTAGTGATTCCTGCCGCCGACGCCGTCAATAAAGCCTGGTTACCGGTTTCATTAAACATTGCTAGTGCTTTTCCAACCACTGCTCCTTGCAAATCGAGTTTGGCGACAGGGGTTTGATTGCCGATTCCAACTAACCCTGAGTCAAAGGCGAGTAGGGCGCCGCCGGTTATTTTCAAAGAAAATCCGCCGAAGTTTGTCGTTCCTGCCGGGTCAAGGCCGTAAGCATTATTTTGATTATCAACATAGTAGTTGGCGCCGACGACTCCGGCGACATCCAGCTTATAATTTGGCGTTGTTGTTCCCATTCCGACATTGCCTTGGTCGTTGACGTAAAAGGCTGGTTGAGTATCGCCGTTTTGGCCATAAACGTAAAAACGACTGCCTGTCGTCGGCGATACTATATAAGCTGTCGGAGCGGTGCTGATTCCCGAATAAGTAATGGAGAAACGAACCCAGTATTTGTCGGCGACACCGTTGACGGTTGTAGCTGTCCAGTCGGACGGAGCGGTAAAGGTAATCGTTCCGTCTTGAGCGAAAATATTGGTGTTGTCAGTAACCGTTAGAGTAACCCAGCCGCCATTGTAGTACTGGCTCACTAAACTGACTCCGGTTCCCGATAGAGCCGTCGCAATGTCAAAATAACTGGTAGCGAATTTATGATCCAAACCAACATAAAAAAAGTCATTGCTATCGCTAACAACGGTAAAAGGAGTCCCGCCTATGGTTTTTGCTTCATTCGTATTGTTTGTCCAAGTGGCAACACCGTCAAAGTTGAAAACATTGTCAAAGGCAGACGATTTAAAAGTAGTTGTGCCGCCGTCGGCAACGAGCATAGAAGTGTTATTGGTTCCGTCATAAAGACCAAAGATATCAAACGGATTGTCCTGCCTGACGCTGAATTTTTGAGATAGGGAAGTCAGGCCGATGCCGACATTACCGAGATCGTCAATCGTAACCCGATCGCTGCCGTTGGTGGCGAATCTTAATACGTTACTTGAGGCCAGGTAAAGCCCCGTATTTGTGCTCGAAGTAAATGAATAAGTCGGCGCCGAGACAGTTCCTGACGCACCAAGAGCTTGAGAAAAATTGCTAAGAGTATCACCGGCAAAACTGATTAGATTTGAAGCCGCGTCAATTGTGATGTCGCCGGCGCTATTTGTGATCGTTGAGGTTGACCCGCTTATATCCAATCTTCCTTGGGGATTTGTTGTTCCCAACCCCACGTCACCGTTATTTTTTATGAAAAGACGGGAAGCCAAGCCATCGTCACCGCCGACTGACGTCTGAATATCAAAGGTTCCACCATTATAGATATTTAATTTTGCCGTCGGTTCGGCGCCGGTTGGCACTGCCAAAGCCAAATTTCCAGATATGCTGGCAGTCGGGTTACCCGAATTCACATTTATGAAGGCAAATTTAGCCGATGAAGTTGATGTTCCTCCTATAAAAAGATCTAACGTGGAATTATCAGGATAGATCGAACCACTATTTACCGTCCATGGTCCGGCAGTCAAACTGCTGTCAACGTCATACCAAGACAGAGTACCGGTTCCATTGGTTTGTAAAACTCCGTTGGCCAATTGCGTAAGTGGCCATGTATAAGTCTGGGTATTAAATGTCGTTGTTCCTGGGACAGTCAGATTTCCGGCGATAACCAGATTACCCGAAGAATCAATATGATTTGCGGAAGAAAAGAAGTTGATATCTCCTGTTGTACTTCCGCCTAAGGTCAAAGGTTGCATGTTGGTGGTGGCGAGATTGCCGTCACCAGTAATGTACGTTGATACGTTGGCGAGCGATCCGGCAATCGAGGCAGTCGGGACACCGGAGTTCACATTTAAAAAGGCAAATTTAGCCGAGGACGTCGCCGTTCCTCCTATAAAAGCGTCGAGCGTGCTATTTACAGGATAAAGACCACCGGCAGTCATTGTCCACCAAGAGTCGCCTCCACCGCTCCCGATTCCAGTCCAAGAACCAGCAGAGTTCTTAAACTCTATATTTCCGCTGTTGTCGCGAAAACCATAACCAGTAGTTCCATCTGTGTCGCCAAAATTTATATAACTTCCAGCATCCAAGCCGATATTACCGGCAACGTCGAGTTTGTGGTCTGGCGTTGTGTCGCCGATTCCGATGTTGCCGGAATTTAAAGCAGTAAATATTTCCGATAGACCAACATCGCCGCCGACCGAGATGCGGATTCCAAAATTTTCACCGTTTAGGATGTCTATTTTTGGATCGGTAGTTCCCCGAAAAGCCAAAGTTCCTGAAGTACTGGCTGATCCGGCAATATCGAGTTTGGCGGTTGGATCCGGAGTGCCAATTCCGATATAACCTGCTCCGGTAATTCGCAGTAATTCGCTTTCGCCATAAGTATTATTGGCGAAGATAAATGGGGCGGAAGTATTTGAGTTGATAAAAGCAGATCCATTGGCTCCTGTGTTATACAAAATTCCCCGATTGGCAGTGAATGAGCCATAAGTAGAGTAGTTTGTTCCGAACATACCCAAGGCAGTGTAGGCTGAGCCATTGCTGGTGATAAGCGACGACAACGCACCGGCTCCAGTATCGGCATTTGTTATACGTATTGAAGATTCTGAGTTTTTTGTGTCTATTACTGATAGTTTGATATTGGGATTGGTATCGCCGATACCGACGTTGCCAGCATTATTGACAAAAAATCTAGAAGCCAACCCTGAATCTCCGCCGACTGAAGTACGCAAGTTATAGGTACCGCCATTTAAAATATCATAGGTTGTTGATGGATTGCTTCCGGTTGGAGAAGCAATCGCTAAGTTTCCGGAAATGCTGGCAGTCGGGTTACCCGAATTCACATTTATGAAAGCAAATTTAGCCGAGGACGTCGCCGTTCCTCCTATAAAAGCGTCGAGCGTGCTATTTATAGGATACAGACCACCGGCATTCATTGTCCACCAAGAACTTCCGGCGGAAAGGGAGGAAAAATCAGTAACGCAGTTAGTTTCGCCGTCACCCGTACAGAATTTAGTTGCTTCGACAGTATCATCGCTTACGGCATTGTTATAAGTGGTTATTCCCGACCCGGCATAGATGTCGCCAGTCGTGGTTAGAATTCCGGCTATTGTTAAGTTTCCTGAAGAATCAATATAGTTTGCAGGGTCGTAAAATCTTATTTGTTTCCCGGTTCCTGGATTTAATAAAATATCGCCTGTATAAATATCGCCGATATTTAATTGATTGTATGCTGTTGAAGAGATTGTTCTTACACCTCCGGCCAAAGTAAGATTTCCAGAAATACTCGCATTGCCGTTGACGTCTAGTTTTGCCAAAGGATTGATTGTTCCGATGCCGACATTTCCGCCGTTGGCCGAAGTATCGACAAAAATTCTCGTATAAGTATCAGAATCTCCACCTGTTCTGAATCTTAAGGCGCCGCTTTCTGTAGCTTGAAGAATGATATCTCCGTTTCCG
The DNA here is from genome assembly GCA_016215445.1 of Candidatus Roizmanbacteria bacterium. Classification (GTDB taxonomy): domain Bacteria; phylum Patescibacteriota; class Microgenomatia; order UBA1406; family GWC2-37-13; genus GWC2-37-13. The sequence goes on from JACRJL010000001.1 coordinate 4,190, forward strand.
GCTGACTGGATTGTTGTTGCATTGGCCGAAGAAATGGTAAAAGTAGCGCTTGAGTATTGAGAGCGGATTCCAGGTGCGGCTGCCGACATCAATATATTTCCGTCGGAGTTTATGTAAGGCACGGTTGAAACTGTCGATCCTGGTGGCAGACCTTGAAGAGTCTCGGCGTTTATGGCGTAACCAACATTGGCAATCTGCTGACGGGGTAACATCTCACTATCACCGGCAACTGTTATACCTAAATAAACATTAGGATTTTCGGAAAAAATACTCGTGTCAATTTCGCTTCCACAGAGGCTGTTATAAGTTGAGCTGGGTGGAGTAGGGATATAACCGACGCCTCCAATTAAAACATTAAAAACTCCATCCTGGTCTGGGGTTGTCGAACAGGGCCCGGCAGTATACAAAGCACTACCACCTGTTGAGACATTATAAAGTTTATAAGTGACATTAGTCGCGGTTGTTATGGGGTTGGCAAAAGCATCTGTAAGCCGGCCTTGGAAAGATAACAACCTGCCTGCAGTAACCGGAGCAGAAGGATAGGCAAAGGTTCTTTCTGATTTAAGAAAGAACTGGTTATAAATTCCTGCTCCTAACGTGGCGACAAAAATTAAAAGGATTAAAAAAGCAATATAATATTGAATTCCGAAACCGGGAGTAGAAGGTAGGTTTGGAAGCGGGTTAGGAAATTGGTTGGTAGAGGTTGGTTTCTTGGTCAGTCGGGATTTGTTTCGGAATCTCAATAATAGATCCTGAAATGAATTTAGGATGACGGACGTTTTATTTTTAGGGCTTTGTTGAGCCTTATTATTATCTGTGTTTTCTGGTTCCTGAGCATGTTTTGATATTTGATATTTAACATTTGATATTTCTTTTTGGCCTATATTACTGATTTTTTTAGCCGGATTTTCTTTTAACCAACCTTGCGAAATGCAAAAAGAACAGAATTTTCTTACCGTTGACAAGCGTCGATTGATGGTTTTATGAGGAAGGCTATTTTCCAAAAGGTAGCTTCGATATTCTGAAATAAAATTTTCATCTAAAAAAGAAAAATCATTCTCGACTGGTTCAATTTTGTCTGACTTTAACTTTAGATTGCCCCAACCAAAGAAATGACGAAGGTCAGAAAGATAATTTTTTAAAGTAACAGAAGAAACGTTCTCCGCGGTTAAAAAATTTCTAAATTGGGGCTCAAGATTATAAAGATTATACCCTTTTTGCATACAATTTCATCTTAAAACAATATTAATAAGGATGTCAAGAGGTATTTTGACTATATTTTGATATAGTTGCAACATATTTTAAAGTTAACCCTATAATATTATTTAATTACGTTTAATAGAATTACCGCAGGTTTTATTTACTTACTTTATAGTATCAAAGTGGATCATTAATCTTATAGTAAAGTTTAATTAAAAAAACTTAAAATTTAGAGAACTGTTTAATTTTTTTTCAAGGTCAGATTTTTCAGTTTTAAATTTTCAGTTTTCATTGAGTTTTTAGTTAAACAGTTTTCAAACTGAAAAATATCTAAATAAAAAATCATTTAAAAATTAAAAATTTAAAGTAAAAATTCAGTTTTCTTATGGTTTTGTCACCTAATAATAGTGACTGCTAATTTTTTCTTGTTCGTCTCTAAATTATTTTGACGGCCTAAACGCTATATGCATAGTAGATACTTAAATAAAACGCTACCTATAGTATCAAAAATCGCCTTATTGACAATCGTGACTTTTACAGTTAAGATAAAAACTATGAAGAAACCAGTGGTTTTTTTACTGCTTTTTTTGATTATTTTGATTGCTTTCGCCTTATTTTTTGGGCTTTATGAAGTTCAGTTCTTCACAAATAGGGCTTCAATAAAAAGAGTCTCTTTTTCCGTAGATAACTCTTATGTTTTTATTACTCCATTGCGAGCTAGAGCCAACGGACAAGAAAAAATCAGAGTAACTGTTTTTATCCTTGATGACCAGGGACTAGGGGTAATGGGTAAAAAAGTGGTTTTGGCTCCAAATGAAGCCTTAAACATTGAAAATATCCAGGCATTGACAGATAGTTTCGGAAAAGCCTATTTTGACGTTTCTTCGACTAAAGTAGGCGAGTACTTTCTTGAGGTAACGGTTGATAGTGAGAGCCTAAAACAGACTTCCCATTTGGTATTTAACTAACTCTTGATGGGCCTTCATCAACTCGTGTTTTTCTTCAACAGCAGGTAGAGGTATTTTGTATAAAGTCAAAACCCGGTTTCGAGCAATATGATATGGTGAAAAGAAAGTGCGAATGAGATAGGCAAGAAGGCCGGCTATTTCCAATAAAATTACAATTTCCAGCAATCTTCGGCCGAGAATAGTCCAAATAAAACTGAAAAATCTAATAATAATCATCCAAATTGGCAGAATCTTTAATGACAAAGCACGACTGTTAGCAGATGGTAGCTCTTGGTAGTCGACCTGGGTGAAAAGACGATAGTCTTGTGCTTGGGAAGAGGGAAGGATAAAGGAGAAGTTGCCTTTGTCGTCGGAGAGAGCAGAAATTTTCGGCAAGGAAAAAGCTTCTACAGGATTTATCAAAGAAAAGGCAGGAAATTTTGAAGCTTTAGTAAACATGGAAAGATTGATGGGTGACTCAGGAAGGGTTTGTCCGGTCAAGATTGCTTCGTCACCGACAAAGTAATCAGGTTTGTCAAAAGAAATCGTTGGAGGAATAATAACAGGTCCGATAACCACATTAGCCTGAGTTGGGAATGGCGGAAGACAGGTGGGTGAGGAAATTCTGCCAAATTGGTCTTTAGAGCTTAAGCAAGCCTCATGCGGTGAGAGTGGTAGAAAACGGTTGGTAAACTCAAAATAGCCAGTAACGTCTGCCGTCGTCTGGTCAGCGATTCCTTGACCAACCAGGGTGACTTCAGCTTGAGGTGAAGTATATCCAAACAACGTAAACTGAAACTCGCCGATAAAAAGTGAGTTTATGATTGTTTTGGGTGTCACTGTCTTTATGCCGGCGACATTACCCTGATCTAATTTTGAAGAATAGAGGAGACTAAGCTGTAAAGGAATAATCAACAGGAGAGATACTATTAATAATAGAGATCTTTTTGTCATTTAAATTTAAGTATAAATGATTTAACTATTTTTTTTGCGGAGTTGGGCTTTAAGCTTTTCAATCTCTTCCTGTTCTTTTTTAATTTCGTCTTCTAAATTATTCTCTTTAACCACAAATTTTTTGTAATAGTTTGTACCCAGAAGGTAGATAATTATCAGGGACAAAATAATCACAATCGCTACCCGCCAGGGGAAAACCCAAACATAGGTTGCTGCCGATAGAACCTGGCCAGTTTCTCCATAGGAACCCGTTAGATTGACTTTATAACGGCCGACCATCCATTTAGTGCCAAGATCGGTTTCGAAGCTTCTTGAGGCATCAGGGAAGACATTTTTTCCATTGATCAATTTTTGGTCGACAACTCCGCTAAATAAGTCAGTCAAACTAATTATTCCTCTGGGAGTAATATGATAGTCACCTCGGTTTAAAATGTCAGTGGTGACTTTAACCGGGCCGTACTCGAGAAAATAAGGAGTAAAAAATCTTGATACTAATGCTTTTTCCGATATAGGGCCTTTGACTCTTATGTAGATTAACGAAGCAATTCTGATATTGGTTCCCACCCCTGCTTCTTCGTTTTCACCGCTTTGTCCGGAAATATTATTGCCTTGTTGGAAGAGAACTGCCACGTAGCGGCCGCCTGGATGAGCATTAGATGGAACAGTAATTGTCGCTTGGAGAGAGACCTTATTATGGGCAGGCAGAGTGGCGCGGTCATATAAAAGACTGAACCAGTTGCTGGCAACGTATTTTGGCGGTGCTTCTTCAATATTTTCAATCAACCTGGGTGTTCCTTGGTTGTCGTCGACAATAAAATCACTGGTACGAAAAAATCCAGAGATAGGATCGTCTGATTGATTGTAAAAATTTACTGTCAAGACGGCTTTCTCTCCTGGTTCGACCTCAATCTGATTTCGAGCAGGCATGACTGTTAAAGGAATAGAAGTTTGGGCGAAGATGACAGTATTCAGTATAGAGTATAGAGTATAGAGTATAAAGACAGCAAAAACAGTCTTGATACTGGATACTAAATACTGGATACTAAATACTTTTCTCATATTTAAAATGTTGCCGTTGCCGTCATCTGGACTTTATTGTAATAATAACCAGCCGGTTGGGTGGCAGAAACATTCAGCCTGTAACAAAGATAGGCTTGACTGGCTGCGACCGGACCACCATTTGCCATAATGTTTTGTTTAGTATTTGAAGCTTGTTGATCGGCAAACTGACGAGAAGAAAACGTTCGTGCAGATTCATTATAAAGAAAGGAGGCGTCGGTTCCCGAAACATTAGCCATTGAAAATCCAAGACCGTATTTTGTTGTCGTTGTCCACTCATCTGATGACGATTCCGAACACAATGTGTTACAGGTCGTGTCTTGAATACAACTGTCGGTTTCATCAGCCGTATCAGCGGTTGGAGAATTGCAAGTTTTTCCATCTTTACCCATCTGGTCGTTTTCTTCAGCTTTAACTGAGTAGCCGGCATCAGCATTTGTTGAAACAGTTACAGTCTGTACAGCATTTCTAAATGCGGCAAAGGTTGTTATTGTGCCCCAAGGTACAGAGGTTGCCGTACTATCAGGTGAACTTGCATCCCTTGTAACCCCGCAATAGCTTCCAGAGTCAGCTGAAACTCCAGCGACTGTTACAGTTAAAGTTTCTTGGACTGTTGCCGAAACCAAAACTCCTTCAATAACAGCGACTTTAATATTGCTTTGGTCAAGAGTTTGGTCAGATCCGTCCCTGGTTTTGACGTTTATCGTGTAAACGTCGGCGTTCCCCTGGGTATGCCCGGTAGAAATCGGCGCCGGATTTATGAGTTTATTAGTGCTGCCAACCGTTACAGTTATAGTCGCTCCGGCGGCGCAAGAATCTGTGTTGCGATCTATTCTTATTGTCATATCATTTGATGCATCTCCATTAGTGAACGTTTCTGTTGAATTCCAATTATTCGTGCAGCCGCTCGAAGATGTGGAAACGTCGGCCGCCACCACTCCTCCTCGGTCAAAACCATTCGTAGCAATCGACGAATTAGTATCGGGAAAACTATCATTGGTTTTACCGGTGATATCAACCGTTGGAATCGTAATTAGAATATCACCATCTAAAGGAACAGCACTAGCAAGAGTAAAGGCAACCGTGTGAATAGCTGATTGGCTAGCAATGACATAGTCATTGGCGTCAAGAGCTGTTCCTCCTAAGGCCGGCGTGAAATTAAAATCGTCAGTATCGATAATATTAGCTACCGTGTATAGTGATTGACTATAACATCCGTCCAAATTCCCGCCAGCAAAACAGACAACGTCTTTTGGGAATAGGTGATTCGTGTCGTTATCTGCATGACCGGAAGTATCTATTTTGACGGTCGATGAACTGGCAGCCCCGGTATTTACGCCGGCACGATAAGAGAGGCGGGCATTGCTTAAGGTATCTGAAGCATTGGTGAAATTAGCAGTCTCCCCAGGAATAAGAGTGGGAAGTTTAAAGAAGTAAAAAAAACCCATTTGACCAAAAATAAATAAACATAAAATTAATTTACGGGTTTTTTTCACCATACTATTAATATCATACATAAGAGAATATTTGTCAAGCCTATCTAACCTATATAAAAAAGGTATTAGTTTTCTTTATTTTGCCCCTTGACAGATAATTTTTCGTCTGTTAAAGTGTAACTTATATGGGAGTTAAAGAAAGACGGACGAAGATTTTACTTTCATTATTTATGATAGCGGGCGTTGATTTTTCTGCTATTTCCTTGGACGAAAAAATTCAAAAAGTTTTTGATCTAACTTTAAATCAAAAAACGCGCGGTACAATCTCGGGGCTGATCAAGGAAAAAATGATTGAAAAAGGCGAAAAAGACGGTCAATACAGGTTGACTAATGAAGGTTTTACTTCACTATCTTTGGAGTTTCCTTTTTTCAGATTCTTGCAGGATAAATGGGATGGCAAATGGCGTGTAATTTCATATGAAATTCCTGAAAAAAAACGAGAAATTCGCGATCGTTTACGACGCGAAATGCAAGGATGGGGACTCGGACCGTGGCATAGGTCTTTCTGGTTAACGCCGCATCCAATTCTGCCTACCCTAAAAACCCTTACAGACCAGAAAGAAGAAGAAAAGTATATCCAAGCTTTTGAGGCCGATCATACTTTTGGCGACCGAACTATTCTAATAGAAAAGGTCTGGGGAAAAGCTAATCTCGATAAGCAATATAGAGATCTTTTCAAGAAATGGCACGATGTTCTTTCCTCAAGCGAGGAAAAGCTGGATAAATTTAAGAAAGTAGTTTCTTATTACATTGACATACTCCGTCAGGATCCGGGTTTACCTAAAGAATTAGTAGGCGAAACCTGGATTGGTTTTGAGGGTTGGAATATCTTCAAAGAGATCAAGGGAATACTTTTAAATTAAAAATGACGTTACCGTCTTTGTCCGTTCGTTTAATTTTAATTTTTTTGGCCTCAAGTAAGTCTAAAACCTCTTTGTTCGGATGACCATACGAGTTATTTTTTCCAACACTTATCACAGCGACCTTAGGGTCTGCTAATTCTAAAAAAGTTTCAGTCAGTCCGTTTTTTGAGCCATGATGGGGTATTTTCAAAACATCGACTTTAGTTAATGATTTATCTGACAGTCTATTCAAAACTGAAGGCGAAGCGTCGCCAGTAAACAACGCTCTAAAGTTATTTTCTTGAAAAATAAAAATCAATGAGTAGTCATTTCCTTGATAGGATTTGAAATAACTTGACGGCCAGTATATTCTAAAACTGTCATTTAAAACAACTACTTTGTCTCCGGCAACGAGATTTTGATAAAAAATCTTTTTTACGTCGAGTTTATTTTTGAGTCTTTTATACGTTTGACTGTCGAAACTATAGTCTATTGTCAAAAATTTCGCGATTTTATAGCGGTCAATAATGTTAAAAAACCCGCCATAATGATCTTTATCATGATGGCTTAAAAAGGCGAGTTCAATTTTATGGTCCCAAAAAGGCATGTATTTGCCCAAGCAATTAAGAATGCTTCTATTAGGTCCGGCGTCAATAACCACATCTACTCTGTTTTTGATTCTAATATAGGTAGCGTCGCCCTGACCGACGTTGCAAAAAACAATCCTTGTCTGTTTATCCTGAATTTGAAAAATTACAATTAAAAAAATTATCGTCAGACTAAAAAAGAATGATCTTATCAAATTCTTTTTTTCGATTGGTGAAGGGTTCATTTATTAATTAAACTTAATTAAGGCAAACGGGATCTTCGATAAAGTTTCAATAACCCAAACCAAATAGGTTAACAGTCCGTAACAGATGTAAGAGGGGATGATACCTAATAGAAAATTTATCTTTCCTAAGATTGCCGTTAAAAACCCAAAAATCATTAACGGTGGGATAATCGGGGCGACCAAAAGATTAGACAAAGGAGAAATTAGGGAAATCTGTTTAAAATATATAAAAATAATTGGCACTGTAAAAATCTGCGCCGAAAGACTGGTTCGCAGTTCCTTGACAAAATCACTTTTTGAGTTGGTTTGACCAAAAAGTATGATACCTAAGGTCGCGCCATAAGAAAGTTGAAGAGAAACTGTCGTAATCCAGTCGGGAAAAATTATTGAAATAAAAATTAGCGATAAAAGTAAACCATACAAGGTAGTATTTTTCCTTCCCAATAAAATTGCTACGAGCGTTAAAATACCCATAAATCCTGCTCTGATAACTGGGGCTTCTATACCGACGAACAAGATAAAAATAACTATGATCAGTATAGTTATCAGAATAGATAACTGTTTGCTAAAATGCCTAGTAATAGACTCGATAAAGACAATGAGCATGGTTATATTCATTCCGGAAAGTACTACAAGATGGAGCAATCCAACAGCCTTAAGCTGTTCATAGAAAGTTTTCGAAGTCTTCAAGTCTATACCAAGGATAATTCCATTTAAGAGTGAGGATTGCGGTTCAGGTAGATAACTATTTATGACGGAAGCAAAAAAAGAAGAATCTACCATCTGTTAAATTTTTACTAAATTTTTTATCTTTTCAAAGACTGTTTTACTGACAATTTTTTTATCTATAAGTTCTTCCAGAGCCTTAAAAGGTCTTTGTTCTATTATCTTCTGGGCGGTTATCTTTCCAATACCAGGAAGAGTATCGAGTTCCTCAAGGGAGGAAGAATTGACATTGATAATATTTTTTGTTTTGGTATTGTTAAGGTCATCAGAATTTGGCGAAATATAATTCAACGTCTGTTGATTTTCTATAAAGTAGCCATTCGTAACGTCCCACATAGAGGGGATATATATCTTTTCTTGGTCAACAACGATTCGAGCCAGGTTAAAGTTCCTGCTAAAAAAGCTTTTGTCGGCGTCATCAGAAAGTCCACCGGCTTTTTTGATGATCTCTTTGAGCCTTGTATTAGTTGAGGCTTCATAAAGGTCTGGTTTATTGACTGATCCGGAGACATCAATATAAATTTTCGCTTCTTTACTATAGTCTTGATAAGATTGAGTTGGAAAACTTTCAATTTCTTCGTTTTCCTGCTGAAAAGTATTAAAATAAATTAACAGTGAAATGCTAGTGATTATAAAACCGGTTAACAAAAGAAACGTCTCGACCCGATATTTTTTGAGTTTTTTTAAGTCAGTTTGACTTATTAGTCTCATAAGTCTAATTAGACTCATAAGACTTATTAGATGTCTATAGACTATCTGCTACAATAGATAACCTTTAGTTTATTTCAGCAATAAATTTCAAGCGATATCTAATCGTCCTCATCAGGAGAGAATCTTTTAACAATAATGATAGTCACGATTAAAACAAAGATGACGGCCAGAGTGAGTTTAAACGGAAAAGCGAAAAAGTTGGTGGCACTGAAAATCGTCGGCGAGTTTTCTCCAAAGGTCAGTTGGGTTGATAGTCGGTAGAAACCGATAAAAAATCCAGAAAGAATTAATGATGTAGGGGTCAAGCAAGTCTGACCCGAACAATTTATGTTTGCAGATGGGGTGGCCTCAATCAACCTTTGTGACTCGGACAAAATATTTTTTGGAATTACATCGTATTTTATCTGTTCGCCGAAGTTTCCTGAAAGAGTAACTTTGCCTTCGGGCTTAATCATGTTTTTTCCTTTATTTTCAACAATGAATATTAAGGGAACCTTATCAAAGCTGTCGAAAACCCTCAATTTCCTCTCGAAAAGATTCAATTTGGTCAATAAGTCGAATAGAACTACTTTTGGCTTTACTTCAATTGATCCGCTGTCTGTGACTGTGATCAATATATTACTACCTATACTGGCTCGTCCTCGGGTGCTGGCGACTCCTTCTTTACTATTTGGCGGCGCAGCTTCTGCTAACAAGGTATAATAATAGTCACCTTCTGGAGCTCCTTCTGGCGCGCGAATTCTTAAAAGAAGTTGTTGGGAAGCTCCTGTTTTTAAAAAAAACGGACGTTCAAGTTCTTGATCGGCATTGTCAAGGTCAAAGCGAATTGGGCCACTGAACTCATCTTTAATTCTAATATTCCCCAGGTTATCTTTTGGTTCGAAATTATGTAGTTTAACGGTTAAAATGACAGGGTCGCCGAAATTTTCCACACGGTAGGCGACCATAAGCGATTTACCGGGTTTAATGATAAGTTCGAGTAAAGGAGGGGAGATTGAAAGTGAGACTTGTTGAGCGTTAACTGATGAAGTCAAAAGTAAGAAGTTAAAAATCAAAAATACAAGTAAAAAGGTAAAAGTGTTTGTCATTCCGAAACTTTTTAATTTTAACTTTAACTTTTGCATTTTGACTTTTGAATTCTAACTTAAAAACTCGGCGTTGCCACAAAATTAATAACAGTCTGATAGCTGCCAGCAGGCTGGATAGGAGAAATATTCGCTTTAAAAGTCAAGGTTGCTTGACGATCTTTTCCGACGTTGAGGCTTGACATGATTACAGCTGGTGATTCGACATCCGATCGGTCGGGAAAAGGACGATATTGAGTTCCTGAACTGAAATCAGTCGGAATATCCTCACCAGCCATATTGTAACCAAAGCCATAAGCTGTGCTGGACGACCAGGTTTTTGCTTGTGTTTCGTTACAAGTTTCAACGCCACCATCACAAGTTGTATCAGGAATGGCATTTCCAGAAAGTGTTTTGAACGGTTCTTCCTCAATGGCTGTAACTTGATATTGGCCGGCGCCGCCAAAGTAGACTGTTAGAACTGTATTTGCGGTTGATGGGCTATTAGGAACAATTGGATTAGGGTCAAGAACAACATTTATATTGGAAATGGAAAAACGAAACGGAATAATAGAATGAAAATATTGAAATCCTGCCTTAACTACATATCCGGTCGAAGAAAATTCTCCGGCCGCCAACTGGCCGATTGTATCGGAAAGCCTATAACCATCAGATGATTTGTCCCCGGCCGCCGAATTGACATTGCCTCCTTTTATTTGGAATCGCGGTGAACCCATATCAACCGCGAAAACCTTTTGAAAAGTCAAAAGTAATAAATTAAAAGTCAAAAATACAATTAAAAAGTCAAAAGTAAACAAAAAACTTTTTAATTTTGACCTGAACTTTTGCATTTTGACTTTTGAATTCTAACTTTTCTCAAACTTCTCAATCAGTTTCTCCATCCGGCTGGCAGACTTTTTTATAATATCTAGTTCATGGTCGCCAACAAAATTCTCTACTGCCTCCTTGATATTTTTTAAATGATTTTTCAACATTAATGATATAAATAAGAAAGTGTCTTCTTGTAATTTCTCATTCTTTATTTTTAGCTTTTCATTTTTTTTATGCTCACTTCCTAAAAATAAGGCAAAAGGAGTGATAAATGCTAATGAGATAATGGGAAGTAGAGTTTTTATATCCTGACTTTGAGGTAAAGAAAGAAGATAAAAAACTATTAAAGCGATGGTTGTCGTGACGGAAATAAGTGGCTCAAGGAGTAGAGAGAGGGAAAAGAGAAGAAAGTAGATTAAGAAGAAAAACGGCGAAGCTAAGCCGCCTGTCGTATTGATTATGCTCGTTATTACCAAAGTGAAGATGACAGATTCGATTAATCGGGAAGGTGAGCTTTTTACGATGAAGAATTTTTTGGAAAGATAGAGAATGAGAAATAAAAAAGCCGTAATCTGTAGATCATAGTTGGCGAGATTAGTTTTTGGGAAAACAAAACTAAGGACTATGGCAATAATCAATATTGCTGAATGAATGATTTCTTTTGGCATAGTTTAAATATACTAAAAAAATTACCTTACCGAGTCTCAATAATCTATGTTAAAATATCAAAATGGCAAATAGACAAGTCAACCCTAACTTCGCCACTGATGTCGTGGATGAGTTAAAAAAGGTTAGTTGGCCGACCCGTAAACAAACAACAAGGTTGACGATGGTTGTTCTCGGCGTCTCCTTGATAATTGGACTTTATGTGGGTATAATAGACATTCTGTTAGCAAAAGGATTAGAGTTTATTACTAAATTCAGATAAACTACTTTGTAATTTATGGATCAAAAGCAGATCAGCGAAGAAAAAAAAGAGGTGGAAAAAGTTGTTCAGGTGACAGGTCCGGATGCTAAGTGGTATGTCATTCATATTCAGACAGGTTATGAGCAACGGGTAAAACAAGCATTGGAGCAAAGGATTAAATCATTGGGAGTTGAAGACAAAATTTTCAGTGTTGTCATCCCGATGAGAGATATTGTCGTTGTAAAAAAAGGAAAAAAGACTAAAGCAACAGAGAAAGTTTTTCCTGGATATATTTTGGTAAAAATGATACTAAATGATGATTCTTGGTTGGTTGTTAGAACTACAGAAGGCGTAACAGGATTTGTCGGTGCGGGTTTAAAACCAACGGCTATTTCCGAAAAAGAAGTTGACGCCATTATGAAGTTTGTCGATCAGGAGCAGCCTAAGTTTAAAACAAAGTTTTCTGTTGGTGAGGCTGTTAAAATCACCGAAGGGCCTTTTACAGACTTTTTGGGGACAGTCGAAGCTATAGATGAGGAAAAAGGTAAGGTTAAGGTTTTGGTCTCAATCTTTGACCGTGAAACACCAGTCGAATTAGACTTTTTACAAGTACAAAAACTATAATATGGCAAAAAAAGTTAAAACAATTGTAAAGCTCAATCTTCCAGCAGGAGAAGCAACACCAGCTCCACCTGTAGGTCCAGCTTTAGGTCAGCACGGTATTCCGATTATGGATTTTATCAAGGAATATAATGCACGGACGGCGAAAATGAAAGGTCAGGTTATTCCAGCAGTCATTACTGTTTACGAAGACCGTAGTTTTACATTTATTACCAAACTGCCTCCGGTTGCCGCTATGATCAAGAAGAAATTGTCACTTGCTAAAGGTTCGGGAAAACCAAACACAGAGAAAGTCGGTAAATTGACAAAAATCCAACTTGAAGAGATTGCCAAGGAAAAAATGGGTGATTTGAATGCCAATGATATTGAAGCGGCAAAAAAAATTATCGCCGGAACAGCCAGATCAATGGGAATAGACGTTGAAAATTAAAATAAATTATGGGAAAAGTAAAAACTAGGTTATTAGGGATGGAAGAAGTCGAAGAGAAACAAAAAAAAGAGCAGAAAGAAAAATCAACTCAAAAAAAGGCTACAAAAACAGCCTCTGTGAAGACTACTGTAAACAAAGAAGAAGCTATAAAAAAAACACCTCCTGTCGAGTCTTTAGCCAAGTCAGTTAAAACACCGAAACGGGCAAAAGCCGTTGTCGTTAAACCACGTGGTAAACGTTATGAAGTGGCAAAAAAAATGGTCGATAAGAATAAATCTTATCAGGTTAAGGAAGCGGTCTCTCTTCTTAAGAAAATAAAATCAGCTGGTTTTGATGAATCTGTTGAACTTCATTTGGTCGTTGACCAAATGGGTTTAAAAGGAGAATTGGATCTACCTTATTCAACCGGTAAGATCGTCAAAGTGGCTGTAGTCGATGAAAAGGTTTTGACAGAGATTGAAAAAGGCAAGCTTGATTTTGATATTCTGGTTACCCATCCTTCTTTTATGCCAAAATTGGCTAAATTTGCCAAGGTTTTGGGGCCAAAAGGATTGATGCCTAATCCAAAATCCGGAACAATTTCGCCCAACCCGGAAGAACTGGTAAAAAAATTCAGTAAAGGTCTTTTAAGATGGAAAACCGAAGCGAAATCTCCTCTCATTCATCAGATGATCGGTAAATTGTCAATCGAGGAAAAAAACTTGGTTGCCAATGCAGAAAAATTTATCGAAGCTGTGGGTAAAAAGCACATCCAAAAAGGTTATATAAAATCAACCATGAGTCCTTCTTTTAAGATTCTGATTCAAGAATAATCTTAAATCTTGAATCTTCTTTTAGCTAGGTCAAAGATGATGTCTGTAGCATCTTCTATGGTCAGGTTCGGTCCGGTGCGAATAACCATGTCATAATGATGGGATTTTTTTTGGTCGTGATTAAATAGTGTTTGTATAAATATTCGCCTTTCCTCGTCTGAATCCTCAATTCTCTCTACTGCTTCAGTCCTTGAAATCCCTTCATGAGTCATCTCCCAGGTGATTCTTTGATTCATATCGGCGATGATTCTTATCTTCAAAGCATGAGGAAAAATAAAATTAGCGCCTCGTCCTAAAATAATGGAATGTCCTCGTTGCCCGACCAAAGACAAGACTTTAATCAGGTGTTTATAATAACCTGACATGTTTAAAAATCTCCTGCCAAAAATTTCGGCGATCAATTCGTCTGCCAAAGGTAGTTTTTTTTCATCAATAGACTTTACTAGTTTTTTTTCCAGATGGGCTTCTTTAGCAATCTCGTCGATGATTTCCTGGTCAAAGACTTTCCAGCGCTCTCCAAGCCTCTTTGCTACCATATTGGCGATAGGTTTGCCTCCTGACCCCATTTCTCTGGAGATGGTAATAATAGGTAGAGGGCCTTTGGTTTTTTCTTCTTTGTTGCGGGAAAAGATTTTCTCAAACAGATTTTTTTCAATCAGTTGATAGATTCTTTTCATGAAAAAATTATAGCAAAATTTTGTTATTATTAATATATACATTATATATGGATAAACTTAATAGTTTGATCTTGAGGACAAGCGATTTTTGGCAATATCTTTCCCAAAACCAAAAAGATCTAATAAGAGAAGGTCAGTACTTGATGAATGATATTATAAAAAATCAAGCTTACCAGTTTAAGGACTATTCATTTTTGGTCTTTCCTTTTGCCAAAGCATACGAAGGATTTTTGAAGCAACTATTTAGAGATTCAAAATTAATCAGCCATTTGGATTATATCTCCGACCATTTACGCTTAGGAAAGCTGATGTCGCCGAATTTAGTTGCTCGTTTGGGGGATCGGTCATTATATAAAAAAATCAAAGACAAGGTTGGTCAAGGATTGGCAGAAAGAATTTGGAATATTTGGAAAATCGGCCGAAATCAAATCTTTCACTACTTTCCTCACAACCTTAAAGCAGTCAGTTTTAGCGAAGCAGATAAGATTGTAGAAGAAATATTAAAGACAATGGAAGAAGCTTATCAAAAATTAAAAACTCTATAAAAATGATAAACAAAGGATTGACAGGTGAACAAGCAGACCAATTTCTAAAACAATACGGGCTCAATGTTATATCAGAGCCTCCCAGAAAGTCATTTATCGTAAAATTCTTTGAACAGTTTAATAACTTTTTAACGATTCTTTTAATCGGAGCTTCTGTTTTCTCTTTTTTTCTAGGCGAGACAGTTGATGGTTCTTTAATAATCGCCATTGTTATTCTCAATGCTTTTTTTGGTCTTTATCAAGAGGCAAAAGCTGAAGAATCTTTAAAGGCTCTCAAAGAAATGACTGTCACCCGTGTTAGAGTAATAAGGGATGGACAACAGATTGAAATTGACAGCAAATTTTTGGTTCCCGGTGATATTGTTTATCTTGAAGAAGGTATTAAGGTCTCGGCTGATGGAAAAATTATTGAATCGATTAATCTCGAGGTCAACGAGTCGGCGTTAACAGGTGAATCTTTGTCAGTATCAAAGAAAGAAAAAGATGAAATTTTCTCGGGAACGATTATCAGTCGAGGAAGAGGAATGATGAAGATAGTTTCAACCGGCGACCTGACAAAATTCGGCGCTATTGCAAAAAATTTATCTTCAATAAAAGAAGGTTTAACTCCTCTCCAAAAAAAATTGGCCGGACTGACAAGGTTCATTGGTATAGGAGGAATTGTCCTTTCCCTTTTGGTTTTCTTAATTTCTTTATTGGAGGGGTCTGGTTATTTTCCGGCTTTTTTGTTGGCGATTTCTCTGGCTGTAGCGGTTGTTCCCGAAGGATTACCGGCTGTCATGACAATCACTTTGGCGATTGGAATGAATACTATGGCTAAAAAAAAGGCGATCGTGAGAAAATTATCAGCTATAGAAGCTTTGGGAAGCATTACTTTGATCGCAACGGATAAAACCGGGACATTGACGACTAATAAAATGATGGTTAAGGAAGTTTATACAGATACTCAAGAACAAAAAAAACAGTTGATACTAAATGGAATTTTATGCTCGACCGCCTCTCTTGTCTATATCCATGACCACGGCCGTTGGGATGTCTTGGGTGATCCGACAGAAGGAGCATTATTGTATTTAGCCCAAAAAGAAGGGATTAATATTGATGAAGAAAGAAAAAAATGGCAACTAATTGAAGAAAAACCGTTTGACAGCGTGAGCAAAATGATGTCGGTTGTTGTTGAAAACGTAGGGGTTTTGCGCGCAAAACCCGTACAATATAAATTTTCCAAAGGCGCACCAGAGTCGATTATTAATGTTTGTAAATTATCAGCTATTAAGAAGCAAGAGATCGAAAACCAGGTTGCTAAATGGGCGAAAAAAGGGTTAAGAGTATTGGCTTTTTCGAGCGGAAATTTATTTTTGGGAATGGTGGCGATTCACGACGCGCCTCGTCCCGAAGTCAACGAAGCCTTAAGAAAAACAACCAGTGCGGGAATTAAAGTCGTCATGGTCACTGGAGACAATGAAAAAACCGCCGAGGCGATCGGAGTTTCCACTGGATTAGTCAAAGAAGGTGACGAGATCTTAACCGGTTTACAGTTGGAAGAGTATAGTGATAAAGAACTTTTAAAACTTCTACCAAGGGTAAAGATTTTTGCTAGAACTAATCCATTTCAAAAACATAGAATCATCAAGCTTTATCAAGAGTTAGGAGAAATCGTCGCCGTAACTGGTGACGGAGTTAATGATGCTATAGCTTTGAAACAGGCTGACGTCGGTGTCGCCATGGGGTTAGTTGGTACAGATGTCGCCCGTGAGACAGCCGACATGGTTATAACAGACGACAATTTCGCTTCGATTGTGACGGCGATTGAAGAGGGCAGGGGAATAATAAACAATATAAAAAATGCCATTAAATATTTACTATCTTGTAATGTTTCCGAAGCAATTGCTTTGATCGTTGGTCTTCTTTTAGGGTTGCCGACTCTTTTTTACCCGATTCAACTTTTATATATAAATTTAGTGACAGATGGTCTACCTGCTCTTATGCTTTCTTTCTCACCGCGCGATCCGAATCTAATGAGGATTTCTCCGCAAAAGGAGATGGAACTTTTAAAAAGGCGGGATCAGGCTTATATTGGAGCTGTTGGAGCTATAGGAGCGGTTCTAGTAATAATTGCCTATTTTTTCTTCAAAGAGCTTGGTACAACAGCGGCGTTTTCTGTTTTAACTATTATCCAATCCTTTATTTTTATTGATCTTTGGTTGAGTCATCGTCATATACATCAGAATCTCAATCATTTGATTTCACCTCTTTTTGTCGTCGCTTTCACTATTCCTCTTATTTTACAGTTGGTGATTTTAAGCCATCCTTTTTCAGCCTCTATTTTTAAAGTCAGCCAAGTTTCGCCATTTATCTATCTTCAGTTTTTAGCTGTGTCGTTTTTCGTACTTCTAGGGTTGAGAGTGGTTAAAATGCTCGTACGGCCTTAATGATGGCTTCGGAATCAATTTCTTCATAATGGAGTAGTTCTTCAGGCGATCCTGACATAGGAGTTTTTTTAACAGCGAGATGTACAAAATTTGAAATTTGAAGTTTGAAGTTTGAAATTAAACTTGATATTACTTCGCCAATTCCTCCATATGGATAGTGGTCCTCAACAACGACAACATTATTAGTTTGTTTTATAAGTTCTACCAGGGTTTTTTCATCTATGGGTTTGATTGAATAAAGATCAACAATAGTTGTTTCAATATTCTCTTTTTCCAGCTCTTTTTGGGCTTTTAATGCTTCGTGCAAAGTAATTCCGGCGGCGATAATTAAAGTTTCTGATTTCTGATTTTTTAATTTTGATTTATGAATTTTACAGCCACCTATTTCAAATTCTTCTTTTTCGTCATAGATAATCGGTGTTTTCAAGCGGGCCGTGCGAAGATATGAAAGGCCTTGGTGATTTGATATCAAACGGGTTAGTTTTCTGCCAGAAACACCATCTGCAGGATAAAGGACAATACTATTTAAGATAGATCTCATCATAGTAATATCTTCGAGACCCATCTGCGAAGGTCCGTCTTGGCCGATAGAAACTCCGGCGTGGGAGCCGACTACTTTAAGATCGGCTCGGGAATACTGAGCCATTCTTAGTTGGTCAAAGCTTCTCGTTAAAAAAGCGGCGAAGGTCGAAATAAAAGGAAGAAAGCCTATTTTCTGCAGACCTACGGCTACCGAGGTCAAGTTTTGTTCGGCAATGAACATTTGGAAAAATCTTTCGGGAAATTTCTTGGCGAATTTATTTTGATAGGTGGAATTCCCGATTTCTCCGTCCAAAACGACAATGTTCGGGTTTTCTTCTCCAAGCTCAACCAAGGCATCTCCATAAGCTTCACGGGTAGCTATTTCAAGCGGCGGGGCCTGTCTCGGGTTTCCTCCCGTCGGTGCTCGCTTCGAAAATACCCCTCGACTGCGCGCCGCCGGGAGCCCTCCACCCTCAATACCCGCCTCTAAATCCGGCAAGCTGATTTTGCCTTTTAAACTTAAATCGAGCTCTCCCAATTCTTTTAAAGCCTTTTCTAATTCTTCCTGGTTGAGGGGTTTTCCGTGCCAGTTGTCCCTGTTTTCTATAAATGAAACGCCTTTGCCTTTTATAGTTTTGGCGATGATCATTTGAGGTTGTTTTTCGGTTTGACCGGAAGCTCTATTTAAAGCGGAAAATACCTGTTTTATATCGTTTCCGTCTTCAACAACAATCGGTTCCCAGCCGAAAGCCTCTGCTTTTTTGGCATAATATTGCAGATCCCAGCCAGCCATAGTCTGGCCGTTTTGGCCAAGGCGGTTGACGTCGATAATTCCTATTAAATTATTGAGTTTGTAAAAAGAAGCGATTTCCATTGCTTCCCAGATTTGGCCTTCAGCCATCTCGCTGTCACCCAGTAAAACCCAGACTTTTGGACTTCTTTTGATTTTTAACTCTTCATTCTTCATTCTTAATCTAATCCCCAATGCCATTCCTACTCCGATTGAGAGCCCTTGCCCCAAGCTGCCGGTTGCGACATCGACATAAGGAAAACGGGGAGTGGGGTGGCCTTCCAGAACGCTTGCGAATTTTCTCAAAGTCATTAGTTTCTTACTGTCGATGCCCCTGGCCCTGTGATACAATGAATACAAAAGTGGACTGGCATGACCTTTTGAGAAAATCAGATGGTCGTTGCCGAGATTTTTTGGATTGTTAATATCGAAATGATAAAA
Organism: Candidatus Roizmanbacteria bacterium; assembly: GCA_016215445.1. Classification (GTDB taxonomy): domain Bacteria; phylum Patescibacteriota; class Microgenomatia; order UBA1406; family GWC2-37-13; genus GWC2-37-13. The sequence continues at coordinate 23,026 of JACRJL010000001.1, forward strand.
TCCAGCGAAAAAAAGAGTTGTCAACAGTTCAACGGCAGAGAGGCTTGATGTCGGGTGGCCGCTTTCGGCCTCGGTTGTTGAAGTAAGAATGTCATAGCGGATTGCCTGGCAGAGTTTTCCCAGATTTTTTTCGTCCATATCTATAGATTAACAAAAATCAAAAATATATGCTTAATCAACCACAGGAAAATTTAAAAAAAATAGGAGAACCAGCAAATTTTCCGATAATACTAGCAAATATTCACCGATTGGTCAGCTATGACCCGGGTTTGGCACGAGAGACTAAATATAGGAAACGGGCTTTAACCAAATCTCTTGCTGAGGGGCCGGTTCTTATATTAAACCGTTCAGCGTTTATCGCCGAACGACTTGAAGATTTTAATAAAGATAAAACTGCCAAAGGAGTATTTTTTATGTTTGATTTAGCTGATATGCACTTCGCCGATAAGGCCGGTGCAGGTGACTTGGTCTTAAATAGATTTGCCCGTGATCTGCGATCAGTCATAGAAGAATTTAGGAGCAGAAAAAGCTCAGATCTAGGTGATGCTAAAGTAAGTTTGTGCCGTTATGGTGGAGACGAGTTCTGTATTTCTTTAACTGGACAGTTTGATCATAAATTAGTTTCAGAACTAAAAGAAGCAGTTGAAACCAGATATAAGCAGAATGATCTTCATGGGTTTTTCAAAAAAGGATTGAAGCCTGACGATCCGACAGTCGAGCGGCCAATTAAACTCAAAGAAAGAGCCGATGGGGAAGCAGTTGAAATTATTGAGAGGCCGCATGATGTCAAAGGGAAAGAAATCTTCGATTCGTTTATGAAAAGAGGTCAAATATTACCTCTATCACAGATAAATAAAGCTTTAAGAAATCCCGATTTTGTCAAATTTATAGAAAAACCCGTTGAATTTTTCTGGGGAACTGAATTCATTTCAGCGATCGAAAAACTTAGTTATTTGGCTAAACGGTTTCCTGAACTTCAACCGGAAATTGAAAAACTTAAAAATAATCAAATAACTGATTTTCAAAGATTAGAAGCAGTAGATTTTCTCCAAGCAAGGTTATTTGACAAGCTTTTTGGCGATATTGTTTTTTCCAATCCGGAATTCGTCAAAAGAATTAAAAATTACAGTGACATCTTTTGTTTTGACATTAAGCTAATCAGGGAGATGAACGAGATTGTCAGTTTTCCCGAGGCTGATATGGTGATAAACAAGCTTTATGAGGAAATTAATTCTAGATTAGGTCGTGATCTGGCGGGTAGCGTAGATATTGGTAGAAGAGGTGGAACGTTTTTTATTGGGATAAAAAAGGATATATTGACTCAAGTTATAAAAGCTGAAAGAATCAGACAAGCTTTAAGCGGAATAACGGGAATGTCTTTGAATCTCAGAGGACAGATAGTTAATCTGGAAATAGGCATAGATTCTATTCGTGGCGATAAAGAATTCTCAGACGATGATTTTAGAAGATTAAATGACAATGCTGAAATTGATTTCTTTAATAAGACAGCTAGATATTTAGGTAATACTGATGAAACGGGAATAACTAACGCTCAGAGGATTTTTATGTTTAAGGATTTTAAAAAAGATAGTGGACAGATTAACTTTGTCGATTCTCTATTGCAAGAATTTTTTATTTCCAAGCGGTCGCTCTTGAGAACAAACAAAATGCTTCAGGTGATCCAATCGGATGAGGATTTTTACGGCAAAGAATATAACCAATTAAGACAAATTATGAATATTATTTACAAATATGCAGACGAAAGAATTGATAGCGGTAAAATCGATCAAGATGAACTTCTTCAGTTACTCCAATCTGTATTTCAATAATTACCATGTCAATCTTTTTTATTAGACGCTTTTAAGTAGTCAAGAGTGACGTTTTCTCCTGTGAAATGATGGAAAAAAACCTTAGGTAGAATACTATCTTGGACAGGTTCATCAGCAATAATTTCTTGAACAGATTTATATATTACTTGAGCAATAATAAGTGCTAGTTCTTCCGGCATGGATACAGAGGGTTGTTTGAGATCTATAATATCTTCTCTTGTTGGTTTTTGTTCAATGTTTGGTGATTCCATAGCCTTTAAGAGAAAGTTATAAATAATATAAACAGTTGCCTTATCGCTTTCACTTATCTTTTCTAAATCAATGTCTTCGATTTTACCCAAGGCTCTAATTCTATCTAAAAAATGAAGAAATTCTCGGGATGAATATTGCATTAATTCCCAAATAAAAGGATATATTTTTTCAATCCTGAAACCAAAAGCGTTTTCCGCCAACTGTAATAAAAATTCATTTTCGTCTGTATCTAGAGTTTGTACGCCCCTTGTTTCGAGTAGTTTTAAGAGAATTTCTTTTTGGTGGTTGGTCAATTTTGTTCCGGTTGTATTCCCAGGATTTGATTCATCAGAAAAGTAATCAATAAAGCCCTTGCATACATCCATAATTATTGGATAACTATTCTCGGTTTGTTTAGCTGAAATTAATTTCATTGCTTCTTCGATAAGAGGGGTAAAGCTTTCAACAAACGTCATTAAACTATCTACCAAATCTCTGGAAAGTGTTACTTCAGATCTAAATCTGGTCATTAAAGCAGAAAATCCTTGAGTGATTAGATGTTGTTTATTTTTTGTAATTCTTTGGTTGTCCCAGTTTTGTTGAAATTTATCACTCCATTCTTGACCTAAATGGTTCATAGCTTCTTTAACACCAAATTCAAAGTTCCGTCGATCTTCATGGTTAGTGAAAGTGTCTCTGTTAATAATTGGTGTAGCTAAAAATACCTGGCATTCTCTTATAAATTCAGAGATAATCATCCTCGTACGAGAATCGGCTGAATTTGTAAAATGAATAGGTTTAGTTAAATAAAGTTTGTCTTCAGGGGCATCTTCGACTACAATTGGTTTTGTTGTTAGTCTTTTTTTGACAATAGGAGCAGCTTGTAATAAGGACTTCAGTAATTTAGATCGTTTATTTTTGGTTTTTTGTTGTACTTCAGATTCTCTATTATTTTTAGCTTCAGCCGCAAATTTTTCTTTTCTTTTTTTTTCTGAGTGTAAATATCTATACCAAAATTTACCTACGTCTACGACGACTGTCGGCGGATTTTGGAAAATAGATTCAACAACTTGTTCTGGCGTACCTAGAACTTTAACTAATGTAGCTAACGCATCTATTTTAGGCGTTATTTTTTTAGGTAAGGGATTTTTGTACGGACGAAGCGGATTAGTTGCTGTGTAAAGAGTAATATAATCATTAACTGCTTGTTGAAGCCTGACTACCTCTGGTCCTTTTATTTCTGTCATTTGACCAATTATACCGTTTTAATCCTCCAAAGTCGAGACGTCACCAACAGGCTGGCCGAGTTCTTGAGCTTTGAGGACGCGTCTCATGATTTTGCCCGAGCGAGTTTTAGGAAGTTTTTCAACAAAATCGATCTCGTCCGGAGTAGCAATCGGGCCGATGGATTTGCGGACGGTCTGTACCAACTCGGCCTTTAATTCATCAGACGGCTGAATTCCGACTTTCAGAATGATAAAAGCCTTGATTGATTCACCTTTGACTTCGTGGGGTTTACCAATGACAGCAGCCTCGGCGACTTTCGGATTGGATACAAAGGCCGATTCAAGCTCAGCCGATCCCAAACGATGACCTGATACTTTAATGACGTCGTCGTTTCTGCCTGTGATCCAATAATAGCCATCCTCGTCGATTTTTGCCGAGTCTCCGGCAAAATAAACGTTCGGGATCTTTTCAAAATAAGTCTCCTTGTAGCGAGCCGGATTATTATAAACATCAAGAAACATTGCCGGCCAGGGTTTTTTTATAATCAAATATCCTTGAGTATTGATGGGAACTTTATTTCCCTTGTCGTCAACAACATCGGCGTCTATCCCGAAAAAAGGTTTAAAGGCGCTTCCTGGTTTTAGTCCAACCGAGGGAACCGGCGTAATCATAAACATGCCTGTCTCGGTCTGCCACCAAGTATCCATAATTGGTATTTGTTCACGACCGACGTTTTTATAATACCAAAGCCAGGCTTCCGGGTTAATTGGTTCTCCAACACTTCCCAAAATTTTCAAAGACGACAGGTCGTGTTTTTTAACTGCTTCTTCGCCGAATTTCATCAGAGCACGGATGGCCGTGGGAGCCGTGTAAAATTTTGTCACCTTATATTTCTCGATCAATTTCCACCAGATTTCAATATCAGGATAGTCAGGGGTGCCTTCATAGACAAAAGTGGTCACTCCGTTTATAAGAGGTGAGTAGAGAATATAGGAGTGACCCGTGATCCAGCCGGCATCGGCTGTTGACCAGAAAATGTCATCAGGTTTAATGTCAAAAACCCATTTTAAAGTTGTATAGATTCCGACCATGTAGCCGGCATGGGCGTGAATGATTCCCTTTGGTTTGCCCGTAGTTCCGGAAGTATAGAGAATGAAGGCAGTGTCGGTTGCTTCCATGATTTCTGTCAAACAGATGGTATCTTGTTTGGAAACGAGTTCGTGCCACCAGAGATAACTTTGTAGACTTTGGTCGCTCGATACCGTGTTTTTCACTCCGTGGGCGTGCTCGCTACGCTGCGCACCTCCCAAGTCGTTCAAAACAGGTATCGTCGCTCCCTCAATTCTTTTTACAACAATCACATTTTTAACAGTTTTATTATCTTTCAAAGCTTCCTTGACGTTTTTAAAAGATTCAATGGTTTTTTTACCGTAAGGATAAGCGTTTGAACAGACGACGACTTTAGCCTGGGCGTCGTCTATCCGGTTTTTCAAGGCGTCAGCAGAGAAACCCGAATAGACAACCGAGTGAACGGCGCCGATTTTCAAGCAACCGAGCATAGCAATAAACTGTTCTGGAATGCGCGGCAGATAAATGGTTACTTTATCTCCTTTTTTTACACCTAAAGATTTTAGTCCGTTGGCAAAACGACTTACTTCTTCATTTAGCTCCTTATAAGTAAATTTTTTGTCTGTTCCGTCTTGGGAAACCCAGATTAAAGCAGTCTTTTCGCTGACGTCTGTTTTAAGCCAGCGGTCTAAGGCATTGTAGACGATGTTTGTTTGACCGCCAGTAAACCAGCGGGCATAAGGGTATTTCCAGTCCAGAACCTTGTCCCAAGGCTTAAACCAGAAAAGCTCTTTGGCAATATTTCCCCAAAACGCTTCCGGATTCTCAATCGAGTCTTTGTAAAGTTTTTCATAGTCTTTGACGTAGGACCCTTCAACTGTTACTGGTTTAGGGTTAATTAGCATAGATTCATTTTGGAGGAAAGAAAATTAAAATGCAATGGGAAAGTTGACAATAATAATTGGATTGTTATAATTTGATAAATTATGACAGCTATGGCGACGGAAACAAGAAAATTGAATGTCTTTGAAAAAGCGGCTTATGTCTGGAATATGAGAGTAATAAAACCGACTAATAAAAATCATATTCCAAAAAACGGGGTCCGGGAACCAAGACACGAAGAAAGACTGAACTCCCTTGTTGAAATCTTGATACATACGCCTTCCAGAGATAATCTATATCAATTATTAAATTTTGGAGTCGATTTGGGCGATGAAAAGGCATTGATTGAAGCAGATAGATCAATTGGAACTTTTCCAAAGACCCATTTTTGGATGGAACACAACGATCCCCATAGAAGATTATTATATTTACAGACTCTATCCGAAGGTTATCTAAATAGCGCCGAATTCTATAAGCGAAGATACAATCATAATCTAGGATTGAAAGACGAAGCGAAAAACTTAAAAGATATTGATCCAAGAGGAAGCGCTGATAAAGCATTGGAACTATATAGAAAACATCAGGAGACAGAAACAGAAATTCTTCAACTTAAAGAACAATTTCCTGCTTTAATAAAATAATTCAATTGCATTGTTAATTTTTCGGTGTATAATTATTATTATCTTATGAAAAATTTGAATCCCAATTTTTACTTTTATTTTACCCGCGAAGGCGGCGGAGAAGGTTGTGACTGTTAAGTAAAATAAAAGTAAACCAACCCCGCCGAAAGGCGGGGTTTTTAAGTTATATATATGGAAATTAGAACAGCAGTTGGAGCAAAAGCAGCAGAAAATTATCGAAAAATGAAGGACAAATTAACAGACCATCAAGTTCTTGTCCCGAAATTAAAATCAGTTCCGCACCACGGTGCTGGGGAAATACCGGTGATAACTGGTTGGACTGTAAAAAATATTAGGAAGATGAACCTAAGCCAAATATCAATGGTTATGGAATATGCGTCGGCCCAGCTTGATGAACCTAAAAGAGGGTTACTGACAGGTAGGGAAGAAAGGTTAAGAGGAATGAGAAATTAAAAAATAACATGAGAAACAAAAGATTTCTGATAAAACAGACGAGCTATTACTATCGAGAACTGCTTTACGGCGGGGTGCCGTTTCATGCCTGAATTTATACTTAACCGACCCCGCCGAAAGGCGGGGTTTTTATTAATAATTTATTTATTTAAATATGTCAGAAACTATAAAGATTACTGGTTTTAGTGATGGTCATCAATTTAGAAATGCGAATCGTTATATAGACACCCAAAAGCTTTTCCAGGAATTGGGTTTGACCAATGAGGTGGAAAATAGGACGCCAACCGTAGGGGTGAACGTTGCTCATTTGGCGAGAATGGATGCTGTCCAAGGGCTAAACAAAGACATTAACGGACGTGATTTATCAGTAACAATTTTAGGCATATCGACGGCTGAAGGCCCGAGTGATTTTCAAAAATTATTGAAAGGATTGGGTGCAAGTCATATCTCGACGACGGCGATAGATATAAGCGACGGAATTTTCTCCGAGATTGCGAAAACAGACTTGGATGAAGTAACCTGTCTTTTAAAAGACGCTAGAGAAACGGGTTTACCGGGATCGAGTCAAGATTTCAATCTTCGCGATCATATCGCCAATTGTTGTCCTCCGGAGATTGATCGAGAAATTAACGCCGAGGCAGTAAAAATTCTCAAACCAGGAGGTATTTCCATTGTCAATATTACCAGTAGCGATCTATTATCTAATTCTCAAGGTAGGGAGGTAGTTGATTTTTTTCAACTAAGATCAACTATAGGAGAAGAAATAATTCGTGCATTGCAGACTAATATATATGATCTAAAAGAATTAGCCGAAGCATTCCCAGAGGTTGATGTCGAATCGTTGCGAGGATTAATTTTGGAAATAGAACCCGGGGGGAGTTTTGTGGTTTTTGGAGAAGACGAACAGGGTCACGGCGAATGGTTCCGGTCCATAGATGACCATAAAAAACTCTGGAAAAAAGATAGGTTTGAAATTGTCGAAATTGCCACCCGAGAAGGTAAAGATAGTCACAGTCCGCCGCTTGAGTGTATGAGGCACAATGTTGTCCTCAAAAAAAAATTATCAGTTGATGAGAAATAATATGAAAAAAAATAATCTAAAACCGATCAACGAGCCGATATTTCTATCAACCACTTCTGCCCAGAGTGAACCAAGTCAGTGGGGTTACAGCCGGGTCGATAATCCGACCCGGCTGGCGCTCGAAGGAAAGTTGGCAGAAATTGAAAAAGGCAAGTTTGCTTTGGCTTTTTCTTCAGGATCATCGGCAATAGCCTGTCTTTTTGCTCTTTTTAAAGGAGGCGATCATATTTTATGCCATCGGGAAATATATGAAGGGACTCATAGATTATTGGAAAAAATATTCAAAAGATTCAAAATAAAATTTGACTTAGTAGATTTTAATGACCCTGGAGAAGTTAAGAAAAGTATCAGGACCAATACAAAACTAATCTTTTTCGAGAATATTACAAATCCGAATCTAGAAAAAATTAATATAAAGAAAATTAGGCGGTCTGTCCCAAAAAAAATTATTGTCGCTATTGACAGTACCGTATGTACACCGGTTTTTGAAAACCCGTTAGAGTTGGGTGCCGATATTGTTGTTCACAGTCTGACAAAGTTTATTTCCGGCCACCATGATGTTCTTGCCGGGGCTGTCATGACGAATAAAATCGACCTATTTAATCAACTTAAGTTTATTCAACAAACCATGGGTTTAGTTTTAGATCCTTTCAGCTGCTATTTGATTAGTCGGGGTTTAAAAACTCTTGATTTGAGAATGGAAAAACATACGGCTAACGCCAAAAAAGTTGCTGAATTTCTGGAAAAGGAGCGGGAGGTTGAAAAAGTTATTTTTCCTGGAGTTTCCGGAGTTGTTTCTTTTCAATTGGATCGTAAAATTGATCCGATAGGTTTCTTAAAGAAGTTGAAGTTTATAAAAATCGCCCAGAGTTTTGGAGGAGCGGAATCGACCATTTTACATCCAGTTTCAATGATGAAGCTGGCCATTCCAGTTAATATTAACTTGTTCCGATTGTCAGTCGGTTTTGAAAATGTCGAAGATATTATCAATGATTTAACTCGAGCTTTAAAGTGAATTATAAATTTGTATAATAAATCTTATGAATATCGAAGATCGTTTGAAACTTATAAAACAGGTTGGTGAGGAAATTATTCAAGAGGATGAGTTGAGGAAGTTGTTGGAAAGTGGTGAGGAATTGATTGCCTATGACGGATTTGAGCCGTCGGGGCAGATTCACATTGCCCAAGGAATATTGCGCGCCATTAACGTCAATAAGATGATTAAAGCGGGAGTAAAGTTTCGGATGTGGGTAGCTGATTGGCATGCTATGGCTAACAATAAAATGGGAGGAGATTTGGAAAAAATAAAAATCGTCGGTAAATATTTTATTGAAGTTTGGCGGGCAAGTGGTATGGACCTATCAAAAGTTGAGTTTATGTGGGCGAGTGATATGGCAAAAAACCCAGACTATTGGAAGTTAGTTCTTCAGGTTGGAAAGTCCAATGCCTTAAAAAGATTCATCAGGACCGCCGAGATGATGGGTCGGGAAGAATCGCTTGATAAGTTGACTGGCGCTCATATTATTTATTCTTGTATGCAGGTGGCTGACATCTTTATGCTTAAGGCTAATATTACTCAGCTTGGAATGGATCAAAGAAAGGTTAACATGTTGGCCCGCGAAGTCGGTCCAATTCTTGGATTTTGGAAGCCGGTGGTAGTTTCCCACCACATGCTTATGGGTCTTTCTAAGGCCCCGGGTACAACTGAAGCGGTTGTACAGGGCTCGTCAGAAAGTGCTATTCAGCGAACAATTGAGAGAAAAATGAGTAAGTCGATGCCTGATTCGGCGATTTTTATGACCGACACAAAAGAAGATATAAAAAGGAAAATAAATAAGGCTTATTGTTTAGAGGGGGATATTAAAGAAAATCCGATACTTGAATATTATAAATATATAATATTTGAATCCCTCGACAAGCTTGGGATAAACGAGTTGCGGGTTGAGAGACCGGAAAAATTCGGAGGCGATTTATCATTCAAAACATACGCCGAATTGGAAAAAATCTTTTCCGAAAAAAAGGTCCATCCGATGGATATAAAAGCCACTTTGTCCAAATTACTTGACCAGTTGATTGAGCCGGTCCGACGCCATTTCGAACAAGATCCTGAAGCCAAAAAACTCTTGGAGCAAGTGCGAAGCTTTCAGGTGACAAGATAGGTTTCAATTTGACAAAGAGTTTTTGTTTGTTATACTTTTATCTGTTATTTATTTCGTTTTTCGTTTTCACGGTGAATATTTTTTCTTCCAATTTTGTTTATCCATTTATAATATCTTGCGAAAGGTGGTGAGAATTAATGAGTAAAAAGCTATACGTAGGCAATCTTTTGTATGAAGTGACTGATGAGGATTTGAAAACTCATTTTTCAACCGTAGGTAACGTCGTATCTTCGACAGTTATCCGTTTTAGAGATTCCGGCCGATCAAAGGGGTTTGGTTTTGTTGAGATGTCAACCGAAGAGGAGGCTCAAAAAGCCATCGAAACCATGAATGGTCAGGACTTTAAAGGTAGAAAATTGGTAGTTTCTGAAGCTAGACCGCCTAAGGAAAGTCGTTTTGACTCCGAAGGTCAGACTGCGGCTCCGAGCGAACCAGCTCCAACCGCCCCTAGTGAAGAGAAATCCGATGCTCCAACAGAAAGCACACCGGCTCCAACAGAACCGGTTGCAGATGAAGAGCAGCCAAAAATGTAAAATTCGTAATTTTATATTAAAAATCCCGCACCCGATAAGGTGCGGGGTTTTATTTGTAAGAAATGATTCGGGTTGATATAATAAGACCTTTATATGGCAATACAACAAGAAAGATTAGATAGAAGGGTGTCGAATCTTAAACTGGCTGGGGTTTTACAGCCTGGGGAACCATCACCTTTTAAACTAAAATCCTCGTTTAGATTTTTGAGAGAAAACTGTCCGGATATAGAAGGTTTTTTGGATTTTCTTTACAGACCGGATTTTTTGCCGTTAGTCTCTTTAACGGTCGATCTTCATAAAGACGAAAAAAGAAAAGCAACGGACGATCCGTATATGAAACATATTTTACTGGCTACTTACTATGTATATAAAGGGATGCAAAAAGAGCGGCTAACCGATTCACAAAAAAGAGTCATTTTAGGTGGTTCCTTGCTGCACGATTATATAGAGATTAAACAGAAAGAAGATGTTGAATATAATGATAATGATTTACACAAAAAGCTGTCGGGGGTAGGAATAGACCAACTTGAGGCAAATGAAATATTTTTAGTTGCCCGACTTGATACTCCGAAACCCAAGCCAGATAGCATGCCTGGAAAGGAAAGAATTAAGATAAAAAGAGAGGATTTCGACCGAATTATGAACATTACTCCATCAGACGTTTTTGAGAATTACGGAGTGACATTTCCCTTGATAGAAGCTCCTTACATGGATTATACGGACGCTGAATTATTGAGTCGGTATATCAAAGAAATTAAAATTGCCGATATGGCGGCCATACTTAAGGAAACATACGAAGACATGTTGACCAATTCAGACGGAAACAATATCGAAAGCAGGAATGACTTGAGGCCATTGCGTGAAAGAATAATAGTTTTTCAAGAAAGACTGGACATGCTAAAAAACATAGTTGGCGAACATCCGTTATTTTTTTCCATGAAAATGGATCTTTCCTATATGGCATCAATACTGGCTATACACGATATGGGACTGTATGTTTGAACTGATTTTTTAACGACCGGGTAATTATTTTTTTTGCATTTGGGAGTCCAAGATCCCTGATTTTTTCAGCCCTCATTTTTTTCTCGTAATATAAATAGAGTACAATGTCAGCCTCTTTATAAGTGAATCCGAATTCTCCTTCGTCAGTTTGATTTTTCCAAAGACCTGCCGTAGGTTTGGCGTTAATAATTTTTTTGGGGACGTTTAAATATTCAGCCAGTTGGTACACATGGTTTTTGTAAAGATGAGAAATTGGTTCTATATCGGAGGCGGCGTCCCCGTATCGGGTGAAGTAACCCAGTAGTTGTTCTGATTTGTTTTCCGTGCCGCAGACCAAGGCATTATATTTTTTTGCCAGATCAAAAAGTATGATCATTCGGACGCGCGCCATAATATTACCCAGTCTTATCTTGTTATCTAAAAGTTCGGTATCGAAATTTTTTGTCTCAGTGGGCGTGCTCGCTTCGCTGCGCACCTCCCAAGTCGAAAAAAATTTGATACTCTCACTTTTTTTTAACAATGAATTCGATAGAGATTCAATTTTTTCTTTATCTAAACTAACCCCAATGATATTTTCCGGTTTGTAAACTTTTTTCAATAGATAATGAACCGTTGTTGAGTCAATTCCACCGGATAAACCAATAACAACCTTATTGATTTTGGTATTTTTCTGGACTGATTTTAAGAAATTGACGATCTTTTCTGTTTCATGCTTTGGATTGATCTTAGGCAGAGTTATCATGATTATAGTATACTAAAGAAAGTAAAAACTCAAAAGGCAAAAGTCAAAAATACAAGTAAAAAGTCATAAGTATTAAAACTTTTTAATTTTGACTTTTGAATTATTAACTTATGAAATATCCTGTTGCCTTGCTCATCGGCCGCTTCCAACCCTTTCATCTTGGCCACCTTTATCTGCTCAAAAAAACCTTGGAAATTAGCGATAAAGTTATTATCGGTATTGGTAGCGCCAATATAAACGATGACAATAATCCGATCGACTATGACACCAGAAGAAAAATAATCAAGGCGGTTTTTTATAAGGAAAAAATAGAGGAAAAACTCGTCAAAATTGTTCCTTTGGATGATTTTTTCAACGACAAAAAATGGCTTAACAATATCAAAAAACAAGTTGGTAGTTTTGATCTGGTTGTCGGCAACAATGAGTGGACCAATAAGATACTTGAAAGAGCTCATTACGATGTCAAAACTTATCCTTATTACAAGCGCCAGCTCTATGAAGGATGGAGAATCAGAAAATTAATACGAGACGGTAAGTCTTGGGAAGATAGAGTGCCTGATTATTTGGTTTCCAAAATAAAAATTTTATTGACTAAATTCCAGAAAGTAGTTCTAGGTGGGACATTTGATCATTTTCACAAAGGTCACGAGGAATTGATCAAGAAGGCTTTTGAGATAGGGGAAAAGGTAATAATCGGCATCGCCAAAGAAAAACTTTATAAAAATAAACTTTTATCGGAAGCGATTGAGTCTTTTAATTCACGAAAAAAATCCGTCAGTGATTTTTTGATCAAAAAAGGCTGGTTAAATAGGGCGAAGTTGATTTCTTTTGCTGACTTTAAAGGTGGAGCAGATAAAAGCAAAGACATCGATGCCATGGTAGTCTCAAGATTAACTTACCCGAACGCTTTAAGAATTAATGAACTTCGTAAAAAAAACAAACTTAAACCGCTTTTAATTACTGTTATTAAAGACGTTTTAACCGAAGATGGGACTCTTTTGTCTTCAGAAAGAATCCGCACAGGAGAGATTGACAGGGAAGGAAGAATTTATCTGAATTATTTCAAAAAAACATTGATAATGCCTGAAAATTTGAGGGAGAAATTGAGAAAACCTTTGGGAAAAGTATTTAAAGGAGTTCATAAAGTTATAAAGTTCATAAAGTTTATAAAGCCGATAAAAGTAATTGCAGTTGGGGACATTATTGTTGATTCACTTTTGAAAAATGGGGTAGAGCCAGATGTAAAAGTAATTGACTTTCGTTCTCGCCGAGAAATATTACCGAATGTCATTTCGAGCGCAACCAGAAATCTAGCGAAGCGCAAATTCATTAATCAACCAGGGACAATCAACTTTGAAACAGCAGAAAAACTAGATAATTTAATTAAAAAAGGTCAAAGATGGTTAGTTGTTGACGGAGAGGAAGACCTTTTAGCCCTTCCGGCGATTTTGTTAGCGCCTTTGAATTCATTGATTTTATATGGTCATTGGCAGTTGGGGATTATCGTGGTTGAAGTAACGGAAAAAACCAAAGAAAAAATCATTACTCTTATCAAAAAATTCGATTAATTTGATAGAATTTCTTTTATGACGACAAAATATCAACCCCAGGAATTCGAAAAAAAATGGGCTGCAAAATGGGATAAGGAAAAGATTTATTCTGTAAGGATAGGCCATGACCTGTCCAAACAAAAAAAACAGTATGTTTTAGCGATGTTTCCGTATCCGTCAGGAGCCGGTCTTCATGTTGGTCACGTCCGTGTATATACAGGTACTGATGTTACCGCCAGGTTTTTTAGAATGAATGGTAAAAGCGTGTTACATCCAATGGGATTTGACGCTTTTGGGCTGCCAGCGGAAAATGCCGCCGTCAAAGCCAAAAAAAACCCTATGGATATGGTTCCCGAACATATCGATACTTTCAGACGTCAGATGAAGTCTCTAGGTTTTTCTTACGATTGGGACAGGGAATTTTCCACAACTGATCCTAATTATTACAAATGGACTCAATGGCTTTTTATTCAATTCTATAAAATGGGTTTACTGTATAAAAAAAAATACGCCGATTAATTATTGCCCAGTTTGTAAAACAGGTTTGGCCGAAGAAGAAGTTTTGCCGAATGGTACTCATGAAAGATGTGGAAATAAGATTATCAAAAAAGATTTGCCACAATGGATCTTTAAAATTACTAAATACGCCGACCGTTTATTATCTGATCTGGAAGGATTGGATTGGCCGGAAGGAATCCTAGCCATGCAGAGAAACTGGATAGGGAAGAAAGAAGGAATTAATATTAATTATCCGGTAAAAGATATAAAAGAAGTGATAACGTGTTTTACCACTGCGCCAGTAAATTTCGGAATGACATTTATTGTCGTTTCTCCAGAGCATGAATTTATTAAAAAAATTTTAAAAGGGGAAATAAAAGTTCAAAAAGATCGATTAGAAGAGATAAAAGAATATGTCAAATTGGCCTCAGAGAAAACAGAACAAGAAAGATTAAACGAGCGAAGGGAAAAAACTGGAGTATTTACAGGTTTATACGCACATAATCCAGTTGCAGAATGGGACGTACCAATTTACATTACAGACTTTGTTTTGGCGAATGTCGGTACAGGCGCTGTCCAAGGTTGTCCAGGACATGATTATAAAGATTTTGAATTCGCAAAAAAATTTAATTTACCAATAAAAAGAGTGGTTGTTGGTCCAGACGGTGACGTTTCTCCGATTGAAAAAGAAAAACAAATAATAGTCAAAGGAATGCCTGGAAAAATGATTAATTCAAAGTTTTTGGATGGTCTAGATTTCTCCGATGGATTAGAAAAGACAATGGATTACATTGAAGAAAAAGGTTGGGGAAAAAGAATTGTTTCTTATCATCTTCGCGATTGGATTTTTTCGAGACAACGTTATTGGGGAGAGCCGATTCCGATGATCTATTGTGAAAAATGCCAGTGGCAGCCAGTTTCTGAGAATGAACTGCCCTTGAAGCTTCCTTATATAAAATCATATGAACCGACTTTAACAGGTGAATCACCATTGTCAGAAGTAAAAGACTGGGTAAATACAAAGTGTCCCAACTGTGGCGGTGTTGCTAAAAGAGAAACAGACACTATGCCTAATTGGGCAGGCTCTTGTTGGTATTTTTTGCGATTCGCTGATCCGAAAAACGAAAAAAAAGCCTGGAGTACAGAGGCTATGAAAAAATGGGAGCCGGTTGATCGCTATTTAGGTGGGGCAGAACATGCGGTCTTACATCTTTTATATGCCCGTTTCTGGGTGAAAGCATTATATGATCTAAAGCTTTTGGACTTTAAGGAACCATTCATGAAATTAAGCAACGTTGGCATGATTTTGGCTGAAGATCACCGCAAGATGAGTAAATCTTGGGGTAATGTCATTAATCCCGACGACGTCACAAAAGAATATGGCGCCGACGCTTTGAGAATCTATGAAATGTTTATGGCTCCTTTCAATACGGAAATTCCTTGGTCGACAAAAGCCTTACAGGGAAGTTATCGGTTTGTGAAAAGGGTTTGGGAAATCTATCAGAAGCAAAATCAAAGATCAAAGATCAAAGATCAAAACGAAGATAAACAATTAATATCAAAATTATATAAAACAATAAGAAAAGTCACTTTAGATATTCTAGAGGTAAAATTCAATACTTCGATTGCGGCGATGATGGAATTTTTAAATTATTGGGAGAAGAGTCCGTCTGGATTATCAAAAGAAAACGCGAAAAGGTTTTTGAAAATTTTGGCTCCTTTCGCACCTTACCTGACAGAGGAAATTTGGCACAACGTTTTTGAGGAAAAACAATCAATTCATTTATCAGAATGGCCTAAAGTAGAAGGAGAATTAGTCGAAGAAGAACTGATAATTCCGGTCCAAGTCAATGGAAAACTGCGAGATACTATAAAAGTTCAAAGTTCAAATGTCAAAGACCAAAAAGAAGTAGAAAAATTGGTAATGAAAAGTGAAAAAGTAAAGAAATATCTGGAAGGAAAAGAATATAAAGTGATTTATGTTCCAGGTAAAATTATCAATTTTATTATTAATTAGATTATTATAATAAGCCGAAATACAACCTCCGGGGTTAATAAACGGCTCTATAAAATTATGGAAAATCAAGACAGACAGAAGTATGTTGACGCGGCAAGACAACAGTTGGAACCTAATGTTTTTAAACATTCTTTGGCACTTGAAGCCTGTATGGGTGGGTTATATGATTATTTTGATTCTCAAAATCAAATAGTCAGCGAACCTTCAAAAGAAGATTGGATGCTGGCAGGATTTCTACACGACATTGATTATTCCGGTGAGTTTAAACCGACTCATCCCCAAAAAACTCTTGAAGCCTTGGCCAAATACGATTTGACGATTTCCGAAACTATTCATAATCTTATAAAAGCTCATGCTCCTGACTTAACCGGTTATAAGCCAAAATCAAAAGCTGAGTGGTCAATATTCTGTGCTGACAGCCTAACTGGATTAATAACGGCCGTAGCTTTAGTATATCCAAGTAAAAAACTTGCTGACGTTAAACTATCTTCGGTAATAAAAAGATTATTGAAAGAGCCGAAATTTGCCGCCGGAACTCGACGCGAAGATATTAAAAAATGTATTGATCCGAATGGTTTAAATCTTCCTGTAGAAAAATTCGTCGAAATCTGTCTCGATTCAATGAAGGCAATTGCCGGGGAAATCGGGTTATAGTTGAATATTTTTTGCTATAATTACATACTTCTATATGTTTGAAGACGTAGTTGAGAAAATAAAAAACTGGTATAACGCTTTGCCTGACAAAAAACGGCACGTTGAATTTATCACTGCCGTTTTAACTGTTCCGGTTCTTCTGACTGTACTTATTACCAATTTAAGTAATATAAACAATAATAAAAAAAGCGAACCAACTCCGACAGCGACGCCAACTGAAAAAGTTATCATTGTCACAACTCCCGTTAGTCCGGTTCCTTCGGAAAGTCCGACTTTGACACCAACGATTCCGGAGTGTAAAAAAGAAGTCGGACCTGTAAAAATACTAACTCCAGCTGAAAGTCAGCTCGTCAACAAAGACCCGGTCTGCCTAAATATCAGTTATCAAGTAGGCGAGTACTGTTCGGTAGTTTATTCATATCGTATAGATGAGGGTGATTGGTCAGATTATACGGATAAACAGATCTGTCTTTATAATCTTGAACCTGGGCCTAAAACTTTGGAATTAAAAGTAAAAAACAGTCAATCTGATGACGAAGTCACCTTAATTCGCAACTTCTACTACAAAACAAAAGACGTGCCAACTCCAACTTTAGCAATTACGTCAACTCCTCAATAATTAAATTTTCTTTTCAACTTTAGGTAAAGGCAATGTTTCTAGTGGCGGTTTAACTTGGCTAAATTCTCCTTGAGCAATCGATCCTAAAAGATTTGGTAATCTGGCTGCTTGAACAGTATTAATTAAAAATTGTGTATAAACTTCAAGAAATCTTGGATTAAATATATATCCTAATTGCCTGGCAATTAGAGGAGCATTTTGTTCTGTCCAAGTTTCTCTAATTCTTAAATCTAATAATATTCTTCCGTCAGGTTGAGCCATTTTATCAAAATTTTATAGAAAATTTTTTCAAAGTCAAATTACTTACGACTCTTTAATACTTTATCAACAATATCAGTCAAACTGACTATTCCCATCGTCTTTTTATGGTCATCGTGGACAACAGCAAGATAAACTTCCTTTTGTTTCATCCTGACCATGAGTTTTTCTGCAGTTTCATCTTCATGAATATATAAGACCTTTCTTAAGAAGTTTCCTTTGGCTAGAGAAATTTCATTATTTTCTGATCGAAAAAGATCGGTAATATGGAAAAAACCCACTATATTGTCGAGTGTTTTTTTATAGACTGGGTAACGATTGTAAGTCATTCCTAGCTTTGCTATTTTATTTTTTACCTGTTTAAGTGTGGATTTATTTTCAAAAGCAATCAGTTTATCTATTGGAATCATAATCGTGTCGACCTTAATTTTTTTTAATTTAAAAACGTTGTAGGCCATCTCCATCTCGGTTGTCGAAATCTCTCCGACTTTGCCGCTATGGCTCAAAATCATTTTTATCTCCTCTTCAGAATATGGACGGTCGTGAAAAACATTTTTTATCCCTAAAAGGGAAATGATTTTGTAGGTTGTCATATTGACGAGCCAGGTTAAAGGCCAGAAAAGACCGACAAAGACAAAAAGGGGCGGAATGACCCAAAGGCTGTATTTTTCCGGTTTTCGAAGGGTCAAAGTCTTTGGAAGCAGTTCCCCAAAAACCAGTTGGAAATAGGTAAGGATTAAAAATGAAATTAATGATAGGGGGCCGACAAGTTGGGGAAACCAAACCGCCTGTCTGACAAAAATTGGCAACAACGACTCTAGAAATTTCTCAAGCCAAGGAGAGCCAATTAAACCCAAGGCAATACTTGTAACTGTTACTCCTACCTGAATCGTTGGCAGGAATATTTTTAGGTGTTTTATAGCGAATTTGACGAGTCTTGCCCGCCTCCGGCCTGCTTTTACCCACTCTGATATCTTAGTTTTCCTGACAGAAATAAGAACAATTTCGCAGACAACAAAATAAGCATTAAGACTAATCAGCAGAGTTGTCCAAATTAAAGCTTCGGATATTCTCATAAAATTTATACAAAATGGTATAGGTTTACTTAAGTTTTTTCAAGGAGAAAAGATAGTTGTGAGTCCGTCGGGACTCGAACCCGAAACCAATAGCTTAAAAGTCCGCCTACGGCGGATCTACCAGTTGAGATTTAATAATCCATTCTTTTAGATTTTTATGGACAAAACTTCTTCCAATACCGCTTTTTAGCCATTTTTCTCTTTTTATTGCTTCTTTTCTATTAATATATGATTCTCTATATATTAGTGACCACAACCCTTTATTTTTACTTGTAAAAGAAGATTTTTTTGAAGGTAAATATTTATTATGTCGAAGTAATCTTATAGTCAAATTATTTGTATATCCGATGTAGATTTTATTGCCAATCTTGTTATATAAAACGTAAACAAAGAAGTTATTTTCCACTTTGTGAGTCCGTCGGGACTCGAACCCGAAACCAATAGCTTAAAAGGCTACTGCTCTACCAGTTGAGCTACGGACCCTTTATATAAAACCTTCAAGTTTCCAAATAGCTTTAAATAAGCTATTGATTCTTGATTTAAGAATTAAATTTTATCAATCCAGAGGTTATTTAGCAAGCTTATTAGTTATTAGTCTCTATTTTGCCCCGGAGCGTTTTCACTGTGACCGGGAAGATCAGGCGTTGGTGTATTGTTTTGAGAAGTGGTCGGAGTCGGTGGTTGAGTTGGTACGGATGTAGGAGGGACTATGATTTCGGTCGTCGGAGTTGGAGTAACAGTAGGTTGGATAGTGCTGTCCTGAAGTTGGATTTGGTTCATATCATTGATGGTCTCCTGGATAGTTGCCTGGGTTTCATCGATTTGATTAGATATTGAAGCGGATTGAGTTTGGGTAATCAGTGGGGGAGTCGGCGTCGGATATGTATTTTCCGGTTGGTTTTGAGGTGTTTGAGTGGCTGGTGGAGAGTAAGAATTGGTTCCAGTGTTTGTTGTTGGAGCATTATAGACATATTGGGGTTGATTGCCAATAGGTCTACTGACAATTTTTTGTTTTTCGTTGGCTAGACCTGAAGAGATAGAGCTTAGTTGGGCGACGTATTTAGCTGCTGCCTCTTTTCTTTCCACTGGGTCCTTGATGTTAGTTATTGTTTCTGCGGTTTCAACTACTTGACCATCCAGCCTTTCCAGACTCTCGGTACCGTATTTAGAGGCTAGGACTTTGGTGACTTCATCGAAGCGCCTGGCGACAAAGTTGATCTGGAAGTCAACCTGTTTATATAACACTGAACTTGAAGCGATCAAAATCTTTTCCGCAGCCAATTTTGCTCCATAAAGCTTGTCTCCGGGGAGAGAGTCTTTGGTGACGTAAAAAAGCGATGAGTAGCCGAAAAAGACAAAAAAAATCACCCACACTCCGTAATCAATGATTTTTTTGACTATAGTCATTACTTATTTTTAAATGTTTTTTACGACGGTGTCAAGTTTTTGTTATACTTTCAAGATGACTTGGTTCTATTTTTCTATAGGAACAGCATTGAGTTTTACTGCCTTATATCTTTTTTCAAGAACAGCTTCTGTAAAAAGTAAGAACCCTCGGGCAATGTCATTGGTTTTTAACTTTATCGGTGCTTTAATGGCAATAGCGCTTTTTTTACTGACAGGTGCTTATAAAAATTTTTCTTTGCCAAAAGGCAACGAGCCATATATTTTTCTTCTTATCGCTGTTTTATTTTTCGGGTTGTTCGAAAGAGTGAGGTTCTATGCCGCGGCGGCCTTGGAAGCATCTCTTTTAGGAATAGTTAATAATTTTTCTTTGGTAGTCGCCGTCGTAATTGCCTTTTTTCTATATCGAGAACCGTTTACAACAAATAAAACATTTGGTTTTTTGTTGATCTTGGTAAGCCTAATTTTAGTCAGTCTGGATAGAGTAAAAAAAATCAACTGGCGAGGTATTTATCTTGGATTGTTGGCTAATTTTCTTCTCGGAGTTGCCTGGGCTCTTGACAAAAAGGGTGCATTATTTTTTAAACCAGAGATCTACAATGTTTTTGTATGGACTCTGCCTATGGTCATACTTTATTTTCCATATATCAAATTTAACGATATAAAAAGAGAGATAAAGATTTCTTCTTGGAAAATTGTTTTACTTTCCTTTTTTAATGTTCTAGGTTATTATTTACAGCTTAAGGCCTTTTCTTTTGGTGAGGCCACCCGGGTTATTCCTGTAATACAAACTTCGACATTATTCACTGTTTTACTTGGGGGGTTTTTTATGAATGAAAGAGAAAATCTATTAAGAAAAATCCTCGCCGCAGTTATCGCCGTTGTCGGAGTTTATCTGCTAGTTTAATTATGTTAAGCATCTTTAAGAAAGAGGTATTTCATTTCAAGTCTCTATCTTCTCAGATGAGGCAGTTATTAATTTCATTTTTTCTCTACTCAACAGCCTATCCGATTATTTCCATATTTATTAATGCTTATATCTGGAGAAATAATAATAATCTTTCTTCTTTAGTTTTTTTTCGGATGGGACAGTTTATGATGGTGCCAATAATTTTTTATATAAATGGTCTGTTGCTAAAAAAATTTAAGATTAACAAACTGTATTTTTTTGGTTCGGTTGTTATATCTGTAAGCGTAGTCTTAATTGTTTTTATAAAAAATAACACTTTATTAGGTTTTTTAATAATGGGGGTATTACTTGGAGCTGGTACTGGTTTTTACTGGTCAAACAGAAACTATCTTACCATAAAAGAAACGGACGAAAAAAATAGAAGTTATTTTTTAGGTTTACTTTTTTCTTATGCGACTTTAGTTGGCTTGGTGGTGACTTTTTCAGTTGGTTGGCTGATAGTCTTTGGTCTTTCTTACCAATTACTTGTCACAGCAGCCTTTGTCTTGATTACAATGTCAGGTTTTATGGTTTTAAAGAATAGTTTCTCAACCCCGAAAATTAAAAAACTCTTGATTAATCGACCATCAGCTGCCTGGCAGAAAAAAAGATTAGTTCATCTGGGGCTAGGTCTTGTTGAAGGGTTGTCATTTTTCATTCCCAGTTTATTGATTCTGTCCCTTCTTGGTAACGAAGGAATCTTGGGGACTTTAACCGCCTTGTCTTCAATACTTTCTGCCGTTCTCATTTACTACTACGGAAGAAAGTCAAAGATCGGTGACCATAAAAAGTATTTTATTTTCTTTGTTATTGTTAATTTTGTCCTTTCTTTGTTGTTGGCATTGTTTTTTCAAAAATACGTCGTGATATTATTTACATTATTAAATGGGTTGATCATAAACTTTCTTTGGTTAACAGCGATGCCGCTCGTGATGAAAAATATCGATCTAGATTCTTTTAATAGGGAAGAAATCAGATTCAGCTATATTTTTGACAGCGAGATTTTTTTAAATATTGGCCGAGTGTCTGGTTGTCTTTTATGTCTTTTTATAGCTTTTGAGTTTAATGATCTGTTTGCTTTGCGCTACAGTCCGTTAATTTTGGCTGTCATACAGTTCTTTTTATTTGTCACTCTTGAAAAAAAGAGTCTCCCCGTGAAAACTTTGATATAATCAGCAGATATGTCGTGGATATTCTATACGTTTCTAGCGGTAAATTTTTTTTCAATCACAAATGTCTTTGACAAATACTTTGTTTCTAAGAAATATAAGAGTATCTATTCTTTTGCGGTTGTTATTAATATCGTTTATTTAATCTTCTTTGCCATAGTGGCATTTTTTATCCGTAATTCTTTTATCTTAAACTTGGGGCTACTTTGGACTTTTATTGCCAGTATGGCCTATTTTTTGATGTGGATTTTTTGGTGGAAAGCCTTGACAACAGGCGAAGTTTCCCGGGTAATCGCCATATTTTTTACCAATCCAATCTTCAACGCTCTTTTAGCGGTTTTCTTTTTAAAAGAATCACTTTCGGTTTTCAAATGGTTGGCGATTATTTTAATTGTTGTCGGTGCGATCATGTCGACCTGGGAGGGAAAGAAAGCGAAGCAAGGTATTAATAGAGCTTATATTTTTGCTTTATTGGCAGCTTTATTTTCTTCGATAGGAAATGTTTTGTCAAAGCAGGCGATGCTTTATTGGCAGCCTTTGACAGTCCAGGTAGTCGGTTATTTAGTGGCATTGCCGTTATTTTTATTACTACTCGTTAATAAACAGGTTTCTATTGAAGCCAAAAAAACCTTTACCAATTTCCGTTCGTTTTTGCTCATTCTATTGAGAGGTTTTATGGGTTTTCTGGCGATTTGCAGTTTCACACTTTCCGTTGGAGCCGGTCCGGTTTCATTGGTTGTAGCGCTAAATGGTACTCAACCTTTATTAATATTGGTCTATTCGACATTAATAAGCAGATTCTTTCCCAAATATATAAAAGAAGAAATTTCAAAAAGCGTTCTTTTATTTAAGGCAGTTGCCATATTATTAATCGCCTCCGGCGCCGTAATAATTAGTCTATAATTAACAAATGCAACCAGAATTTTTCACTCTAAAAAACGGCTTGCGCGTGATTTTTATCGATACAAAAACCTTTCCAACCATGACAACCTTGCTTTTGATCGGGGCCGGGAGTCGTTATGAGAACAAAAAAAATAACGGCGTTGCCCATTTTTTTGAACACATGGCTTTTAAGGGTAGTAAAAAATATTCAAATTCGTTTATTATTTCTTCGACTATTGAGGGAAAGGGCGGAGTTTTCAACGCTTTTACCTCAAAAGACCATACTGGTTATTGGATAAAATCTACGGTCGAGCATTTTCCAACAGTAATAGACGTAATCTCCGATATGGTTTTAAACCCGCTCCTCGATAAAAAAGAAATTGAAAGGGAAAAAGGCGTAATAAGCGAGGAAATTAATATGTATGAAGACACGCCGCAACGCAAAGTAGGGGAGATTTTTGAAGAGCTTCTTTATAAAGGCAATCCACTTGGGTTTGATATTGCCGGAACAAAAGAAACTGTCGCTAAATTTGATCGGGAAACGTTTGTCAGTTATATAAAAAATCTTTATCATCCGGAAAATGCGGTATTAATTTTAGCGGGTGGGTTAAAGGACACTAAGAAATACTTACAGATTGTGGAAGAAAAATTTAAGGATTGGAAAAACGGCCAGCTTGATAAATTTATTCCTATTAAGGAGAGTCAAGCTAGTCCGCAAATTCTTGTTAAGTACAAAAAAACCGAGCAGGCTCACCTGACTTTAGGTTTTCGAGCCTTTTCTTTTAAAGATGATAGAAAATACAGCCTCAATGTTCTATCAGCTATTTTAGGCGGAGGAATGTCTTCTCGCTTATTTATGCAGGTTAGAGAGAGGCGGGGACTGTGTTACTATATTTCAACCGGAGCTGAACTTTATCATGACTGTGGAAACATTGTCACTCAGGCCGGTGTCACTATTGATTTAGACAAGGTCAAGGAAGCCATTAGAACGATCCTTGAAGAGCACAAGAAGATTATTGGTGGCGAGATTAAGGAAGACGAACTAAAACGCGCCAAAGAGCTTATAAAAGGCCGTTTGCTCCTTTCTCTTGAGGATTCGGCTAATATTGCTTCTTTTTTTGGTAATAAAAAGCTCCTTCTTAACACAGTTGAAACGCCCCAAGAAGTTATAGAAAAGATTGATAAGGTGACAAGCAAAGAGATATTAATTCTGGCCAAACAGATATTTGTTGCTAAGGGTCTAAATTTTGCCTTAATCGGACCGTTTAAAGACAAAAATTCATTTGTAGACGTTGTCAATATATAATGACCACTCTTTTTCTATTTATACTCGGATCTGCTGTTGGGTCTTTCTTAAATGTTTTAATCGATAGGCTCCCCCACGAGGAATCAATCACAGGTCGGTCTCACTGTGACTACTGTAAAAAAAAGATTGCCTGGTACGACTTGATTCCAATAATTTCTTTTTTTGTTTTGAGAGGTAGAGCTCGTTGTTGTAACAAGAAATTATCCATTCAATATCCGTCTGTAGAATTATTAACCGGAATAGTGTTCGCAGTAATTTTCATTGAGTTTTCAATTTTCAATTTTCAATTTTCAAGACTGCTAATTCTTTTCGGGATCGCGTCGTGTTTAATAGTTATCTTTTTTTCCGACTTAAAATATCACCTTATTTCTGATTATATTCTCATTGCTTTATCTATTTTTTCCATTTTGTACAACTTTCAGTCAATTCCACGTCTGCCTTTTTTAATAGCTTCTGCCATAATTGTCAGTGGTCCTATATACATTATTTATAATCTGTCAAAGGAACGGGCGATGGGACTTGGAGACGTTTATTTATCGGCTATTATGGGATTTTTATTAGGTTGGAAATACGGCTATATTGCTCTATATATTGCATTTGTCACGGGCGCAATTTTTGGGATTTTCTTAATGATCTTGAATAAAAAGAAACTAAAAAGCAAGATTGCTTTTGGTCCATTTATTGTTTTTGGTCTACTAGTTATGTTATTTTTCGGAGAGAAGATTCTTTCTTTAATTACACTTTTATATAGTAGGTAGATCTGCCTTTTCCGATTGTCAAAAGAAGTCCTAAATTTGCCAACTTAGACAGGTCTCTTGACGCTGTTACAGAAGAAATTTTGAATCGTTTCATGACAGTTTTGTTGCTGATTTTGTTATCGGGCTTGTCGAATAATGACAGAATGTTCTTTTGTCTCTCGTTTAATTCGAAAAAATTTATATTGATCTGATCATCTTTTTCTTTAAAATCTATGTCTCTAATGGTTTTTTGTAGTTGGTAGCTTATGGCTTGGCTGATGTATTCGAGCCAGTCGGTTAAATTTTGTTTTTTAACTGACGTCGAAAAAACCTCTTTATATTTTTTCGTATTTTCAAAAAAATACTCTTCTGGAACTGCTAAACGACGAAAATCATAGCCGTTTTTGTAAAGAAAAAGCAAAAATACCAAAAAAGAAAATAGTTCATTTTCAGACGTAGTAGGAAGGAGAGTTTGTATGATAATTAGAGCCAGGGAGGCTTGGATTATTGGATGCTCTGTGCTTATTTGGAAGTATTTGAGGCTTTCTTCAAGATTATCATAACTTATCGCTAATTTTTTGTTAAAAGCAATCTTGTAAAGGTGAATGAGCTCTTCGGGCGTGACAGTTTTATTGTTGACCAACCAGTTTTGATATAAAAAATCTAAAGCTTCTTTATAACTAAGGACTTCTTTTTCAAGGTAAGTTAAATTTGTTTTTCCTCCTGTTGAAAATAATTTTTTTATTATTTCTAGAGTTACTGGTTTATTGACAATTAAGAATGAAGAATGGATTCGTTTTATTAAAGCAAACCATCGTAGTTTAGTTTTTTCCTTAGGAGACAAAGGTTTAAGTAAAATTGCTTTTTTCAAATCCTCAATTATGGAAATTTGTTCGTTTAAAACTTGCGATTTGGCGTAAAAGAAACTTTTCATAGTCAAAATAATCATATCTTAATCTTTTCATCATGTCAAGAGGTAATTATCATGACAATATAAACATAAATAAAGTTAAAGATAGACTATTTTGAAGAGATAAACACTTAAATTTACCTATTGACAAAGTATTTTTCTCTCTTTATTATAAATGTATATCATATGTAATGATAATGATATGATTATTTTACTAATAACAAAGCCTTAAACATGAAAAACCCTAAACTGTTCGTAACAATCAGCGCGGTTTTTATTGTTTTAGTGCTTATTGGTAATCTAAATTCAGTATCTGCTTATAATGAATATCAGAAGTGTGATAAGGATACAACCTGCACAGTTGGTGAGTTTTTGTACGACGATTCATATGACCCGATTTCATCAGCCGAATGTAGATTAACAAGTCGTTATCCGAATGGAGACATTTTTATTAATGGCGATCTTATGGATAGTGAGACAGACGGTTGGTATTCTTATGCAGTTGAGGCGACAGGTGCAGCTGGTCTTTACAGGTCTCAAGTATGTTGTTTAGCTGGTAGTGACTATCTTTGTCTCGATAAAAGCTTTAAGATCGAAGCGACAACTTCGGCATTAACAAAAACTGACGTCGCCAACGCAGTCTGGGACGAGCCAAGAGCTTCTCATACTCAATCAGGTAGTTTTGGCCAAGCTTTGCAAAATATCGTTCCTTCAGCGTCTGACATAGCATTGGCAGTCTGGGGATATTCGGGTCGAACTCTATCTAATTTCGGCTCATTACCATCGGATATCTGGAACTATACAACGAGGACAATGACTTCTTTCGGGGACCTGATTGCTAACATCTGGAATAGTTCTAACAGAACTTTGACAAGCGGCGGATCAACGAGTACCACAAATAATACGACCAATAATTACACTGTTGATACGAGCTCATTTGCCAAGAAATCCGACGTTGACAGTTTAAAAAACGAAGTCTTATACAATCAGTCTCTTCTGGAAAAATTGGCCAACAAACCAGTTATAAAAAATTTCTTGGAAGAAGAACCTGATGTCAACCTGGAATCAAAGTTAAACCAATCACAACTTTTATTGACAAAGCTTTTTGCCGATAGTTATTCGATGGACAGCAAATTAGGAATGATTGATATTAAATGGAAAGATTTGGAAGGAAAGAAAATCGGTTTGGTCCTAAAAGAAGTGGCTGATCTTAATCTATCAATTGCCGACAATGCCAAGAAAATCAGTGGATTTTGGAACTTACCTGTTGCTGAAAATATCAATACCCAAGCTGAAGCCTTGAAAGGTAGAGTTGCCATGATTCAAACCGAGTTGAGAGTTGATGAAAAGTCAAAGATGGCTTTGGAAGATATTAATAGTCTGAATTATTCACTGGACAGTTTTATTGACACGCTTGGTTCGGCTAAAGACGCACCTGGTAAAGAAACTCTTTATGGGAAAATCAACGAAATAAAACAACTCGCTGATACCTTTGACCTTTATTCGTCAGATGCCGACCGTCTTTTGGCCGATTGGAAGAAATACCAGCTTTCCGATATTCAGAAAAAAACTAACGTCATGGCTGAAAATTTGGCAAAGGTCAATCGGTTACCAAAGTCAATCACAATTATTTCCTCGCTTCCGGAAGACAGCCTCGCTAAGAAACTAAAAAATAGAATTTTGTCGATAAAGGCGACTATAGACGCCAATAAGAAATTGCTGGCAAAAAAATCCAGTAAGCCTTTCAGCAACAGCTGGCTTGAAGAGGGAAGCGTCATTTTTAAAACCCTTTTGACCAATCCGTCAACGCGAATAAGCCAGGCAGTGCCTTTGAAATATTATCTACCAGCCGAGATAAAAAAAGAAGACATTATTAGTTTTGACGAAGGTTTAAAGGTCAACTATGATGTCGAAAAAAAACAACTTTATGTTGAGGGAGAATTTACGTTGGCTCCATATGATTCAAAAGTCGTTTCGGTCAGGGTCCAGGATATTTGGGCGATAAGTACAGAGAGCATTGAGAGTTTGCGTCGTCAGGCAGAAGAACTGAGTAAACCTTTGGCTAAAACCGCTTTTTTTGGCCAGGGAGTAACAATAAAAAGCAATATAGACGTTGCTTTGGACAAAATTCTTGCCGACCAAAAATCCGCCATCACACCTGAGGCTAAGATAAAAAATTATTATGAAGCCCAGATCTCCTTAAAGTCAGTCCGAGATCAAATTGACAAACTGCAGGATTTGGTTACCCAGTCAGGCTCTTTTAGCTCGATGGCCGGATTCGTCGGTGGCGCCCAGGCTGTGGCTGTTTGGGGGTTGATCATAATTATGGTCGCTGGATTTGTTTTCTTAGTTATCTATATGAGAGTTTTGCGACCAAAAGAAATGTTAACTGAAAAACCAAAAACCAAAAAAAAGAAACAACTCAAAATTCTGCCAAAAAACGAAATAGGACATGGACTGGGACGGGGGGAATTAATTAGATTCGCCAGTATTTTCTTTGTCCTTGGTTCGCTTGTTTCGTTTTTGACCAGTTTTGCCGTATTTAAGGCAGTTACTTACAATCAAAATCCAGTTAAGGTTATTGCTCAAACTGAGGAAAAAACCATCAGTCCGATTCCAGACAATGTCTTGGGTGTAACAGAAGAAAAACCCCCTGTTTTTGTGACAGTGATAGACTTGAAAGGGGATATCCTCAGAATCAGGGAAACACCTCAAGGAAAGGTCATCAGCGAGGCTAAAACAGGTGATAAATTTACGTTTGTCAAAGAAACAGACGGTTGGACACAGATAGAACTTACAGATGGCACTGGTTGGGTTTCTTCCGAATTTATCTCAAAGAATGAATAAGTTATAAAGATAGTGGATTAAAACCGCAATTATTATTCCTAATGGCAAAAGCTTCTTATTGACGAAAGTCGGCATAAGAATGGTAATCATTGTTAGGGAGTGTAAAACAGCCGTCAGGATAAAACGCAAATAAATAGGGGAAAGCGAGTCTGTCATAAAAAAATTAAAAAGATAAAGAATGGTTTCTGACAAAGAAAACAATATTCCGATCATGGCTGCCAGTTTTATCTGCTTCATCTTGCCCGGTATTTTTAAAATAAAAAGGATAAACACTACTTTAACTAATTCTTCGATGAGGTAAGGGTAGGGGAGAAAATATTCAATTGGCCAGACCAAAAATGGCGCCATAAGCGCCATTAATGGTAATAAAATAGCTATAAATATTTTATCTTCAAAGAGATCATTTGTCATCATCTTTGGCGGATTTTTTAAATTCGCGAATGGCTTCTCCTATTCCTCTTGCCAATTCAGGTATCTTTTTTCCTCCAAAAAATATTATGATGACGACAAAGATTATGACGATTTCTGTTGTGCCGATATTTTGGAACATAAATTTAATATCACCTCCTATCGATATTTCCTATTTAATAATAAGGTAATTTCAAATAAAAAAGCAAGTGGAAAAAAAATCAAAGCATCGGAAACAATGTCTGTCGCCGGCATCAAAACAGTCAGAATCAAAAGTGCCAAATAAATTGTCAGTCTTGAGTCGACGAGCGTTTGGTATTTAATCACTTTCAAGCGTATTAATGGCGTCATAATAACTGGAAATTGAAAGAGAATTCCCATGAAAAGAGACGTCATAAAGATATTTTGCAAGAAGTTTTCGATATCCCAAAGGTTTTGGACGTTTAAAGAGCTTGACTGCCTGGAAAAGATTGAAACGACGAATTTCATCATCCAGCTGCCAAAGCCAAAGCCGGCAATGAATAAAAAAAGGCTGGCAGGTATAGAAGATAGAAGAAGTTTGTATTCTTGTTCTCTCAAAGCGGGTTTTAAAAACGATATTAATTGATAGATGATCAATGGAAAGGCTGTCATGATTCCGATTGTTATTGCCGAGTTTATGGATATATTGATAAACTGAAATGGAGAGGTAAAGACGATATTCAGACCCTTAAGGTTATAAAATTTCATCACTGCTTTAATTATCGGTTCGAAAAAAATAAAGCCAACACTAGCTCCAA
Source organism: Candidatus Roizmanbacteria bacterium (assembly GCA_016215445.1). Lineage (GTDB taxonomy): Bacteria > Patescibacteriota > Microgenomatia > UBA1406 > GWC2-37-13 > GWC2-37-13. Next base: position 52,937 of record JACRJL010000001.1, read on the forward strand.
TCAAAAAAAAAGCCACTATAAAAAGAAGTCTTTTTCTAATTTCTATTAGATAAGGCATGTATTGGGTGATGGCTGCCTGAAGCGGCAGTGTGTCTTTTTTCATAACTTAAGAATTTATTACTTTGAAGCTTTTTTAAACTCTTTGATGGCTTGACCAATACCCCTGATAAATTCAGGAATTTTTTTCGCGCCAAAAAGAACAATAATAATTAGACTAATAAGTGACAGTTCAGTTAAACCAATATTTCCAAACATATATTTTCACCTCCTTCTAAATTTTAAATGATATTTAGTCATCTTTTAACTCTTTTTTGACTTTGCCGAGTTCTTTTTTGGCTTCACCCAAACCGCGGGCGAATTCAACGATTTTCTGGCTGCCGAAAAGGACTAATAAGACAACTGCGATTAAGATAATTTCTTTAGTATCGAGTCCGAACATTTATTTTTTCACCTCCTCAGGTTTTTTTAAATTTGTAAGTATTAATTAATCATATAATACTGTCAGAACAAAATGCAATAGGATAATTAACTAAATTGACCTAATTAACCTAATTTCTAATTGATCTAAATAATTTCCCAATTACCCAATTGGTACTTGGACATTTTTTAGGTCAATTAGGTTAATTAGAAATTTGGATTATTACTTGAGTGACGCCAAAGTGGCTTTTGTTTTGGCGTCTTTGAGAGTTTTTCCTGTAGTTCCGGCACCAGTGTAACCGGAGATAGCCGCATTCCAGACTGCATTGGCGACCTGCGTTTCGTTGAGTCCGCCAGCCTGGGTTTCGACAAACGTATCATAGCCGGCAGGATAGTTGGTGTCGCCGCTGGTATTTTTGGAAAAAGTGTGCCCGCGCCTGACGTGAGTCCGCAAAGGCCCGGCGGCAATTGTAATACCATATCCAGCGTGATTGTATATGAGGTTATTTTCCAAAATATTATCAGCGCTGTTGCTTCCGGAAATTGAGACGCCGTTGGGACTATCAGAAATAATGCAGGTGTCGATCATTGTTTGAGTTGTGTAGTCACCAATCGTAATTCCATTACCACTGGCATTTCCGCAGTTTTCAATGACTGATTTTTCAATTCTTGTTCGCGCCGAAGCCGTCTCCAACGAACCAGCAATACTAATACCGCTTCCACGGACGTTAGAAATCCAGCAGTTTTCAATGTTGGCATTGTCACCGATAATAGTGACGGCGTTATCTGATCCGGTTGCTTGGGTTGTGACGTAAAATCCCGAGAGTTCAACATTATCTGCAGAGACTGTTACTGTAGGTGATCCGACTGTTCCTGCAAGTTTAAATAGATAACCAGGACCTCTGATTTTTAAGTTAGGGACAGTAATGTTTAATGGGGTAGTGACCGTAACACCAGCGCCTGCGGTGGCGAGAGCAAAAATAATATCGCCAACTCCTCCGGCGTTTGCCGATAATGTTTGCGCCTGGGCAAAAGTCTGGACAGCTGTTGCCGGCGTTGTTCCGTTGTTACTATCATTTCCCGATGTTGGATTCCAGTACCAGATATTTCCAAGAGATCTGTTTTTACCGCGCAAAGACTCAAGCATGTATAAAGCGGCATAGTCAGATGGCGCCTGGATGATAGTTGGGGATGATGACTGGGCGATGACAACCTGCGTAAATGCAGTCGGGTAGATTGGATTGTTTTCATAATCGTTTATTGCCACAAGATTTCCTCCGGAAACAGTACATAAAATATAAGTTGATGGTGGACGCGCTTCAAAAGCCAGACGCCAGTTATTAATCAATTCCAGAGTAATTCCGATATAAGTACCTCCACCTAATGGCTGTTTACCATAAGCGTTGGCAATTGTTCCGTAGTCCAGATTTATCAGTTGTTCTTCGTATAATCTTATTTGGTTTAATAGATCCTGAATATCCAATGATGTCTGGTCCGCATCGACCTGGATGATCCTTTCGTATTTTTTAAAAGTTAAAGCGGCTATTGCTGGCATATTAGTTGTCTAAAAAAATTGAAATCGTCAATTTAGGTAGGAGTTTTCCGCGTTTTTTTTCAAAGTGAACTTCTCGACCGATCTTAACAACAAGATAGTCTTTTAATTTCAAAATTTTTTGCAGGCTTTGCCCTTTTTTTATTTCGACTCCGGGCGGCGAATTTCCTTGAATAAAATTTTGATTCGGCAGATCAAGGTGAAAATAGATCGGTTCTATAATGACGCTTTCTTTAAAAGGATTAGTACTTAGGCCGTTTAAATTAAAGATATTAGTAGCGTTTTCACGGCATTTATAAAAGGAAAGGGGAATTAAACCTCGGTCATAAATAGCCACAAAATGACCTATATCGACGGCAACTGGAATGGAAAAATCATTTTTAGAAACTTTTTTTTCAGGTTGTTCGCTTAAATGTCTTAACAAATCCTGATTTATTAAAAAAATCTTGCCTATTTTATCCTTGGCAAAAAATGTGAAACTGTTTCTGTAAAGAAAGAGGGGAGTTAGTCCGTGTTTTTTAATGATTGATAAAACTTTCTGGTCGGCATGAGTAGGAGTTGCCTCAAGTAAATTAGGGTCATTGACTAAGAATGATTTTGTCCTTGTACTGAAGATCCGGCGGCCAATTCTACCAGTAACGTTTTTAATCAAGTTCACCGAGACTTCATCACGATCTTCACAGGCCAAAATAATTTCACCGTTGTTATCTATTTTTAAACCGGCGACCATTGGCGTCTCCGAATAACCAATGACGACGGATTTTTCATTTAATCTTTCGATCGTAATATCACCGACAAAGGTGAGAAGATAGTCAATAATTCTTTTAAAATCAGATTGGGGATCGCCATTTTCACGGATTAAGCGGTAGGAAACCATATAAAAATTCTATCATTTTTTTTTGAGGAGTTTGAACTGTTTTGCCTGGCGGATATCATCTTTTAGGACTTTGATCATTCCTTCCACCCTTTTCATCTCGGTTTTTTCTTTGCCAATCGCTTCTTTGAAAACCTCGATATTTTTTTTTATCTTTTCAAGATATTTTTTTAGGTCTTTTACTCCAAAGGAGCGTTGGATGATTACCGTTTCTGGATTATAAGTAGGATTTACATTAACGTTGATTTTTTTACTCATTTATTAGCATCTATTATAGCAATTATTTGGAAGAGTCGCTGTATCTCCGCTTCTTCTTTATTAATTTCACCTTTAAAAAGCTCGATATTTTTTTTCCGTCTTTCAATATCAGTCTGGAGAGCTGTTTTGTCATATTTGAGTGCTTCTTCTTTAGTGATGGGAGGAATTGAGTTGGTAGGATTCATATTAAATATTATACATTAATTTTACTAGTCAACGTATTAATAGTTTCTAGATAGCCTAAAGGGTTAGTATTCTTGTTATGATGGGCTAGATTAATTGATTTGTAGGATATAGTCCGTTGACAAAAATAATAATAAATGACAAATTATAAATAACAATTGAATCACAAAAAACAAATGATTAATGATAAGACTAAACATAAGTTTGATTTAGAAGAAAGAACTGCTAGATTTGGTGAGAATGTTCTGATTTTTTGCAAAAATATAAGATTAAACTCTATCAACGAATCTTTAATAAAACAACTAATAAGAAGTTCTACTTCAGTAGGAGCAAATTATATGGAAGCCAATGGAAGTGATTCAAGAAAAGATTTTAAAAACAAAATTAGTATTTGTAAAAAGGAATCTAAAGAAACCACCCACTGGTTAAGAATGTTATCAGTTGTTTTACCAGAATACAAAGAAAAACTTAGAAATTTATGGAAAAAGGCTCAAGAATTTGTTTTAATTTTTTCCTCAATTGTTAAGAAGGTTTAATTATTGAAGATTAATTATTTATTATTCAATAATCATTTGATATTTGTGGATTTGATATTAGTAAGATTAGCCTTTTAGTTTTTCCCAAAAGCTTGACTTTTTTGGTTCTTGGTGCTTTTGAGAGTCATCGGCTACGGCTTGTGTTCTGCTAACAAATTTTCCAGATGAATCACGGTCAATAGGTGGCTGTTGTTGTTCTTTTAATTTCTTCGCAAGGTCTTTTTCTTTTTTTATTTTAGCTTCTAAGGTCTTTTTCTTTTTACTGGCAATTTCTTGGGCTTTTTTTTCTTTGGCGAGCTCTTCAGCCTGATGGGTTTTTAATTCTAAAGCATCATCAATTGCTTGTTTTAATTTTTTTTCCGATACTGCTCGAAAAATAATATTACCCGCTTTATTTCTTGCCAAAAAGGTTACAACTCCTACATTTGTCGAGAGAGATATTTCATAACTTTTATAAGTTTTATCAGCCATAGATTATGGTACAAATATTGAATCACTGGTGCGGACAACGCTTACTGATGCCGATGTTGTTCCTGTTACATTTCCGTCCTGTTCAAAAGGTAATATCGAGCCGGCTTGTCTGGCGCGTACCCTAAAGTAAATGATTGCGTCAGTGGTTGCACGGGTTATTTGAACTGCTTCAGTACCAGGTGTTGTGTTATCTCCGGTGGTTTCATAAACATCGATAAAAGGCAAATACCATGTGTCAGAAGTTGTCGTCGCCACTGGAATAGTATTTATTTCATATGAATCACCAGTCCAATCGGTGACAGGAGTCGTTGTTAACTCGGTATCAGAAACAACCACCGTGACATAGGCAACTACACCTTCGGTAACATTTCTGACTAAATCTCCCACTTTTACTGTCGTTAAAAAGGATGTTCCGGAGTCAGTCAATGTGTCTGAATCTGTTCCGCTTGCAACTAAACCTGTTTGACTAGCCAGAGTAATGTCTGCGTTTGGGGTGCTGGCACCGCTGTTTGTCCAAGTTGAATATCTTAATCGATACTCTTTATTAGCACTGACATCAACTAATCTTATACTTGTCATACTTCCGTCTGATTTGCCCGGTTCATCACTTGCGAGCGGGTCGCTTAAAATAATGGTCGTTGCTCCTGCAGACTGAACTGTGGCATTATAAGCTCCTCTGGCCGGACTTCCGCTGGGTGTTTTTTTAATATCTGCGCCAGAACCAGTCAGCCTAAAGACGGCGATTTTATCACCGGCTCTCGTGTTACCGACAGTTATTGTTGCTTTCAAAGGAGCGGTTACAACATTACCATCATCATCGGTAAGCTGAAAGTTATTTGTGTCCGAAGTTCGATAATTTGTTAGAACGATACCTGGTGCGCAGAAAAATTTGCCTCCGGCGAAAGTACCAAAAGATGCAGCAGCTATTGGTGTAATTGCTGTTGCAGTTGCACCAGCCGCTGTTTCCATTTCAAAATTGCCTCCGCTTGTTGCCGTTACGGTGCGATCGGTCGCCGACCCGGTTGTAAACGTCCCTCGGGAGTTTCTAACAATAACTATTTTATCAGTAGAATTAACATTTACCACATATCCTGTTGCACCGGTATTTTCTTGTGTGAGTTTGTCTCCAACTGCAACGGTAGCGGTGAGCGTGCCTTTATATTTTAATCTGTAATCGCTTCCTATATAAAACTGACCTTGTTGTACTGGTGTTCCCGAATCAATATCTGTCGAATTTCCCCGTCTGGTGATATATTTTGTCCATTCGTAGACGCTTGGTAAAAGATTTTGGTTAGGTGCAGTACCACCGCAGTCAATAGAAATTGAATAATTTTCTATAGTTCCATCTTCATTAATATCATAAGATCCACCGGTCGTGAATCCACCAAAAGTTATTACTGGATTATTGGAAAGGGCAGCAGGCCCAGCAGTTGTTACTGCCGATGCTGTACATGTACCAGTCCCAGAGTTTATAATCGTATCGTTGCCAATATTGACAATTGGGTCACCAATCAGATAGTAATAAATATAGCTATTGCCGGTATCGATTGAAGTAATTACACCTCTTATATTGGCATAACTAACAGAGTCCTTATACAAGACATCATTGACGGCAAAATTTGCCGTACTAGTGGCAGTGAATCTACCATACCCTGTTTGGTTATCAAGGTCTTTACCAGTTTGAAGCGGGATCGGGTTTCGTCCACCTGATGTTAGATCCACAATGTAGTATGAATAAGTTTTTGAATATTGGCGGGCATAGACTGTGATTACTCCTTCATCTATTTCTCCAGGAGTTGTACCATCTCCACCTTCTTTAACGCAAACTAAAACATCGATATGTCCGTCACCCCACCAATCAGTGTTGCTATCATCGACGTATGAATATCTAACTAATAGTGTATTGGTTTGTTGTTGGATATAGATATGAGTGTTGGCTTCGATTGTACCTAGGGTATAGACGTTTGCCCAAAGTGACTCTCCGGTTTCCCAAGTAACGCCAGGTGGAGTAACATCGTAAGTTAAGGTAGCGGTAAAAGCGCCTCTTGCTGAAGTCAGGGTGCAGGAAGCAGCAAAACTATTTGAAGCAGCTGCATTAGTGGGGCGGATCCAAAGTATAGCGTTTCCACTTCCTTGATTTTGAATAGCTAAAAGAGTTCCTGTAGATGATGCTCCAGCTGAAGCAGTAATAGTATATCCGATATCAGCAGCAACCATCGTGTTTGATGTTACAGTTAATTTTATTATCCCGATGTTATCTGTTCCCCCGGTACCGTCATCATTTCTCGCCCAAGATGCAGTTTTTAAAGCGCCGCCTTTTAAGTGTTCAACTGTAGTTCTGTCAATAAACCAAGGGTCTTTGTCTCCCGGGTCAATGATTCCGATAGTGTACTCGGTCGGGGTCTGGGCGCTCATTGGTACGCCGTCGTCCATCTGGGTGAGTTCGTCAAAAAGATTTTGGAGAGCAGAGTAGAGTTGGTTTACTGTGGCGACACCGCTTCCAGTACCACCGGTGACCCATTCAATCCTTTTTTGACGGTTATCAGCGCCGTAATAAACATTAAAAAGTTCGTAATTATTGGCTGACGGAGTGTTAGTTACTACTTGAATTTGATCAGACATAAATCGGTTTTCTTATATATACAATACTATAAATATTCTTGTATTAAATTCATTATTGTATGAGTTAAACAGTTTGTCAAGAGCATGTCGAAAATTGATACATTTTGCCGCGATTTGATCCACTTTTACGCGGATTTTTCTCTGTTTTTATTCAATATTTCCTTTTAAATATTTAAGAGAATTTTTGTCTAGTCTCCAACCATTAATAAGTTTAAAATTAGTTTTTGATTTGGCGACGAGGGGAATATCATATTTAAGATTGACAGGCTCGTCAAATAGATCTTGAATATAAGAATAAAGTTCCTGGGCAGTGTAGACATTTTTATTAGAATTATTTGTATAAGATATTTTTTTATTTTCAAAATCAATTTTAAAATCGTCTTTAATCATATTAAGCAATCGTGTCAGTAATTTGATTAACAACTAATGAAAATCCAGTAGCTTCAATGGTTCCGGTTGTTTCGTATGGTAGGTACTTTGGTGCACTGGATGATTTGCGAACTCTAACGGTAATATCTAAATCTCCAAGGTAATTATAACCGAAAGAAACAGTTGTTCCGACAGTTAAATCGGTTTGGTTTAGAACATTGGTTGGATTACTTGTTTGATAAATCGTCACACGAGAACCGGTGACAATATTTGACAGGGCAACCGTGACGCTGTTATTGATAGTCGTGTCGGCGATAAAACCTTGAGTAGCTAGAGGAGCGGTCGTGACAGACTGGCTGGCTGACCAGGAAGTTCTAGCCCTGATCCAAAACCTACAGACTGAATTTGCATAAGCGATAGTCCAGTCGCTCGGTTTAGTAAAACTAATTGTTTGGGTTCCGGAAGTTTTAAAGCTGTTTGAGGTGTCTGTCACAGTCAAGGCTGTCCAGGTGGAACCATTATAATATTCCCAGTTAAGAGTAATGTTTGAATAATTTCCGGCCGTACCGATGTTGAGGGTGACACCGTCAAACTGCAGGTTATGGCCAAAGTAAATGAGATCACCTTGAGTTGTGGCCTGGATTGGAACCAGGGCAACATCATTGGCGCCGGCGCTATTAATATCAGTTGTTTCGTCGACAAAAGTTGATGTGTTGGCATTGTAACTGTAGCAGCTCGTGGTATCAAAAGTACCGGCCGTACATATATATGTCCCAGGGTTACTTCCGGCAGTAGCATTAACGACGATTTCCGCTCCGGTGAAAACATAGAAACTGGCGTCTTTGGCTGAATCAGCCGTCCAAGTGGTTCCATTATATGTCGAATAGTTGCCTCCGTGACCATTGGTTGTTTCATAACCAACCTGGATATTATTTGATCCGTCACCGCCTGAATATTCTAAAGTGACGACGTAATTAGTGGTATTGATTAGAGATATTTTGTTACTTCCGGAAAAATTTAAAGGCACTTGAGCCTGTGTCGTTGAAAGTAAGGCAACATTAAGATTATCTGAAGTAGCTAAGGCCGTACCAGTTGGGACTGATGAAGTGCCATAGGTGCCTGAGTGGGTATAAATTTTTGCCACGGCATTACCAGTCGGTGAGTTGGTTTTTTTTAGGAAAAACCTGACCGCGGAAAGAAAACCTCCTGACCCGGTAAAAGATTGGCCGACACCGACCGTACCACCGGAGTTAAGCGTAGTACTAGCAGAAGCCGCCACAGTATCGGAGGCATAGGTGGCAAAATTAGTGGCGTTTTCTATATCGTAGCTATTGGCGGAAAAAGTTAAATTATTAAAAGTAAATGATCCGGATCCACTAATCTTAAGAGCCCGGTTGCAGGCGATAAATTTGGAGTTAGTGATGCGATTGCCTTCGGTGGTTGAGGTAACGATAATGGCATAACTGGCACTAATTGGTGCTCCGGTTTTAACATTCTGAAATGTGCAGTTATCAATGACGCAGCAGTTGGTGGTGATGGCGCCGGAGTTAGAGAAGGTACAGCCACGAATTTCATTGTTATGGGTAAAGTTGGCCGTACCGGCAATATCACCGGTGGCGTTTTTATCCATAGTCAGTGAAGTGGCACTGGCAATTGAGGAAACATAAGTATTGGCCGGGATATTGGTTCCGGTGACCTTCATGCCAACAACAATGCCGCTGGTATCAAAACTACCTGTTGTCGTCAGAGTCGGAGAACCGTTAGAGCTTGTACAGTTGGTGACATTAATGGAAATGGCATTGTAGGCCAGCGCTGCACTCAACATCTCGGTGAAGTTACTGTTATAGAGCTTAGTTACCTGATTGGCAGCTGAGGCTGTGAAAGTCCATCTGGAGTGGGCGACACCGGCAACGCCATCAGTACGAGCTGTTCCTGAAACGTTACCAGATCCCCTTATTGTACATCCGTTAGAAGTTAGATTAGTAGCAGGGTTATACGATCCAAGCTGGAAAGTCGTCTCTTGGCCGCTGGCACCAACAACTTTCCACTCGTAATGACTACTTGATACCGGGAAGTCTTGCCAAACAAAAGTTTGATTTCTATCCCAGAAAATAGTTTCGGCAGACTGGCCGGTAGTGCCAAAGTTAAGTTTACCTGCTAGAAAATAAATTCCTTCCTGTTGGACAACAATACCCCAGGCTCGAGCATTGGCATTATCAAAGGCAACATAGTCTGCCATAGTGACAGGAGCTCGACCGGTTCCGTCATTGATGGTTGAACCTGTGCCGTAACGGCTAACGTCATAGACGACAGTTCCGACTTTGTTTGAAATTGTACCTGAGGCTCGGGCAGTAACTCCGAGCCTGTCAACACTGGTCAAAACAGGGCTTTGAGTAGTAAGATCTGGTGTTCCATTTATGTCGATGGCGTAATTTGTCCAACCTCTTATGCTTTCAGTGTCGCTACCTCCAAGAAACCAGGATTTTGAATTTGATGTTGCTTCCAGGAATAATAACGTGATCGAAGCTCCGGTGCCGGTACCTCCTGTAACAGTGTTAGGTGTAGTGGGTTTGGCAGTGTAAAGACCTTGGGTTATAACAGAGACGGCCGTAATGACACCACCGGAAACGGTATCGACCCTGATCGTCGCGGCTGTACCAGTACCGCCGGCGACCGTCAAGGTATCGCCAACTGTGTAACCTGTGCCACCGGCAGAAACAGAGACAGTATCAACTCGGCTTACAAGAGTTGGGGACGAATCTGACGAGACTACATACCCAACGCCTTGTTTTGCCTTGGTTTGGTGGGATGGCCAGGCAATATTTTTAATCCAGACAAAGACGTGAGTAGTCGAGGCGGAAAGGTCAAGGTTGGCGGAGGCGGTGGCGGCGAGCATCATGGCAGTATTGGGAGATGTCGCGCTAAAATATGTTGCGTTAGTTCCTTCTACTTTAAGATCGTCATTAAGCGCTGCTTTGTAGACAAAAGAACCAAGGCTGGTATAGTCAGTAGTAGTCGCCTCGGCGGCTTTTATAAGGGTGAGATCGGTGGTAAATGAACCTGGCATATATTTAGATTATTAAAAAACCTTTCAAAGCGCAAGTGCTGACTCAGCCTGTTTTAGGGATTCTTTCTCGGCTTCGGAAAGTGTTTTTAACTTTCGTCCGATATTGATCAGGTCTTTTAAAGTTTTTTTGGCGGCTTTGTGGCGTAAAAGTTTTTCCTGGGCCGCCGCAATTGAAACCATACTTCTTAAATAATCCCCGCGTCTAGTATCTTTAAGGTAGTTTTTGATGGTCTTGATATAGTCAAGGTAGCGTTTTTGCTGCCAGTAAAGTTCTCCCAGGTAGGCGTTAGCCAAAAAGCTTTTTTGGTCAGCTGCTTTTTTAAAAAATTTCTCGGCCTCTTCTAACTTTCCTTTTTCCTGTGCAGCTTTTCCTTTAATTAAATAGTAATAAATCCCCACCGTGTGTCCGTACTTTTCGAGAAGCAAGTTAACATAAAGAGCAGCATCTTGAAAAAAATTGGCTTGAAGCAAAAAAAGAGCGAGATTATTGATTAATAGATAGTCGTTTTTTACTTTTTTGGCTAAAGAGTGGTAAAGTTTGTTTATTTTTTCGGACTTTTGTTCTTGCCCCTCGGAACTTTTGAAAAGAATTGTTTTTACAATTTCCAGAAAGCTTGTGACGCGTTCTTGTAAATCGCCAACAGATTCTTTCTTAAATAGACTCTCCATCTGGGTATCATTGCCGAAACTATCAATTAACATTTCTTGTGGATATCCAGGAGGATTTGAGGTGAGATAGTAAACTTTCTCTGCCATTTCAGCGACTTGAACAATAGTTGGGAAGTCCACGCTAAATGCCATCACCAGACCAAATTCCAGATACAAGCGTTTTTCTGATCTTCCTAATATGATGCCGAAGTCCGAGAAAAAGATAAAGCCACCCTCTTCCAGCTCTTGGATGATTTTCTTAATCATTGTTCGTACATGGTAACTATAGTTAAAGACAAGAGGTTGGTATTTACCTCGGGATTCGACTAATTTTTTCAGATCTTCTTTTTCTTCATTACTGATGTTTAATATATCAGCGATCGGTACTATTTCAAATCTTTCTTCCAATAGTGGAAGAATTTGAGGAGTGAGGATCAACCGACGTTTGCTGTTGGGGGATAAAATAAGTTGATAAATGTCTTTTTCTTCCAAAATTTTGGGCGGGTATGAGGTAGTGTCTATTATTTGGGCGTCTTTTTTTAAAGAAGTTTGGATTAGAAATTCAAAAATTTGCCCGTCTTTAATTAAAATCTGACGTTGGTAAGAAATAGCATCGATCAGATTTGTAAAATAAACAAGCAAGGGTTTATGAGTAAATTTAGGTTTGGTGGCATCGATAACTTCAAACGTAATATGTCCTTTATGATTTTTGAAAACGCCAGATGATTTCAACTGTGAAATCATTGGTTTGGAAAAGTCGGAGAGATGTAAAACTATCAGTTTATAAATGTTTTTATGTTCACTTTTGAGTAGATTAAGGATTCTTTTTGCCAGAATGCCAGTACCTGCCCCCAGTTCATAGATATGAATTCCATCTGGAAAGGATCGGCCCAACTTTTGTAAGTTTTTAATTCGGGCGATTAGTAACTCGGTCAAATTTTCGGCAAATTCAGGATCGGTTCGATTGGCAAAAGGGATTTTTTCAGTACTAAAAATCTCAATGCCAAAATTTTCATAGGCTTCCCGACTAATCTGAACCCGGGGAGTTTCAAATCTGCTGACAAATTTATTCAAGATCATAGTTTAAATAAACATTTTAGTTAAGAATTTGTTCCATCCTTGTGCTTTTTTTGTCCAGGTGCAATTACGGTTGACGAATTTAGTTTGTTCAAAAAGTTTTTCTCCGATTTTTCCCCTATCTTTACCCAAAAATTGCTCAAGGAAAGCAATAGTTTCCCGAATAAAGTTTTCAGAATATTTATGCCAATTTTCCTTTACGGGTATTAGTCGGGCAAATCCAGCTGTAGTTTCCGGCAAGGCACCTAAATTACTGGTTATAACTTGGCAGCCGGCGGCCATTGCTTCCATAACCGAGATACAGGATGTTTCGGCAAAGCTGTTGGGATATGCCAAAACCGATACCTCTCCCAATTCTTTAGCCAGCTTTGGCTGGGGGATCGATCCTATGTACTTCACCCCTTCTGTCTCCCGGCAAAGTCGGTAAAGATTGCCGTATTTTTCTTCCTCAATTTTGCCAGAGAGTTGGTAGACAGCCATACTCGAATAAACACGAAGAACAGTTCCGGGAACAGCCCTACGGATTGCCGGGAACAGCCGAATCAAAAGATCCAGACCTCTGAATGGTGTGCTGGTATAAGTTAAGACAGGAGGTTGACTTTTTTTGGAGATAAGATTTTCTTTACCGGAAAAAAGATTTTCAAAACTCGGGGCAATGGCATTTCCGATTATCACACATTTACTTTTGTCGAGTCCGAAGGAAAAAAGGTAAGAGTCCATTTGCCACCGGCTTATTAAAACAAAGGCGTCAAAAGTTTTTTTGATTTTAGGATTTAAAAGAGACGAAACCGCCGGTTGATCGTGAGCATGTTGGGTCCACAAAACTAATTTTGCTTTTTCGTTCAAATATTTTTTCATTTCAGAACCGTGCGAAGGGGTATTCTGTACCACTAAAACATCCAAGGACGCCAAAATGTCGTTCGGTACCTTATCAAAAGGAAGACAAAAAACCCCGCGCTTTAATGATTTTTTGGAAAAACGAGTAAATAAGATTACTTTGTGTCCGAGTTTGGCTAGATGCTCTGCCAAATAACAGATGGCTGACTCCGAACCACCTAAGGGCTTTTGATATGGAGTATCAACATCATAGACTAGAGGGTTAAAGTTTATAAAGGCGATGTTCATATTTTTAAATAATCATTCCATATTTTCTCATACAATTTTTCTAAATTTTTAATAAATTTCTCGGCGTTAAACAGACTACTGGTGAGTCGATTTTTGGCGAGCTTGTTTTTCAGTTTTTTTAACTCTTTCGGTTGAGAAGCCAACTTGATCGCCAGACTTTTATAATCATCTTTTGATTGGGTAATTAGCTCGGGAAGGCCAACAGTAGAAAGTAAACTGGCAGAAACCCTAGAGGCAAAATGATTACCCTTTAAAGTAATAACTGGCACTCCGGCCCACAAGCAGTCGCTGGTGGTGGTATGACCGTTGTAAGTAAAAGTATCAAGTCCTAAATCTGCCAAGGTCAGTCTTTCCAGGTGTTCCTCTCTTGGTATTCTTGCTGCAAAAATAATCCGACTCGGATTGATGCCTTTTTTTTTGGCTTCTTTTTTGAGATTTTCCTTGGCTAAAGAGTTTGTTTCCAGTTGCCAAAGAATGCTCCCCGGAATGGCTTTTAATATTTCCATCCAGATCGAAAACAGATCTTTTTCAATCTTGTAGGTTTGGTTAAACGAGGTAAAAACAATTGATTTTTCCGGCAAACCAAAATCAGATTTTTTAATCTTATTTTTCGGAGTTTTTCCAGTCGTAGAGTACATTTGGTAGCAGGGTAAATACAAAGGTTTTTCTGAGTAAAATGGAATGTCTTTTTCTGGCAAAACTATTTTGTCGGCAATAATATAGTCCATGAAGTCCGCGCCGGTGGTACCGGGAAAACCTAACCAGGAAACTTGGACGGGAGAAGGGCCAAGGGCTAAAATAGCAATTTTAGAATTTTTAATATAGCCCATTAAATCAACCAAAATATCAACCTTATCTTTATAAATTAACTTAGCCATTTCGAAGTCGCTTTTCTTTTTGATATCTCGAAAAACGTCGCTGTTTTTTTCGATATACTTTCTCCAGACACTTTTGTCATCCGGCCCAGACGAGTAAGTAAAAATATTAAATCTTTCTCGATTATGTAGTCGGAAAAGACTAAATATCAGGTGGGAAGTGGGGTGGTTGCGAAAGTCATAGGATAAATAACCAATATTAATTTTTCGTTTGACTTTTTTTCTATCTTCAAAAGAGAAGTTTGTTTTTAAATCAGCCAGAGAATCTTTAATGGTTTTGCTCCAGTACTTGGCGACTTTAAAATTCTCTTCTGGGTCAGACTTTCGGGCAATACTGGGAAAAGGTGTTTCCAACGTCCCCTCACCAGTTTTTAGGGCTTGGGCGGTTAACCGATTTAGTACCGCTGTCCATTTATCAACTCTTGAAAAGTCAACAATTATTTGGGAAATGTAGAGTACAAATCCGATTGCATAGGTATTATTAGGGTTAATCTGCAAAGCCTTTTCCAGTTGCTTGATCGCCTGAGGATAGAATTCAGTCAGCATATACAACGACCCCAAGTCCACCAGCGCTGGTTCGTAATCAGGGTTTATTTGTAATGCTTTTTGGTAGTTCATTTCTGCTTGGTGAACGTTTCCTTTCCTAAAGAAGGAGTAAGCGAGTTTGTAGTATGAGACTGGATCTTGATTATTAAGATGGATAAGTTGGCGAAAATGTTTAATTGCTCTATTGTATTTCCCAACTCTAATTTCTAAACTGCCAAGGTTATATAGTGATTTTTCATAGTTTGGGTAAAATGTCAGTGCTTTTCGAAAGGAGGATATGGCTTTTGTTAAGTTGTTATTTTTGGCTTCTATAACGCCTAAGTTGTTAAGATAAGCGGCTTTTTCAAAATTCGGTTTAATATCCATTTTGATCTTATTATATAATGTACAATGAAGAAATGAGATTCTTCCAGATAGTTTTGCTCTTTTTTTTAGCTTTTTTTTTAGCCCAACCAGCTATCTCTACTTTAGAATCGTGTAGCGCTTCCGTCTCTCCAAATTCTGTCCCAACTTCCACTAATCAAAATTTTAGTTTTACATTGACTAACAGCGGATCTAATCCAATTTTATTTTTTAAAGTATCTGTTCCTTCGGAAAATTTTACTCTTCAAGGACATACTATTTCCGGATGGAATGTCAATCGGAGTGAATCATATGCCATTTTTTCTGATGGAAACTTAACATCGGGTAATCAACTGAGTTTTTCTCTACAAGCGGCTATTGGTAATAGTGAGGCAGTATCATCAAATTGGCATGTTGAGGCTAATGATGTACTATCAGGAAATGGGACAACAAATTGCGGAGGATCTTTAGGTACGGCGATTTCAGGGATTACTGACGTTACACCACCAACAATATCAGAGACAATTACTGTTTCTGGTGTCAATTCATCGTCAGCAACAGTTAATTGGATCACCGATGAAGAGACAACTTCCATTGTCCATTATGGATTGACTACAGACTATGGAAGTAATGCTTCAGGTACAGGTTTGACAACTTCACATAGTGTAACTTTGTCTGGTTTAACAGTTAATACCACTTATTATTTTTATCTTGAAAGCGCAGACAGTTCAGGTAATGCGACTACTTCGGAAGAACTATCCTTTGTTACGGCAGAAACAACAACAACCGCAGAAGTGACGCCAATTGTTATCCAAACGACAACGACAAAGACCGAGACAAAAACCGAGACAAAAACGAGCACAAAAATTATTGAAATCAGAGATACGTTGCCGCCGACAGTAACAGTTTCGACTGATTTTGAAAAACCATTTGAACAGGCGCCAGAAATAAGCGGGCGGGCCGCCGACAAATCAAGGATAGTGGTTGTTGAGTACTCAATCGACAACGGTGAAAACTGGTTACCGGTTGATGAAGTTCTTTCGCCCGGCCAAACTTCAACCGAATTCAGGTTTGTTCCCTCCATTTTTGACGACGGCAACTATGAAATTAAAGTTAGGGCTCTGGACGGAGCCGGTAACTATGGCACATCAAAAGTACAGACGTTAATAATTGATCGACTTCCACCCCTAATCGGCGCCAGTTTATTTTCCTTGGGGCCTCTGATTTTGCAACCTGACAAAAACGGGACAATAGTTACCTCAACAGGAGTTGAACAAAAAATCACCCTTTCCGCGGCTGGAGGCCCAACGACAATTGATCTTTTTATAAACGACTCGATGAGTTCCCTTTCGAAATCAGTAGCGACGGGTCTCTGGTCGGGAAATGTCAAATTCACCAAATCCGGAGTTTACACGATTAAATATAAGGCTGTTGACGGTGGGGGAAATGTCACAGAAGATAATTTGGCTCGCATTATTGTCGTTCAACCTGGACAGGTATTGAATAAAAACAGCCAAAAACCAATCAAAAACGCCTCGGTCAGACTTTTTCAAAAAGACGAACTGACGCAGATCTGGTATCCATGGGACGGGTCTGCTTTCAACCAAAATTCACCGCAGACTACAAGCGATCGCGGAATCTATAGTTATTTCTTGCCACCGGGACAGTATTATTTTAAGGTCGAAGCCCAGGGATACGACGGTGTTATGAGTCAAATCTTTAACGTTAGTTTTCCCACTCCAATTAATTCGGTTTTTCATTTAACTCCGAAAAAATTCCCGATTCAGTTTAACTGGGAAAAAGTCGACGTCGTTATCAATATTCCGGAAACGTCAGCAACAAACAGTATTAATAATTTAATTGGCAAAACTACCCAAGAATTTTCCGGCCTACGCGGTCGGCCAACCTTAATTACTTTTTTAAATACTTGGTTTCCTCTTTCTATTGAACAGATTAATCAACTGGACAGATTAAAAGATGAAAGCGGGGAGAGAATCAATATAAATGGCATCGCCGTCCAGGAAAAGCCCGCCAAGATAGACGTTTTTTCTAAAAGAGGCGGCTATAATATTACTTTTTTAGCTGACCAGGACGGCACTTTGGCCAAACAATTTTCCGTCACCACTTTGCCGACCCATTTATTTTTGGATAGAAGAGGAACAATAATAAATATTATTACCGGTGTATTAACCGAGGCAGAGATACTAAGTAACTTCTAATACTAAACACTATATACTCGATTTTGAAGTAGGTTATTTGGACCCTGGAACAGAGTCGCGTGTGTATCCGGCGATGATTTCCTTGACCATTTTGACGACATCTTTTGGTTCGTATTCGCTTTTAACAATGTATTTGACCGCTCCTTTGGCCAGGGCAGTTTCCGCATCCTGACTTCCGGCCAGATTAGTCAACATTATTACGGGAATTTTTTTTGTGTCGTCGTTGGCCTTGAGTTTTTCCAAGACCTGGAGGCCGTTCATCTTCGGCATCATGATATCAAGTAGTACCACATTTGGAGAAAAACTTTTTACTTTTTCTAAACCTTCTTCACCGTTTCCAGCAACTTCAACCGTATATCCTTCAAACGTAAAAACCTTCTGATAAAGCCTGATCATCAAAGGATCATCTTCTATAATCAAAATTTTTACCATAAAATGATCTTAACATTATCTAATCTGTTTTTCAATGTATTTTGAAATGAAATAAGAAGGAATTATCGACAGTATTAGCAAAATAATAGTCGTTATGAAGGTTAGTTCGATTGACCGGCTGGCCGTCTGTAAGATCGATACTTCCGGTCTGCCCACGTACAACATTCCGACCGGATTATTTTCCGAATTGATAAGAGGAGCAAAAGCTGAAAAGTAGGGGATATTTAGAATATTCGTCGAACCGACATAGGTTTGCGATTTTTCCAAAACGGTTTTCTTGACGGCTTCCGAACTTTCTTTGATGCCGATATAACGATTTTTGCCGTCCTGGGAAACCAAAGTGGTGGCACTTCTGACATCATCGGCATAGACACTAGTGTCTAGTCCGGTGGCTTTTTTGACTCCGTCGACATAGGCGTTATCAATGTCCGATCCCATTAAAATGACTCCGGCAACCTTGTTGGCTTCAAGAATCGGAACGGCAGCCTGAACGCTGACTATCGGCGCAATCACGCCTTCCCGGGTGACAACCGAAGAAATTTTTTTCCCGGCAAGGGCGACTTTGACCAATGGATCGTTAGACAGAGAACCACCCCGGCTTTCCGAATCTTCAGCCCGTAAAATTATTTCACCAGTTTTGGAAATGACAATAAGTTCCGAGGCTTTTTTAGTGACAAGAACAGGAACCGTGATATCGGCTAAAATCTTTCGGTTCTCGGCAACGACCTGACTAATAAGTTCAGAATTTTGAGCGAGAGTTTCCGCATCTGACGTTACTTCGGTTTTTTTGCTTTCAATCGTGTAGCCTAAAACGCCGACATCTGTTTTCAGAGTTGACAAGAGATCGTTTTTGACGTTGTTGAGGGTGGCAAAAGTAAAGAAAATTGTCGTCACCAAAAAAATCAACAGTATAGAGCTTGTAAAAATTATAAAAAGTTGGGAACTGAATCTTTTTAATAAATAACTCCAGGCCCATTTGCCAAAGATGACAATCGCCAGAACCAAAACCAACCTCTGGACGATCCATAAAACGCCGAAAGCCGAAGTCAAACTGGCGAGCAAAACGTTATCCGAACCTTTAAAAAACGTTGAAAGTGCAATTAGTTCCGATAGAGCCAGTATGAAAAAAGCCGATGAGATCGGTTTTAAATGGTTTTCCAATCCTTTAGTTGCCCGGCGTAAATACAGAAGACCCGTCAAGGCAGCCAAAAAAGGAAAGAAAAAAATACCCACGGAAAAAATCATTATTCCTGTGGCTCTTTTTCTGTATTCGGGAAGGGGTTGAAGGGGAAGGCTGATTTGGGAAATGATCAAAACCAAATAACCGGCCGTCCTTGTGAAAAACCTGATTGTTTCAAGAATCTGACCACCTAAAATTGACTGGTCAAGAAGTGCCTGGTCTATGACCGCGGACTGAGCAACATAGGAAACGGAAAGAAGAAGAAAGCCAAAAAAGGTTAGGCTCTCTAAAAGTCCTTTTTTAATAAGCCAGGCGTCAAAATAAAGCCAAAATATGGAAAATAAAACCAGGGCGGTTCCCAGACAGAGGACAAAATTGGCATTGACGAGCAAAAATTGAGTCAGCAGCATCTTGTATTAAGATTATATTTTTAGTAGCATGATTTCAATGGCTAATAATGTTCCGGAAGTTGCAAAAGAACAAAATTTGAACGAAAAAACCGAGGAAGTTTTTGTTGAAAAACCAGCGAGCGAGGATGTGCCTTTGGAAAAAACGAACAGGAAGCTATTGGTTGTTGGCACTATTATATTCATTATTATTTCTCTTCTTTCTACTGGGGTTTATTATTTTACGACAAGAGTCAAATCGACTAAAGAAATTGTCAGCAAGGTTGAGCCCGTAAAAGAATCGGTCAAAGAAATAGTCCAACTTAGAAGAGAGGAAATTACTCTGGAGGTTTTGAACGGATCTGGGATAAGCGGATTGGCCGGAAAAACCGCCGACAAATTTAAGACTTTAGGATATCAGATAATAAAAACTGGCAATACCGAAGATTCTTTAGTCAATCATTTATTGGTTAACGACAGTGTCAAAGATAAAGTTAATATACTTCTCCAGGACCTTCTAAGCGAGTTAAAAATCAGCAGTATTTCCGGTCCATTAACCGATTCGACTGCAGCAGCTCGGATTGTTCTTGGAAAGGATAATCAATGAAATTATTACTAAGACTTATTTTATTGCTCATTTCTTTTACGGTTTTTTTGACGATTTCCTTTCTTTTTTATCCTGTTTTCGGCGACGTCATCTTTCTTTTTTCAGGAATAATAGCTGTCGCGGGAGGACTTATTTTTGGACCGTTGGGAGGATTGATTGGTGGACTTTTGAGCTCTCCTTCTGTGAGTTTAGTACTGTTATTTTTTGGCCAGTTCAACTTCCAGAAACAGTTGATGATCGCCATTCCTTCGACTCTGGGTTTTTCTTTTATAGGAATTCTCGTTGGCCGGATGAAAAAAGTCCAAGATAGCCTTCAAGGAGAAAAAACTATCGAACTAAAACTTTTAGAGGCGGAACAGAGATTCACGGCTTTTATGGACAATATCCCAAATATTGCTTGGATCAAAGATCCGACCACTTGGGAGCATATCTATGTCAATAAGTCATTTGAGAATTTTTTCAAAAAAACCCTCAAAGAAATGGAAGGAAAGACAGATTTTGACATCTGGACGAAAGAGATTGCCGGAGATCTAAGAAAGCACGATAAAGAAGTTCTTGAAAATAAAACTTCTATAAAAGTCTATGAGCAAGTGCCAGATTCCAAAGGCGTTATCCATCATTGGCTTGTCTATAAATTTCCCTTGATTTTAAAGACAAAAATATTGATTGCCGGGATAGCCACCGATATAACCGACCAAAAAAAATATGAGAACGATCTGGTTCAAAAAACCCTCGAGCTTGAAAAGATGAATAAACTCATGGTTGGTCGGGAACTAAAAATGTCCGAGTTAAAAAAAGAAATAGAAAGATTGAGGGGGGGTGAAAATAATGAATAAAATATTAATTGTAGTGGTTTTATTGATATTGGTTTTAAGCGGTTATTTTTATTTTACTAAAGGATCTTTGCCTCTATTTCAAAAGCCTGTATCTAAGGAAGTCATGGCGATAAAAGAAAAAGGTTCATTGGTCGTAGGTTCTGACGCTACCTATCCTCCTTTGGAATTCGAACAAGAAGGAAAAATCGTCGGTTTTGACGTTGATTTGGCTAATGAAATTGCCAAAAATATCGGTGTTGCCGTTGAAATCAAAAACATCTCTTTTGACAAAATATTTATGGCTTTGGCGAATAATGAAGTCGATCTGGTAATTTCATCAGTAACCATAAATGAAGAAAGACAGAAGACAATGGATTTCTCAACTCCTTATCTTAACGCCGGCCAGGTGATTGTCGTTGACAAGAATAATACGCAGATTCTGGCGGTCGAAGATTTAAAAAATAAGACAGTTGGAGTCCAGACAGACACAACCAGTAAAGTTGAGGCTGAAAAGTATACTGCTAAAGTAAAAGATTATCCTGATTATGATAAGGCCAAGAATGATCTGCTGCAGGGAAAAATCGACGCCATTATCATTGACTATCCGGCTGGGATTTCTATGTCTCAATCGAGCGCCGGACAACTAAAAGCAGTTGGCAATCCGTTTACGTCCGAATTCTACGGAGTGGCAGTCAATAAAGGAAAAGAGGGTTTATTGTTACAGGTTAACGACACTTTGGCAAAAATAAAAAAATCAGGCAGACTCAATGAGTTGGAGGCTCTCTGGTTCAAGAGATAAACGACGATGAGAATCAATATTTTCAGTAAATTTATGGCAGTCATTGGTTTGACTGCTTTGTTAATGGGTTTAGTTGGCGCCTGGGTTTCTGTAAATAACCAGCAAAAATTTTTCGAAAACCTTTACTTTGAAAAAGGCCAATCAATAGCCCGTTCCATAGATGCCGCAATAAGTGATAAAGACTTGAAAGACACTACGAATTTACGTTCTTCGCTTTATAAATTTTTGCTTTTAAATCCGGATTTGCTTGAAATAACTATTTATATCGAAAAATCCGGACAACTAATTCCTTTAGTTAGTACTTCAATAAGCCAAGAAAGCTCAAAGGACAAAATAAGTAATCGTGATGCGTTTGAAAAAAACAGCACAATTTCACATAAAGAATTCGAACAATCTTACGATAGGACAGTCCTTGAGATTTTTGTTCCATTGCATATAACGGGTCGTATCATAGGTACTTATAATATAGTTATTTCCCTAGAAAGTTTTGACGAAGCAGTCAAAACTCAGACATATAATTTAATCAATCTGGCAATAATAGCCGTTTTTATTTTTGTTTTTGGAACAGCCTTATTAGTCAGACAGATTGTTTCCAAGCGTTTAAACCGACTTATTATTTCGACAAAGGAAATTGAGTCTGGAAACTTTACAATTAAAAAACGCGCCTGGGCTAACGATGAAATAGGTGATCTGGCAGAGGCTTTTTATAAAATGGCCGACAAACTCAAGTATTCTTATGCAGAATTGGAAAAGAGAGTTGAAGAAAAAACTAAAAGTCTGAGTCAGGCATTGAATATTACACGAGAACAAAACAAGGTTCTTGAAGAAAATAAATCAGCCATGTTAAATCTTCTTGAGGACGCCAAAAATCTGGAGGACGAACTCGAAAAAGAAAAGAAGGGCGTTGAAGCAAAAGTCGAGGAAAGGACAAGAGAGTTAAAAAATGCAAAAAATAAAATCAGCGAAGGTTGGTTCATGCTCCATCAGGAAAAAGCCAGACTGTCATCCTCAATAAATAATCTCTCTCTCGGTTTCATTATGATTGATATGGAGAATAGGATTATCCTTACTAATCCTTCCGTGAAAAACCTCCTTGGAGAAGAGCTTATAGGAAAAACTGTCGTTGATTTTCAAAAAATCATCGGTGAAAACATTGACCTGATCGATCTTTTGAAAAAATGCCAAGAAGAGAAAAAAGCCATTAAAATCAATAATGTCGCTTTTAATCTGAAATACTTTAAGATAATTATTACTCCAATAATCTCCGAAGAGAAAACTCATATTGGTTCGATCTTTCTTATTGAAGATATTACCGAAGCAAAAATCATCGAAAGATCGCGTGACGAATTCTTTTCAATTGCTTCCCATGAGTTAAGAACTCCGTTGACTGCCATACGCGGTAATTCGGATTTGATCGAACAGTATTTTGGAGATCAGATAAAAGATCCTCAGTTTAAGGAAATGATTGGCGATATTCATGAGTCAACGATCAGATTGATAAACATTGTCAATGACTTTTTAGAAACGAGCCGCCTCGAACTGGGTAAAATTGACTTTAAAAAAGAAAAAGTTGACCTTGTGCAATTAATCAGCAAGACAATCCAAGAATTCCAGGTGACTGGTTCAAGAAAAAAACTTTACCTCGAATTTGAGAAACCAACTAAATCGATTCCTGAAGTTGACGCCGATGTGGCTCGAACCAAAGAAGTCTTTATCAATCTGGTTGGTAACAGTCTAAAGTATACGGAAACAGGAGGCGTCAAAGTGACGGTCAACCAAGAAGACGGATTTGTCAAAGTTTCGGTAATTGATACGGGGCGTGGTATTTCTCCCGAGGGCCAGAAGCTCCTTTTCAGAAAATTCCAGCAGACGGGTGACAGTTTATTTACCCGCGATACAACCAAGGGTACTGGTTTGGGTCTTTATATTAGCAAACTGATGATTAAAGGCATGGGAGGAAAAATTTGGTTGGAAAAATCAGAGGAGAAAAAAGGATCGATATTTTCCTTTACATTACCAATAGCTTAGAACATATTAAACATCTTCATCTTCGCCAGCAGGCTTCAAGGTTCTATCAATAGCTACGTAGATCAAACCGAGAAAAATAAATATAAACGAAGGAATAACAAGTAGTAATCCCGTCCAGGTCAAGGCCATAGTCCACTGGATTGGGATAAACTCTAATCCCGTTGCCAGCTCTTGGATCGCATAAAGAACAAACATGGCAGCGATGAAAAAAATTATCAGGCCTTTAGTAAGAAGTTTTTTTTGAAAAAAGGAAAAAATTAAAAGGACAGATGAAAATAGTGCGACTGTCCTAATCATAATTGATACCGTAGTGAAAGGGTATCTTGACAACAGGTCTGGATTAACATAGTCAAAAGGTGATTTAAGAAGGATTGTCACAGGTCCGGCAACCGAATCAAATACATAAGCCAGGATAAATAAACCAAGGATTGCTACGGCAGAATATTCTTTCTTCATTTTTGTTTTTATTATATAAACTGTCTTAATAAAAAATCAACTGAAAATTACGTCAAAATAATCATAGCCCAATGTTCCTTTTATAAGCCATTTAGCAGCAAAAGTATCACCGGGGAGACCCGTTCCTTTGACGTAACTATAATTTGGAGTGGCTGTCGAGTCCTCCTTCATGATAAACCAGGCACCGTCTTTATTGACAAAACCGTAATAAGCAGGAGAGGTAGTGTCGGCGATTTCGGTTATTTTATAGCCGTCGGTCGGCGTTTTTATCGCCGGGTCAATCACGGCTCCGGTTGAATCTTTGACACTAATCGTTCCTGGGCCAGGGACGCTGCCAAAAAATGCGGCGTGGGTTTTCTTGGTAAAAATTGACATCATAAAAAGTCCTGCCCCGGCTGAAGCAATGATTTTAAGGAATACCCTCCGGTCATTATCGACTCCTTCATTTACAACCTCTCCTTCTTCAGTCTTACCTTTTTTTGCCACAGTCTTGGCAGTGACAGATGTTTTTTCAAGCTCTTTTTTGACTGGTAAGATAATTGCTATTGCTTTTCGTCTTCTTGGAATTACCAGTTCAATAAAATAAGCAAACAAGGGAAAGAAAATTATGGCGCTGATAAGATGGGCGCTTGATTGAGCTTTTAAAAAAGAAACGAGCGTCATTACACTTACGATGACAAAACTATAATAAATAAGAAATTTTTTCATTGTTTTATTTCGACAAATTTTTCATTGACAAATCCATTAATTTTGTTATCAAAAATTATTTCAAACCAAGAAGTTTTTTTGGCGACCATGAGATATGGTTTATTTTCCAAAGTACCGATTATTTTTGCATTTGTGGAAGAAGAGTCACGGACGTTTATTTTATCTTTCTCAAATTCTTTTTTTAAGACAATATAAGAAGAAGGTGTTGGTTTTGGACTGTAAGTTTTTGATATTTTTTTAATTGAATCATTTTTCTTTGTCGGATTATTGACGATATTAATAGTTCTTGAGACGAGTAAGAATAGAAATAATACGACCGTAACTATAAGAGCAGACATATTAACTTTATTATCCTTAATAGGGGATTCTTTTTTGTCGATTAACTGGACCAAGATTGAGTAACTGAAATACAAAGTCACTGGTAGAAATATAAGTTGGGATAAAAGTTGAAGAGTATTTTGACTGGAGAGTATGCCAGAGATGGAAATAAATAAAGCTGTCAAAAAACAGTAGTAAAATAGAACTTTTTTATAAATTTTCATATCTTTAACTATTATTCATGATATATAAATTTAATAACAAAGTCAAAATACGAAATAACTACTTGCAAATTGTAAGAGTTAGAAGTATTCTGAATTTTAGACATGATTAAAATACTTATTGTGGATGATGACTTGGTGTTGTCTGAGATGTATAAGAACATTTTTAAAGAAAAAGGCTACGAGACCTATGTTGCTTTTGACGGTTATGACGGCTTAATAAAGGCTAATTCAATCTTACCAGACATAATACTTATGGATATGATGATGCCTAAATTGAATGGCCTTGATGTTCTTGATAAACTCAAAAAGAATCCGTTGACTAGCGCAATACCGGTAGTCATCTTAACCAATATAGAAAAAGTAGCCGAGGAAAAAGTCATCGCCAAGGGAGCGGCAAAATATATAACAAAAAGCGAATACAATCCTCCCCAGTTGGTCGCCTTGGTAGAAACGATTCTTGATGGTAAAATAGACAAAGAATGAAGAAAAAATACATAGTCTACGTTGGCGTTGTCGGCCAGATTGCAGTTGGAAAAGGAATATTGGTTAAATACTTAACTGATAAACTGGAATTTGTTTCTTTTTCTTTGTCATCGATTCTTCATGACGAGCTTAAGAAAAAAGGCATAAAAAAATTCACCAGGAAAACCCTTCAGGATATTGGCGATAAATTACGAAATAGATATGGTGACGATGTTTTGGCCCGCCGGGCGGTCGAATTTCTCAAAAAACAAGGAGAGAGGCATGTTGTTATTGAAGGAATCCGCAATCCAGGCGAGATAGAGTTCTTGAAAAAAAATCCAAGTTTTATATTAATTGGCGTTAAAGCTGACAGGGAAATTCGTTTCAAGAGATTGTTGGAAAGGGGAAAGCCCTGGGATCCAAAAACCTGGAATGATTTTGTCAATGTTGACAGACGTGATCTTGGTATCGGTCAACAAAAATCCGGGCAACAAGTAGGAAAATGTTTAGCTTACTGTGATTATGTATTAACAAACAACAAAGATCTAAAAGATTTTGAGAGGAAAGTAAAGGATCTGATGAAAAAAATCTTCAAGCTCAATGGGACTTCGTGAAAATTATTATAAAGAGTACATGAATTTTTCCGAAGCCAGTTCGTAGGAGAAAAGTTCGTCTTCATTAAACCAAACCTTAATTTCTTTTTCTCCGTCCTCGATCGTATCTGAAGCATGAATGAGATTACGAAGCGGTCTGTTTTGTTCATTAGCCAAGTCAATCGTATCATGGGAAAAATCGCCGCGTATTGTTCCTGGAGCAGCCAGGACAGGGATGGTATTACCAGATAGCTTTCTTACAATTTCTATGGCATCGTAGCCTTCAACAACTGCCATAAAAACAGGGGACTCTTTAAAATAAGTGACGAGCCAGCTCTTGACGATTTTACCGATCGAAACCGCGTCATCTGTTTTAAAAATTTTTCTCGCATCCAAACCTTTCTTCTTGTAATTTGTTAACGTTCGTTCTCCTACTTTTTTAAACCAAGCCTCGGTTTCCGGATAGTGGGCGATTACTTTTTCTTCAGTGGCCCATTCGAATTTGAGGCCGATTATTTTTAATCCGACGGTTTCGAAACGGCTTAATATCTTTCCGATGATGTCTCGTTGGACGCCGTCTGGTTTTATTATTAGTAAAGCTCTTTGTTTTTTCATTATTTTAAATAAAGAGCGTCAATTTCACGCTCATAATTTTTAAACTCCGTTTTTGGAAACCAATATTTTATCTCCCTTTCTGCTTCCTCGCGGTTTCCCGAGGCATGAACAAAAGTTTTTACAACGCGGTCCAAAGATGACGAAAGAGTAGAGGAATCAAATGAATAGTCACTATGCAATGTACCGGTTTGAGCCAGTAATGGTATAGTATGACCTCTTAGTTTTCTGGCGATTTGGATTGCATCAGGCCCCTCCCAGACCATGGCAACTATCGGTCCCTCCATCCAGTATTTAATTAATCTTTCGTAAACAAAAGTCCCAAGTTTTTCCGGATCATCAGTTCCCAAATTTTGTTTGACATCAGCCCCACTTTGTTTGAACGAAGAAAGGGTTTTTTCTCCCATTTCCTTAATCCATTCAGGCGTTCCAGGATAGTGGTTTTTGATGACTTGGGCGTCAGGACGAAGCATTTTAGCTACCATTAATTTGAGGCCGACGTTTTCAAAAGTAGTGATAATTGTTCCTATAAGGCCGCGTTTAACGGCATCGGGTTTAATTATTATTAAAGTTTTTTCAATCATGGTAATATATTATAGATGTCTTTTGTAATCTCTTCAATGCCTTGGTTGCCGTCGATATTTATCCACTTAGCCCAAATTTGATCTTGGACGAGTTTATTATATTGGTCATAAGTTTTTCTGATGAAATCAAAATCTTTTTCTCGGCGGTTTTTTTCCTTGGCTTCAGTACCTTTACGTTTTATGGCAATATCCGGGTCGACGTTCAAATAATATACAGCATCAGGAAGCTCTATATTAAAGTTTTGGGCGAAGTCTAAAGCCATCGGAAAAGGAATCCCTTCAAGCGTCTGGTAACAAAGAGTAGTTGTAAAATAACGGTCGGCAATAATAATTTCGTTTTTTCTTTTTTCCGCAATCATAGTCGCATCCATAATAAACTGTAAAGTGTAAAGTAGAAATTGTTGTTGGGCTGTTAGATTCTTGTTTTGATAGAGAAATTCCTTAATTAATCGTCCGACGTTTCTTTCGTAGTCAGGATATTTTATTAGACTGGCCTTTTTTCCATTGTCTTGAATCATTTTAAGAAGGTTTTTAGCCTGAGTTTCACACCCGGCACCGTCAATTCCCTCTATTACTATGAACATGAATAAAGTATAGAAAGTCAAAAGGCAAAAGTCAAAAGGCAAAAGCGAAGATATCAAATTTTTATAGGTGTCACGAATGAAAAGTGTCTTCGAGAAGCGGATTGCGGCGTAGGCCGCAGAGCCTCGCAGAAGAAAAGGTTCATGAGTGACAGAATCTATAAATCTGTTAAAATATAGATTATAGCTCCCATAGTTCAACGGATAGAACAAGCCCGTCCTAAGGGTTAGATGGTGGTCCAATTCCGCCTGGGAGCACAATGAAAAACGCAACAAAACTTTCTCATAAACATATAATTCGTCATCACATTCACAGGGTGACTTCTAGTGAGTATTTTAGAGTCTTGGTTTTACGCACCCTCGGTAATTTTTTGCTTTTTTCTTCGCTTTTTTTGATTGGAAAAACTTTATATTCTCCCGTTCGTGAAGAAATTAAATATTTTATTAATGCAAAGCTCCAAAAAAAATATGTAGTAGCTGAAAAGATTGATAGTATTGAGCTTCCCGAACCGGGAAATAAAGGGCTTTTGGCTAAAGCGTTTAACTTCAAACCGATTGAAGTTTTAGCACCGCAAGACCCCCAGTTCAGCATTGTTATTCCCAAAATCGGCGCCAACGCGAAGATTTTTGGGAATACGAATGCCGCCGACGAAAAGGAATATTTGAATGTTTTAGAAAAAGGAGTCGCCCATGCCGCGGGAACGGCTTATCCCGGAGAAGGTGGGCACATATTTCTTTTTGCCCACTCGACAGACTATTTTTGGAATGTGGGTAATTATAATGCTGTTTTTTACCTTCTTTACAAGTTGGAAAAAAACGACGAAGTCGACCTTTTCTATGATGGTCAGCGTCACGTCTACAGGGTAATAGGGACAGAGATAGTCGATCCTTCTCAAGTTCAGTATCTGACGAGAAAAACCAACCGGGAATTTTTGACTTTACAAACTTGCTGGCCGCCAGGCACAACCCTAAAGCGTCTTCTTGTGTTTGCCGTTCGCGTTGCTGAATAGGTAAAGACTCGGTGGTATCAATTTTTATCACACGAGAGTCTCACCACTTCGTGGTCCCCTCGAAAGTGAAAAAATTGTTCCCACCTCGTCTTCAGAGTAGAAAGCGAAGATATCAAATTTTTTTCACTTTTGGGGTGTAGGGGTCCCCACTGTGACAAAAAATTTCGGTATCAAGCTTTTAACGAATTCCAACTAGGTAGAGATCGGGGAGCTTGTTGGCTTCGGGGTTAAGGTTGGCGAGAACTATAATTTTTCCGTCCGACGTCGGTGTAAAAAAATTAGCTTCGAAAGGGCCAGAATAGACTGTTTGTCTATTGGCATTGTCATAATCGGCGATTGATATCTTCTTTTCCTCGTCAATCACGAGATGTTTTGAATCAGAGTACCATTGAACCGATTGGTCAGTCAGCGAATTAAGCGCCGACGGATTTGTAACTTCGTAATTTTTGTCTTCTTTTTTGTCATAGACATACAAGCTATTTCTTTTTAAACTTCTCGTTTCTGCGGTTTGGTTTGTGGCAATTAAAGGAGGAGTAATCATTGGCGGTAGGGTGATATTATCCAAGGCACGATATAAAACCTTGATTTCGTTAGGAGAAAAAGAAATCACCTTAAATGAGTCTGAAGCCACTTTGGCAAATTCTAAAGGATAGGTTTCCAGTATTTTTAGGAAATCATCTTTTTTTTGTTTTTCCCACGCTGCGATAAGAGTCTGTTTTGAGGTTAAGGGTAGACTCAAGACTTCCTGATTCTCTTCTTCAAGAGACAGAAGATAAGCGAGGCTTTCACTCTCTGTGCCAAATTCAAAGATGGCTTGTTTGAGGTCGGGTGAGACAGAAACAAGAACCTGGGAAAAATCAACTGACTCTGGTAAAAGGCTTTTTTTAACAATAGTTTTTAAAGGGGCAAAGAATGGTAGTTGGCCTCTGGCCGCTTCAAAAAGATAGACACCTTCTTGGGCAAGAATGATCATTTTGTCATTATCCTGCATAGGGACTGCTTTTATAACACCCAAATTAGTAAGGGGGGAAAGGCTTGGATTAATCGGAAACAAAACCGCATCAAGGTTTATGACAAGTTCACCTTTAAGATTGACTTTTCTACTCCAACTTGTATATCCGTCTTTTTTAATATCGACTTGATAGTCTCCCGGTGACAAAGTTAGGTTGGCATCTGTAACGCCTTTAAGAAGGTCATTCAGATATATTTTGGCGGTTTTCGGAGAAGAGGTAATAGCAATAATTCCAGTTGAAGAAAAGGTTCTACTTCTATAATCCAACCGGTATCCCCGGGCATAAGCAATGACTAGACCTAATATAGTTACAAATAGGATAAAAAATATCAATCTGGATAATAGTCTCATATTTTGCCCTACATATTATACAATAATTGATATGTTCTTTCGTAGCAAAATTGGTATTGATCTTGGGACTGCTAATACTCTTGTTTACATCAAAGGAGAAGGGATTGTTTTGAATGAACCGACTGTCGTGGCGTATTCGATTGAAGATCTATCTATGGCTAGGCAGGGTAAAAAAATCTTAGCTGTCGGCGACGATGCCCGGGAAATGTTGGGTCGGACTCCAGGTTCAATTATTGTTTCCAGGCCGATGAAAGAAGGCGTTATTGCCGATTATACAACCACTTCGGCCATGATAACTTATTTTTTAAAAAAAGCCTTAAAAGGCAGCGTACTTTGGCCGGAGGTAATGATTTCCATTCCAGGCGGATCGTCTCAAGTGGAGAAGCGAGCCGTCGTAGCAGCCTGTAAACAGGCGGGAGCAAGTAATGTCTATTTAATTGAAGAACCGTTGGCCGCGGCAATCGGTGCCAAAATCCCTATTTCTCAGGCATCAGGCCACATGATTATTAACATAGGTGGTGGTACAACAGAGGTGGCGGTAATTTCCCTAGGCCAACTAGTGGTTTACAAAACCATTCGCGTTGCCGGGACAAAGCTAGACGAGGCCATCATTCACCATCTGCGTAAAAAACACAATATTATTATCGGAGAAAGGACGGCAGAGGACATCAAAATAAAGATAGGCAATGCTTTCATCGAGTCGAGTGGAATTGAAGGGAGAAAGATGGAAGTGAAAGGCCGTGATTTTCAATCTGGATTGCCCAAGATTTTTGACATTGACGAGGTTTCTGTCAACGAAGCTATGGTTAAATCTTTAAAACTAATTTTAGAAGGAGTCAAAGAAGTCCTGTCTCAAACACCGCCTGAACTGGCGGCCGACATTGTCGATAAAGGGATTGTCTTGTCAGGAGGCACTAGTCTTTTAACAAATATTGACAGGTATGTTACTTACTATACAGGTGTTTCCTCTTTTGTCGTTGACGAACCGTTGTTTTGCGTTATTAGAGGAGTAGGGATGGCGATTGAGAATTTAGACAGTTTTAAACAATCTATCCGATAGTATTAGATGAAATATAAAATTTCAAATATCAAATTTCAAATAGGAATCCAAAAATAATAAATTAAAATACTTATAGTATTATTTATTATTATAATGTTAGTTTTGCTTTAAAATCAAGATTTAGTTTGATAAAATAGTCAACAAACACAATAAAAATTTTGAACAAAAGTGCTTTTATATTTAACATTTAAAATTTAATATTTAGCTTATAATAAATATCAAATAAATGAAATCAAACAAGCTCTTAGGAATCACTATTTTGTCTGATAACAAAACCATTATCCTAGAGAAAATTATAAAATACATAGGTTCACCTAAGGGTTTTTTTCATATTGTCTCTCTCAACCCGGAAAATTTAGTTATTACTCAAGAGAATGAGGAATTTAAAAAGGTTGTTGAGACAGCCCAAATTAAGATAGTTGATGGTATAGGGACTGTCCTGGCAGGCCGATTACTAAATTTGAGCCTTGAAAGGTTAACCGGTGTTGACCTAATGGATAATCTAATAAATTTAGTTGCCAATATGCGCTTAAGAGTGATGTTAATCGGTGGAAAACCAAATTTAGCACTGGATCTATCTAAGTGCTACGAGGACAAATATCCTGAAGCTAAATTTTTAGGCCTTGAGGGAATAAAAGATATTAAAAGCCCCAAGATAGAGGAAGAAAAAGCGATATTTTCAATAGTGACCGACTATAAGCCCCATGTGGTATTCATCTCTTTTGGTTCTCCTGACCAGGAACTATGGTTGGCCCGTCATAGCAGTAAATTTTCCGGAATTGTCGTTATGGGTGTTGGAGGAGCATTTGATTATTTGTCGGGAAGAATAAGTCGAGCACCAAGATTATTTCAAAAAATCGGAATAGAATGGTTTTATCGCCTTATTAGTCAGCCTTGGCGTTGGAAAAGACAGCTACGTCTTCTCAAATTTATAAAACTAGTTTTAGAGCAAAAATGGACAAAGAATTAGCTTCAGTAATCAAGTATTTCGCCTTTTTTGACTACTTTCCCGAATTTGTCGACGTTTATACCTTTTTTCCGAGGAAAATTTCCAAAAAACAGCTAAAAAACTTGATTGAAGCTAATAAATATACTGTAGGGGAGTATAGTAAAAACAAGGTTAAAAGTCAAAAATCTAAAGTCAAAATTTCGCGAAAAAAACTGGACAATTGGAGATTTAGAACATATATTTGGCTAATTTCTTTATTCCCGCAAATAAAATTAGTGGGTCTATCTGGATCAATATCCATGATGAACGCCGATTTAGACGATGATATAGATTTATTTATAATTACGAAAAAGCAACGTTTATTTACGGGGAGATTTTTAGCCACGATAATAGCTTTTATTATAGGTTTAAAAAGACCATTAGGGCTGAAAAAAGCCTCGAATAAAGTTTGCTTAAATCTTTTCTTTGACGAAGGTAATCTGAAAATCCCCAAGTTCAAACAGAGTAAATTTGTCGGTCACGAAGTACTTCAAATGAAGCCGATTATTAATAAAGATTATACTTATGAAAGGTTTTTATACGAAAATAGATGGGTAGTGCGATTTTTTCCGAATACGAGTTGGATTATGTTAAAAGTCAAAATCCAAAAGTCAAGAGTACAAGTTAAAAGTCAAAACTTTTCACTTCTATCTTTTAATTTTATAGAATTAATCTTTAAGAAGGCACAGTTATTTATGATTAATCGTCATCGTACGACTGAGCTAATTTCAAACACCCAGCTCTGGTTTCATCCTGATGATTTTGAGAAGAAGATTAAATTTTAAGCCTCTTTCATGTAGCAAGTACCTAGGCCAGCCGCCTCGAGTTGATCCATGATAGTTTCCGCCCGTTTTACGTCGATTTTTAAGGACTCTGACAACTGTTTTGAGGAAATTTCATCTGCTTTGTCCATAACTTCAACGGCTTTGGAAAATAAAGGATCCCTTTCGACTTTTACAGTTTTGGTTTCAGACATTTTTGGACCGTCTGAATGAGGAGATTCCAAATTTTTCAAACGAGAATCAATGTCATCGAGTTTTTTCAAAATTACTTTTACAGATTCGTCCATAGGAAAATATTATACTATAAAAGCTTGGCAACTGTTTGCCAAAAGCTAGCTACTCCGTTGGAATTTAATTCATGGCGTTGTTCGTCTTCATTTAACGGCCTTATTTTGCAGTTCATCATTGAAGTGAAAATTCCTTGTTCGAGACACCAATAAATAAAATTTGCCGCTTTGATAGAGCCTTTTGGAAGTGAGATACCACGCCAAAATTGAGCCTTGGTCTGCATATTAGGTATTTTTTCCATCTGCCAAAGAGTTTTTTCTTCTGATTTTGAAGGAATCAACTTATGTCTTCTCAAAAAATCAAGATTGTCATATTCCTGACGCCCGACCGGTTCTGTAAAAAGAAGGAGCGAGGCGCTGTGTTTATTGCAGTCGAAAAGGGCTTTGAATGACTGTTCGCTTGGTTTGGTTATTTCCAAAGAAACGACATTCTGCTCATAGACATAGTCATAATTTGTGATGATTTTGCGGTCATCGGCTGCCGTATATAAATGAACAAAAGAAAGATCAGAGATTTTTCCGACAAAATTTTTGGTAAAAGGAGCATCTTTGGCGACAACGTGAAAAACAAACCTATCTGACTTTTCATGAAGTAAGGGGATTAATTTTGTAAAAAAATAAGTACCTACGGCGGCGCCTGATATCGGAATAAGAACTTGGATCCTCGTATTTTTACTTGGGTCAACTTGGAAAAACTTCTCCTCGATTTGATTTTCAGTCAGGGTTTTATTGAGTCTGGGGCTGAGAGGGTATGGGTTGACTTCGATTTTGACGTTGCTACCTATGTCTTTTCCATACTCGAGCAGGCCGGCTTTTGTTTTATTGCTTGGAACGACAATCAGGTCGGCTCCCGGCACATACCAGATGTGATGAGGGGAGTCGTCGGTGACTTGGACAACCAGAATCATTTTTATATTGGTATCTTTTTCCAACTTGTCTTTTAAAGAGGCTAATTGATGAGCTAAACCAAAATGAGTGGCAATGACTAATACTTTGGTTGGCGGCGTATAGATTTCATTAATAAGTGTCAACATTTGTTTATACAAAACTTCCGTCCGTGTTCTCAAAAAATAACGATAAATAACCGTGGTAACGTCTTCAGCCAAACCTGTTTCAAGCCAAACTGTCAAATGACGGATGATCGGATTTATACTCATAAATCTATGGAGATAGGTGATTGTTGTATCTTGACTGCCTAATAAAAGTGGCGTTCCGACTTCTTTGGGTAAACCATGATAAAGAGCGTCTGTGACTCTAAGATGCCCTAGGCCGGCCGGCGCATAGGCGAAAATAATCAATAAAGATTTGTCTTTGAGAGGCGAAAGTAGTTTGTCCATGAAAAAATTATATCAGTTAATATAGTTCGTATTGGGCGTTATAAGAGGCCGTGATTTTTACAGTTTGTTCACTATAGAAAACGTTACCAGTGTTTTGTTGACTCATACTACTTTTTTCAATAGGTTGAGATTGGTCTTCAATATTTGTTACTCCGCTTCCGCTATCAAAGGCTTTTAAAGGCATTGGGTAAGGCTTCGGATTATTAGCGTCTTCAAGAGTCACGAGTTTTCCGACACGGAGTCTGTTTATTTTGGCAACTGACTCTATTTGATTTCTGGCGTCTTTAAGGGCTTCTTCTTTAGCCTTGGTTTCCCATTGTTTTCGATTTTTCAACGAGTAATAAGAGTTTGTTATCTGGGCATTGGTGTTTTTTGAGACTATATCATAGACTTTTTCGATATTTTTTATCGGGTCAAGAACTAACGTTAAATTTGTGGTAACGGCTGGGTTAGTCTCAGGTCTGTATGTAGGCATCATTTTATTTACTGATCCTTCCTGATAATTAATATCAGGGATGTTTCTTATGATTGGTGGAGAATAACTGGATTGGGTGATTCTGCTTTCGGGGATGCCAAGTTTTATAAGTTCTGATTTGAGGGCTTCGACATCTTTTTTATTTTCTTCCTGGGCTTTTTCATAAGTGTCGGCTGTGTTGATTACCTGAATTGTAATAGTGGCTTGGTCTGTGACGGCATCTACTTCACCGGCTCCGACGACACTAACTGTCTGTTTGGGAGCTTTGAAACGGTCAATTGCTTTTATGCTGAAGATTCCAATGGCAACTCCTAAAGCAATAAGAGATAGAACGCTGAAGATTTTTTTAAAATCAAGATACATAGTATGATTTACTCATATTAAAGAAATAAAATCAAGTATATCGGACGGGTTAGTTTAGCTTCCAGAGAAAATAGTTGAGTAGTGAAGCGTAGGCGACCCAAAGAAGATAAGGAACGAGAAGAAGAGAGGAAATTCTGCTGACTTTCCAAAATTTATCAATCATAACTATAATCATCGCCCACAAGAAAATAATTATTTCCAAAGCCAGAAAAATGTCTTTCAGTCCGAAAAAAACCGGAGCCCAGATTAAATTAAAAAAAAGGTGAATAAAGAATAGTTGGACGTTAAATTTGGCTTGTTTCGTGTTTTTTGACCAGTTCAAGTAAAGGGCAATACCCATCAGCAGATATAAAATAACCCAGATCGGTCCGAAAAGCCAGTTGGGAGGGGAAAAAGAAGGTTTGTTAAGTGACATATACCAAGTTGGAATGGCTTGAACTGTAAAATAAGAACCGACAAATCCGGAAAGTTGGGGTAGTAAAATTGATGCAAGAAACCTCATATAAATAAGGAATAGCAAATTATCAATAATAAATCAATAACAAGTAGCGGTTTATGGTATAAATGAATAAGAGATAAAGAGATTGCGTATCATTAAAAATTTTAAACACCAAAAAATAATATGGAACTCATATCTGGAAATAAGCTTTTGGATTTAACTGGAAAAACCGCCATAGTCACAGGAGCGGTTGGCATCGGTTATGGAATCTCCTACCGGCTGGCTGAAGCCGGAGCGAAAGTATTAGTTACAGGTCGGAATCAGGAGGAGATTGATAAAACCGTTGCCGATTTAACGGACAAAGGTTTTAAAGCAAAGGGAATTAAAGCTGATGTTTCAATTGAGGCGGACGTGAAAAAAATGGTAGAGACAGCTGTCTCTGATTTCGGCGGACTAGATATCTTGGTTAATAACGCCGGCATCTATCCGTCGATTCCGGTTCACCTTATGACTCTTGAGGATTTTGACAAGGTATTGACGATAAATTTGAAAGGGGTATTTCTTTGTTCAAAATATGCATCTGAACAGATGATAAAACAGGGAAAAGGAGGAAAGATCGTCAACATTACTTCGATCGATGCTCTCCATCCGTCGATGGTTGGATTGGCTCATTATGATGCTTCAAAACACGGTGTTTGGGGATTCACGAAAAACCTGGCTCTTGAATTAGCTCCCCATAAAATATGGGTCAATGCGGTTGCTCCGGGTGGAATCGCGACTCCGGGTGTGCAAAAAATGCAGTCTGGAATGAAGATGCCGGCAGGAGTCGATATGGCTAAAGTCCTCGAAGCATTCATGGGGAAAATACCTATGCATAGAATGGGAGAACCTGACGATATAGGAAAAGTTGTCTTGTTCTTGGCAAGCGATATGTCATCCTATATGACTGGTAGCCAGATTGTCGTTGATGGAGGAGTTCTTTTGTCTTAAATTTCTCCGCCAAAAAAACTCGAAGTAAGTAAAATAAGACTGACGAGAATTAAAGCGTAATAATACAACCAGGATTGTTTAGTGCGTTTGAAAAAATACAGAAACCCCAAGAAAAAATAGGCGCTTAATAAAAAGGCAACGATTGGCAGGCGATAAAAAAATATTCCTATCGTTACATAAATAACTGAAAGAGGAACTGTAAAGTAAATTACCTTAAAGATTGTTTTTAATTTTGACTTGAATACTAATCGAGACAGAATAGCAATAATTAAAACAAAACTTAGGTGCAAGACAGGTGGAAACCACTTGAAATTGCCTTGGAAATCAACAGTAGTAAAAAGTCTGATAAGGGTAATAACTGTGTATTGAAATAAAAAATCAAGTATAAAGGTTAGATTTAAAATAATGAAGCCGCTTCCGGCAACAAAGACTGCCGATAAGATATTTTTGACTACTTTATTTTTGAGAAAACTTTTTTTTGCTAATCCCATTTTGCGGAGAGGGTGGGATTTGAACCCACGCGAGTCTTGCGACTCAAGGGGTTAGCAACCCCTCGCTTTGGACCGCTCAGCCACCTCTCCTAAAGTATCTTAATTTTACATTATTTGTGCCGCAGAGAGGAGTTGAACCTCTACCTCTTGCGAGACACGGTTCTGAACCGTGCGCGCCCGCCTGCCAAAGCCTGTGCCGGAGGGGAGAGTTGAACTCCCACGCCCTTGCGAGCACATGGTTCTGAACCATGCTTGTCTGCCATTCCAACACTCCGGCTTTAGGCATTGGCGGGCAGATATGCCAGTTCCGCCACTGCGGCAGCTCCTAATATTATACTATTAAATTTTTGAGTTCTTGTCGTCTGCTATAATCTTTCTATGATTTACGCTCTTTTTGATATTGATGACACAATGACTTCGATGCCGGATGGAACAGATAGAAAGACATCGGTTGCTATGTTCAGGCAAGTTTTCGGCGTTGACGCCGATGAAAGCATCGCCAATCCTATCGGAAAAACCGAGATGATGATAATAAAAGAAGCTATGGAAAAAGTCGGAAAGCCAATAGACAAAGTACCAGATGAAGCGTATAAAGTTTGGGGAGAAAATGTCGCCAAGGAGCTTCAAAAAAACCCTGGTCGCGTCCTGCCCGGCGTAGTTGAATTATTGGAAGCTTTATCAAAAAACCCGAAAGTAAAACTTGAACTTTTAACCGGAAATGCACCAGAGCGAGCCCGAGCAAAGTTAGAATCGACAAAGCTCGATAAATTTTTTATCGACCCAAGTTCCAATGAACTGGTTGGTGCTTTAGGAAATATGGCATATAAAAGGGAAGAACTAATTGAAGTGATCAAAAAAAAACTCCAACCGGATGACAAATTTATTATTATAGATGATTCATTAATCGGTGCCAATATGGTAAAAAAATATCAAGTTTCGTCTATTTTGGTGGCGACAGGAAATGTCAGCGAAGATCGGCTCAAAGAGTTTTCAACTAATGTTTTTCCGGATTTTGGAGACAACCGCTGGCAAAAAGCCGTTTCAATAATCGAATCCATTTAATCTAAAAAAATGAAAACAAACTGCATTTTATATTTAGTACGCCATGGACAGACAGAGTGGAACGTAAGAAAGCTAATCCAAGGTCACAGAGATATTCCCTTGAATGAAAAAGGAAAAGAACAGGCGAGAAAACTGGCTGATGAGTTAAAAGCAATTAAGTTTGATGCGATATATTCTTCCGACTTGAAAAGGGCGAGCGAAACAGCCGGTTTGATTGCTTCAACTAAAGGGTTAGACGTTCATATTTCTGAAGACTTACGGGAAAGGGACTTTGGCAAATTTGCCGGACAGTCTTTTGAAGGAAACAGAAATCTGGCTAAATTCATAGATGATCTCGAGAAAAAATCCGGAAACAAAGAAATAGAGAGCGACGAAAAATTAATGAATCGGTTCGTTGGTTATCTGAAAAAAATAACTCTCGATAACTTTGGCAAAATCATTCTCGTTGTCAGCCATGCCGGCCCGATGAGGACTTTTTTGATCGAGTTGGGGTGGGGAACCTATGAAAATTTAAATGAAGGTTGCATAAGCAATCTCGCCTATATTAAACTTCAAAGTAACGGAGAAAAATTTATAGTCAGGGAGACTTTTGGGATAATAAAGACTTTATAATTTCTTCGGCTTCTTTTAGATAGTCGTTTTTTGCTTTATAAGAGTTTTCGATTGATATTTTTGGAAAAGGTACTTTCTTGTAACAATCAAACCAAAACGGATAGATTGCTTCCATGATTTTTTTATACTCATTAAGGTGTTTATCAATGATAGTTTTATCGTTGACACCTTTTTCGAGAATTCTTTTTAAATACATTGATTTTCTTCTTTCAAAGCAAACTTCAAGATCGGTTTTAATAAAGAATACATAAGGTTTTAAACCCTGATGAGCCTGCAGATATTCTCCAAAATAGCGATCAGCTAGTTTTTTATAAAGAAAGTAACGGGCGTAAACATAATGAAAAATGCCGCTTTCAAGAATAACGGTGTCTTTTTTTCTATCGATTTTTTCAATGTTGTCGATGTCCCCGTTAAGAATTCTTTCTTCGAGGTCAGCATTAGTATTGACGGCGCCAAAGTTTTTTTTCCCTGTAATAGTCCTCGGATTAACTTCATCGACAAAATACCAATCTTTATGTTTTTTCTTTAAATAATTTAGGGTAGTGGTTTTTCCAGAAGATTGTGGACCGGCAATGATAATCAATTTCGACATCTTGTATAATTATAACTGATGAAATACTATCCGCAATCAGATCAAATTTTGCAAGAGATCAAAAAAGCCAATAGCATATTGTTAAATGCACACCGTAATCCTGATCTTGATTCGATCGGCTCGTCAACCGTGATGTATAAAGTTTTGAAAGACATGGGTAAAAAAGTAAAAATAGTCTGCACCCACCAGGTTCCAAAAGAGTTTTTTTTCATAAGAAATGCCTCTCAAATCGAAAAGATCGATTTTAAATCATATGATTTTAAATCATATGATTTGTTTATTGTTCTTGATTCTGGGAGCTACGATATAGTTACAGGCAGTAAAGAAGTTTTATTGCCAAAAATGGAAAAGATTGTTATTGATCATCACCGAAGCAATTTATTTACTGACGTGAATATAAGACTCTTTGAAGAAAGAGCCAGCGCCACTTGCGAAATGGTTTATAAGTTATTATCGGACTGGAATATAAATATCGATCAAGATATGGCAACAGCACTTTTTTCCGGGATTGCCGGCGATACAGTATTTCTTCGTTATACAGAAAATACCAAAGAAACTTACAGAATTATCGGAGACCTGATCGAAAAAGGAGCCGACAAAAATCTTTTGGTGGAAAAAATGTTTAATAACTATCAATTTCTTTCGGTAAAACTGGTGGGTGAGTTTTTGAGGAATATGACAAGGGAAGAAAATTTTGTCTGGTCGGCTGTTGATTATGAAACTTTTGAAAAATACGGCAAACCAAAAGGAATCAGAGAATTGACAGCAGATTTATTTTTTCAAAGCGTCAATGGCGCTAAATTTGGATTAGCTCTTCTTGAGGAAGAAAAAGGAAAAATCTTTATGAGTTTTCGCTCTATAAAAGATACGGACGTTTCTAAAATTGCAAGGACAGTTGGAGGTGGAGGGCACAAAAACGCCGCCGGAGGAAAAATGAACGGTGAATTCAGAAAAATCGTCAAAGAAATTGTTGACAAGGTTAGCCGTTTGCCTGCAGTCTACTTTTCGGCAAAATCAATCTAGATTTACATAAACCGCATTGGCCATAATATGCCGTTGCCTTTGATAAGTTTCTTTCGTCGAACCTATCAATAATAAATCGCACACCTAATTTGACTTGGTTACCTTTAGGTCGACATATTTTGCCGTCTGGTGTTTGATGAGGTGAAAATACATACATATTACCGATGCAGTCAAGAAAAGCCGCCACTTCCTGCTCGATTTGATATGGGTTAGCTTTATGCTCCATCTTGGTATTTTATCACTTTAAATCTTAATTTAAAATATATAAGTTGCGGACGTAAAATTTTCGCCTATTTAAATACTATTGAAATAAAAGATTTTTTCAGCAATAATTAAGAAAGTTATAATTTTTATTATATAAATGGCTAAAAGATCAAGCAGAAATTTGGATATACATCACCCTAAAATGGTGAAGACAGTTTTCATTCTTACCTCGTTAGCAATTTTGGCTTTTCTTGCTCTCATTGTCAAAACTACCAGTTTCAAAAGCGAACCAAAAGCTTCAGAATCAAGTAGTAATATAGTTTTTGAAAGTAACGGGGTATCATGTTGGAAACTCTATAAAGGTAGAGACTATATTGGTTGTGATAGTGTATGTGGTTCTAAGAAGTTAAGTTTTAAGTTTAAATTTGTAAGTACCTATTTTGCAGGTCCGGTTTGCGGATACGATAAATTTAGAAAACCTTTGTATCCTAATTATTCACCTTTAGATATAAAAGGTATTTTGAATAGGCCAGTTATTATTAAAACGAGATATTGTTGTGTTTCGTCAAACTAACCTTTTAACAACTTTTTCCACTTCTCTGTCGTTGATTTCGTGATGCGGGCCGCGGTGTGAGAGTAAAGCTCCGGAAAATGTCTTTGGTATGTGCATCAGCTCATGGATCAACGTCTTCAACCTTTCCCGTTCTGGTAATTTATCGAATTTCTTGGCATTAACCTCGATGATATAATGCGGTTCGAGGCCGGCGACTTCGCTAAAAAGTTTTGCCATTCCCCATATCCTTGCATAAGCTCTGGTTTTGGCATCAAAGCTACGGATACAGTGAATATTATTAATTTTTATGTGACTATAGTTTAGTTCTTTAACCAAAATTCTTATCTGTCTTTTTATTTCCGGAGCGCTTTTATAATTCATAGACTAGTTTTTTGTCAAAACCATATTTAACAAGCATTTTTTTTGCCGTTGATTTGCTTTTAAAGACTTTTAGAAATGCCAGATAGGTCTCTTTTAATTCGTAAGGATAGATGATCCAGTCGTCTATAATTTTTAGGTAAAAATCAGGTTTCGGATCACTGAAAGATCTGATAATTGGGGCAAGAGTGAAGTATTTTTTTATATTTAACGAACGTAAATAATTCTTTATAATCTTGAGGGTTTTTCCCGTATCATCAATCTCATCAACGACCAAAAGTCTCTCGTTTTTCAGTTTAGCCGGCGTCTCCGTAATTTTAACTTCCTTTTGTTGTTTCAAGTCTTGGTAGGAGACGACTGTTAAATGTGAGACGGGTAAATTTCCCAAAAGGTCGGAAAACATCCGCGCCCAGACAAGCCCTCCGCGGGAGATACAAAGGATCCTGTCGAATTTATACTTATTTATTTTTTTTGCCAGTTTAAAGCAGTCTTGTTCAAGTTCTTCCCAGGAGACTTTGTAGAATTTCATTGAAATATGATACTATATTATCAATGAAAAAAGCCATCATAGGTCTTCTTTTATTTTTTTTATTTGTTTTTAACGTCAACGCCGAGGAAATCAAAGATTTTGATTCACAAATTAACATCAATAAAGACGGGACAGTCGATATCAAAGAAACCATAACTTATGATTTTGGTAATTTATTCAAACATGGTATTTTCCGGACAATACCGTACATAAAAACTAATAAAGATGGTAAAAAATTCCAATTGGTATTCGATAATTTTTCAGTGACTGACGAGTCGGGGATGCCATATCAATACAGCCAAACTACTGAAAATAATGACTTAAGATTAAAAATCGGCGACCCAAATCGCACAATCAGCGGATCTCACACTTACATCATAGACTACAAAGTTTCCGGCGCTTTGACTTATTTTTCCGACCACGACGAGCTTTATTGGAATATTACCGGCAATGATTGGGAAGTTCCGATCGTCAGAGCGACAAGTAAGATCATCTTACCGCCGCAAATAAAAGAGGATGAAATAAACGGAAAATGTTACATCGGGGAGTCCGGTTCGACAGAAACGGACTGTGAAATCCAAAAAAATAAAAATAGTATAAAGTTTGATACAGTAAATGAGTTATCTATTACAGAAGGTTTGACTGTTGTTGTAGGTTTTCCGATAGACGTTATTAACGTGTTGGAACCTAAACCGTATACGGAGTTTAAGGACAGTCTGATGGGGAAGTTCGTGATGTTATTGATGAGTCTCATTGGACTTATTTGGTATGGTCTACTCCCGTTTTATATCATCTATAGATGGTTTAAAACCGGCCGGGATCCCAAAGGAACTGTTGGAGTGACAACTGCCTGGTTTGATCCGCCAAAAACCCCTGATAATAAAAGATCCTTAACTCCTGGCGAGGTTGGTACTTTGGGTGACGAAACAGTCGATTTGAAGGACATTTCGGCAACAATTATAGATTTGGCCAGGCGAGGTTATCTGAAAATTGAGGAAAGGAAAAAAAACGATTTTTATCTTATTAATCTTGGAAACAGTAAACCACTTTTTTCTTTTGAACGGTTATTGATTGACAAATTTTTTAAGAACAAAACTGAAATTAGATTAAAAGATGAACATCTATATGAGGAAGTCGAGGAAATTAAAAAGAATCTTTATCAGATCGTGGTTGATGAGAAACTATTTTCCCAAAACCCGGAAACAACCAGGACAATCTATTATGTAATCGCCTTGGTAGCGCTATTTACAGGTAATCTTCCTCTGGCTTTTGTTTCTTTTATTTTCGGTCGGGCGATGCCGAAGAAAACAGTCGAAGGAGTCAATGCTTTTAATATATCAAAGTCCTTAAAAAA
Source organism: Candidatus Roizmanbacteria bacterium (assembly GCA_016215445.1). Lineage (GTDB taxonomy): Bacteria > Patescibacteriota > Microgenomatia > UBA1406 > GWC2-37-13 > GWC2-37-13. The sequence continues at coordinate 96,795 of JACRJL010000001.1, forward strand.
CTTCTTGACTTCGCAGGAAAGACAAATGAAATTTCAAGCAGACAAACAAATGATGTTTGAAAAATTGTTGCCATATGCAGTGGTTTTCGGCGTTGAAAAAGTCTGGGCAAAGCGGTTTGAAAATTTGAATTTAAGACAACCTGATTGGTACCAGGGATATTTGAGCGGGCATTTCAACAGCTATATATTTGTGAACAGCCTTTCTTCTTCAATGGGTAGTTTCCGGTCTGCTGCGACTCCAACTCGCAGCTCCTCTGGTTTTTCTTCCGGCTTCAGTGGTGGATCCTCAGGTGGAGGTGGAGGTGGTGGAGGCGGAGGATCGTGGTGAAGAGATTCTTCTACGAGTAAAAAATTGACTATAGGACTAAATTTAGGTATAATTTATAGATATTTTAATGAAAAATATGCCTGAAAATCTATTGCTTGCCAACTATATTCCGTCCTTAATGAATAGAGTAGTTAAAGATTCAACTGCTGCTTTCAGGAAACTCTACTTTCCAAATGGACCAAAAACAATAGACCAAGATTTCTTGAGATATCTTACAGAAGATTTGTTTCCGATATTAAGTAGGGAAAGGGGTTATGATGAGAAGGGAGTGACGAATTTGGTTCTTTATGCCGGCCCTAGGCTTCCTCAAGAAGTTTTTTCTAGCAAGCATGATGTTATCTTAAAATTTGAGGACGACCCGAGTTTTTTTGTTGACGAAAAAGGTCTCAAACCAGGCGTAAAAACTGCCCCGTCACGAAGTCGTTGGTACAAGGCTGAAACAGTACAAGACGAAGAACACCCCGAATTAAAAAAAACCCAGATAACTATTCACGCCCAAAGTCAAACAGCTGTTCTTGAAACACTTGTTCACTTATCAGTGGTTGAGAGGGTAAGAGACGAAGTCAAAAAGCTTATTATGCAGAATCGTTTAACAGATCAATCAATGACTTTTCTTTGGAATATACTTGGTTTATTGATTAAAGATAAAAGTGATAGAGTCCCTAAAACAAATGTTTGGGCGGCGAGGAAAATAGAAGTTGCACCACTTGAAAAACCGATCAACTGGGAGGATCTCGTTTCCATTGGTGAGAGGTCTTCAAAAACAGCTTTAGCTTTTGCCGAACAGGCTCATTCATTTTTAGAAGAAAATAAAAATTTCCCCACAATGTTACTTTTTTCCAATGACTACTCCTTACCGAATATACTTTCTCACCATCTACTCAATAAAAAATCTGGCGAAATTTCAGTCAGAGAGCACATAATAAATAGAGCTCTTTTAGCCTGGAATAATTATAAAGATGAAATTAAAGTTATTAGAGGAAGGAAAAAAAATAAAATCAGAGTCAAGACAACGCTTGAAGCTTTGGGTGAGTCTTTAAGTTGTCTCAAGATGTATAAAAAAGAAAGTGATGTGAAAGAAATTAGCCCTGAATTTCAATTTATTATTGATAATATGATTATTTTTGATTTAACTAGGAAGGACAATGGTGATTTCGGGGATAAGGTAATTGACACTTTTGTTAGGGATTTTAGAGATCCAAGGAAGATGGAGGACTTGGGGATAGAAACTGCTGTTGAAAAAAATAAGTCACCGACGGCCGATCCACTTTATTATATTGATTTTTCAAAAACGAAAGACGAGGTTATAGACGGCTTAAATCCTATATTGAAAAACGCTATAAGAAAGCTCAAGGAAAAAAGGTTAGCGGCCTTTTTTTTAGCTTATGCTCCTGGTGATTTGACCTACTCAATAATTAAGGAAATGACAAAAAAAATTAGATCGATTACTTCAATAGGCGAGGTAGGTAAGGTTGCTCAACTTGTTTTTGGTACGGATCAAAGGGAAATAAATGAAATTGGTCAGTTAGTTCTACCTAAAAAAACTTTTTCTTCAACCGGGCCGGTTAAAGTTGAAATCTACCAAAACAGGGTAGAAGATCGTCATATACACCCTTTTGAAAAACGTAGGAGAGTAAGGAAAACAACTTTGATGCAAGTTCCAACCGTTATTCTGCAAGATAGGTTTGAGATGATAGATTTGGTTAGAAAACTGTTTCATGAAAATTTAAGTAGACAAAATATCACTTTGAATATGGAGGTAGAATCTTTCAAAAATGCCAGAAGTCTGGGTCTAGATATTTTTGAAGCTGACTATCTTTCCGACCACGCTATCCCATCCCATTTAATTAAAGAATTCGCTGGTACGGGCAAAGAAAAACTTTTTCAACAGATCACCAGGTCTCTTGACCGCAAGGGTAGGCACGGTGTCCATGCGGCAACTGCGGCAGTCATTCTCGCTTTTGCTGATTCAATAAAAAACTAATCTTTAAAGGATTTTGGCAGGGGTGGAGAGAATCGAACTCCCATCAAAGGTTTTGGAGACCTCTATTCTACCATTGAACTACACCCCCTTGGTGTTCTCGGGCAGAATTGAACTGCCATCTAAGGTTCCGCAAACCTTCATTCTATCCGTTGAACTACGAGAACTTAAGTATATTTTATCACAAAGACGACTGTTAGGTTTTAAGCAGTGGTTTTGGCGGCGGCAGCAGGGAAATCAGGGATGGAAGGAGCATTAGTCGGAGGAGTTTCCGTTGGTATTGTTGGTGAAACGACTTCGGTTGGCGCTGGAGGAGTTTCGACGGGTGGCGTTGCTTCTGGCGTAGTTTTTTCTTCAAGTTTATCTAAGACTGAATTAAGTTTTTCATCTGACAGTGGGGTTTGAGAAGCTGGTGCAGTTGGTGTTGCTTCCATTGGCTTAACTTCACCTGGCGTCGGTTCGACAGGTTTGGTTTCTTCTGTTTTTGGAGCTTCATTTGCTACCGGAGGAGGAGTTGCAGGAGTAGCTGTTAATCCGAAAGTAGCGTCAAATTCTTCTTTGGTAAACCCCTTCAAAACGGCGATTGTACCATCGTCTTTTTCGACTCTTGTCACCGGCGTTCCGGCAAAATTGTTGGAAACCGCCAGCATCTCTGTCAAAAAATCCTTGTTGGTTTCCAGATTTTTTTCTTCAAATTGAAGCGTATGAGAAGTTAGATATTCTTTCTCTGCTTTAGAGAATTGACAATCAGTAGTAGTATAGATTGTAATCTTCATACTAAAATTCAGAATAGGGGATTAAAAAAGAAAAGTCAATAACCATTTAAGAAATATTTAATCTTTAAGATTTTTTGATTTAACTTCGAAAGCCTTGAGTTCCTTAAGCTTCCACATGAAAAGAGCAGCTCTATTTCTAGCGTTGGCATCTATCACATAGCGGAGGGCTTGTTCCAAAACCGGTCGTGGGATAGTTTTGGAAAACTTGATGTAGAGTGCCTTTCTTTTTTCGTCCTGAAGCTTTTTTGCCAGGTATACGCCAAACGCCTGAAATTCCCGTGAGACATAACGGTCTTCAAGCGGATTGAATTTTTTTAGAATGTCTTTGACAGATTGCATTAGTGTTTTATTTTTCGATTAAGGGAATGAATTTTTCGGTAAGAATTGTCTTTAATTCAAACTGGCTCCGGCTGCGGTAGTTCATCTGAACCCGCCGGCTATTTTTCAAAAAAGTCATTACTTCCGTACCAGCTTTTTCTGGGGTAAGTTTTTTGTAGTCCAGGTATTTGACAAAATCGCCACCTACTTCCCGGAAAACCTTCAAATCAGAGACAAAAATAGGTGTTTTTGTCAGCGAAGATTCCAAAAGCGGTAGGCCGAAATTTTCGCTCTTTGACAGGAAAAATACCAAGTCGGCGATCTGGTAAAGGTCGTGGATCTCTGTTTTCATCAAAGCTCGATTGAGAAAGTCGCTGAAAAAGATAACGTTGTCTTTCAATCCTAGAACCTCGACTTTCTTTTTTAACAGGTTAAAATATTCCATGGTCGATCGGTGTTTCGAAGGTTTTCCTGTAATGATATACTTGATTTGCGGATAGGTTTTCTTTAAAAAAGAGACAGTTTCAATGCAGTAATCAAGATTTTTTCTTTCCAATATATTGACCGGGGAAAGAATAAGGGGAAAACCTTTAAGAAGCTTATATTTTTCTATAATTTCCCAGATCAAATCGTCAATTTCCAAAAAATGTTTAATATCTATACCATTTGGAATAACGACAGTTTCGCCGTTATTAAGCCCCATGAGTCGAGAGAATGGTTCTCTGAAGCTTTCCGATATCAAAACATAGGTTACGTTTTTGATGGGGATAGTTAGAAGTTCTTTCTCCAGTTTTGAGTTGATAATTTTATCGAGATCCTTAATCTGAAACTCATTTATATATGAGTGGTCGTGGATCCAACCAATATATTTTTTCTTTGGAAATTGTTTGACAAAATTTTTGAAAGCGTAAACAAAAGGAAGATTTCTAACTATCGTAATCATGTTGTGAACGACGACTATATCAATTTTTTCCAGAGTTTTTTCCAGTTGATTATTTATTTGTTCCGCCAGTTTGTAGAATTCTTCGTCTATGATGCCTTTGCTCAAGATTTTCTCTTGCAAAAAAGGGTTAAAGCTAACGACCGATTGGAGTTCAGGAATTATCGCTAATTTGATGCGTGGATTGGTTTCTTCGCCAGATCCTGTCACTACTGTGACTTCATAATCAAGATTAGTCAACACTTCAGCGTGTTCTTTAATCATGCTTTCTACGCCTCCTATATTGGGTGGATAAGCAAAATGTAAAATGGCAATTTTTTTCATGAATTGTTTTTCAAATTAATAATTTCTTGATAAGTTTTTTCGTAGTTGTCGACCATTGTTTGGGTACTGAAGTTGGTTGTGACGTGGTCGCGACAGTCTTGAGGTTTGATAGAGCTAATTTTATTTAAAGCTTCCTTTAATCCTGCGACGCCTTTATCGGGTGAAACGACAAAGCCTGTTTTGCCTTCGACTACCAATTCAGAGACGGCTCCACGATCAAAACCTATAACAGGGGTTCCGCAGCTCATGGCTTCGGCCATAACCAAACCGAATGGCTCATACCAATTGATTGTCATTAAAAAAGCACGGGCTTTCTGCATTAGTTTAGCGACTTCTGGTTTTGTCAAGCTTAACTCGGCCGAAACTGGACCGATCCATTTAATTTTGTCACTTAAATACGGGTTAACATCCTTCTCATAAAAATCCATATCTTCGACATTGCCGCTCAACATTAGTTTAGAACCGCTTTCTTGGGCTAGTTTGATTGCCCATTTAATTCCTTTTGGATCCATAAAACTCCCGTCCGGATTTTTTGCCTTAGATAACCGACCCAACCAAAGCAAATAGTCGTCTTTTTTTTCCTGAAAAGAATAAACATCAGTATCAATGCCGTTATAAACGACTTTAAATATTTTTGCCTTTTTGAATAGCTTTTTGTGGGCTTGGGAAATGGAAACGAGATATGTGTTAGGAAATAGGCTGAGAACATCGTCGAATTCTGAAAAATATTGAGCGTGAATGGTAGAGACGATCGGCGTTTTGACATTTTTTGAAATCAAAAGATTGATAAATTCTGGATAGGTATGATTATGGATAATGTCAAAATTATTACCTATTTCCTCAATTTTTTTAGCTAGTTTTACAAGATAAGCTGTTTCCGCATAAAAGGGATTTTCATAAGGTGGTTGAGAAACAAAATCTTTTTCTATCATCGGAATGAGTTCCGCTCCTGGAATTTGACTGTCTCCGGTTCCCAAAACTGTGACTTGATGGCCTTTTTTGACCAAGCCGCTTATTATTTCGTAGACGATGCGCGGTCTGGAAGCGAGTATCTCGGGGGTGATCTTTCTTTTTAAAAGAGAAACGACCAGGATCTTCATAAAATCATTTTACATGATTTTTTCCGTTGGGTTTGGGTTTTTGAAGGGACTTTTCATAAAGGCGGTAAAATTTGGCGGCGATTCTTGTCCAGTTGAATTTTTCCATGACTGTTTTATAAGCCTTATCTCCCATTTTCCATCTTAGCTTATCGTCGTTGAGGAGTAAGTTGACTTTTTCAGAGATAAGAGCAGGCGAGCGGGGTCTGATTAAAAAACCGTTAACGCCGTCTTTGACAATGGTGGCGACGCCGCCTTTCCGGCTGACAACAACGGGTGTTTTGTGAGACATGGCCTCAAGGATCACCAAGCCCAATGGTTCGTTCCAGACTGATGGCGCAACGTAGACGTCAGCACGAAGATAAAAATCATTAATTGTATCAAGTTTGCTTGAGAAGTAACCGACCATATGAACATTAAGGAGTTTGTATTTGATAATTAGACTTTCCAGGTATCTTTTTTCCGGGCCGTCGCCAGCAATAACTATTTCTGCCTTAATCTGTTTAGCCGCTTTAATAAGATATTCAACGCCTTTATGTTCTGTCAGCCTTCCTGTAAAAAGGACCATTTTGTCGTGTTTAAAATGATATCTTTTATCAATCCAAGAAACATCCTTTGAAAAGTTAGTTTTATAACCTACTCCGGCCGGAATAGTTTTGGTTTTTTTTGCTAAGTCATGACCAAACATATCAAGATACCACTCGCGGCTAAAATTGCTATTAGCGGTTATATATTTGGCTCTTAATGAAGCGTCGCGGACATTCGCTTTCCAGCGGCCGTCTTCTTTAAAATAATAAAGATCGCTGCCGTGGGTGGTAATTATAAAAGGGATTTTATAAATGTTGGCGAGGGAACGGGCGACTGGAGGCAGAAAGGCAGTGTGGAAGACATGAATTAAATTAGGTTTGAATTTATCGATTACCTTGGCGGTTTGAAGAAGATAGTAATTGAAAATTCTGACATGATCCAAGTTTGACATTTTCGAATATTTTTTTTCACTGGGGAGTTCAGGATTTCCGACAAAAACTCCCATCAACGGAGGTTTGAGGGTTCTAATTTTTGCTCCTGGGATTTTTCTTCTTTCCGGAGCGACAATCATGGCTTCAAAGGCATCGCCATAATGTTCTTCGAGGCGATAAACCAATCTTCTCAGCCAGTTTCCGCTTCCGTTGCCCCAAAGCGGAAACATATAAAGATAAAGTACTTTCATAAGTTTAAATGAATTATATCATTATCTTATTAAAGATAAGTAAATAAACGCGGCCCAAGAGCTTAACCTCCGGGGTTGTATATTGGGTTTATATAGATTGCTAAACCAAGCCATATTTTATATTTTGTAGATTATAGTCCATGGACAAAATAACAGCGGTAAGAAACAATATTTTTAATGAGAAGAAAAGAAATTTTTAAAGACGGTGAACTATATCATATTTTAAATAGAAGCATATCTGGTTTTAATATTCTTAAAGATATTAATAACTGCTGGAGGTTTTTAGAACTATTAGACTACTACAATAATAGATTAGTTGACTGTAGTTTTTCTCGTTTTCTTAAAGAAAATAATAAATATCAATATGAAAATCTTTTAATACCGAAAGAATTTCCATTTGTTAAGTTTATCTGTTTTAGTTTAATGCCGACACATTATCATTTATTGCTTAAAATACTTGATGAGAATAATTTTTCTTATTACATTTCTAATGTAGAGAATAGTTTCAGTCGTTTTTTTAATATAAAATTCAAAAGAAAGGGTCCTTTATGGGAATCAAGGTTTAGAGCAGTGAGAATAAAATCTGAAGAACAACTTTTACACGTTTCTCGTTATATTCATCTCAATCCAGTAACTGATTATTTAATTGAAAAGGCCGAAGATTGGAAATTTTCTTCTTATAGAGATTTCATTAATAAGAAGGGATTTCTAAATGAAATAATTAGCGAAGTATCGATTAAAAACCCAAAGACCTATCAACAATTTGTTGAAAATCAGAAGGATTACCAACGAAAACTAAAAATGATTAAAAAAACGATTTTAGAATAGTATATAGGCTTTCATATTAGGCCGAAATACAACCTCCGGGGTTAATAAGTGTGGTTTTAAGAATGATGGATATAACCAATGTGCTACTTTAAAAGAAATATCCTTTTATAAAGGGCTAAAATGATTTTTTGTAGGTTATAACCGACTGAATTGCCAAAATAATTTCAATAAGATACCTCATATATGAGAGGTAATTTCTATTACAAAAGACTTGGCGAAAGTTTGGTTAAAGCTCGAAATCGCAGAAAACTTTCGCAACATCAACTGGCAATTTTATCAGATACAGATAGAAGCTATTTGGCGGAAGTTGAAGAAGGGAAAGCCAATCCTTCGGTAAAATTTCTACACAGATTATCCAAAATACTAAAAATTAAAGTCAACGAGATACTGAAGGATCTTTGAGTTGTTCAATTAACTGGGGATAGATTTTCGGAAAAACTTCCATTTCAAGAATATTTTTTTCTTCATTAAGAAAATTATCAAGGACATAAGTCTCACCATTTATCCAGCGTTCTTTATTCCTGGCGTCAACGCCGATTCTAATACGCCAAAAATCTTTTGATTTTAGATTTTGTTCGATCGATTCTAGACCGTTATGGAGTTGTGGACCGACGCCTTTTTGGATATGGAATTTTCCGAGGGGAATATCTAGGTCGTCGTGGACGACGATTAAATCGTGTAACGTGTAATGTGTAACGTGTAACGTTTTTTTGAAAAATGACCCGGACTGATTCATATAACAATCAGTTTTTAAAAATTTAAAATTTGGATTTTGAAATTCATTTGTTATTTGTGATTTATCATTTGGATTCTTTAACAAATAGTCAATAAACATATGCCCGACGTTGTGTCGGTTATTCTGGTACTTCTTTCCCGGGTTGCCGAGACCAACGATTAAAATCATAGTATTCAGTATAGAGTATTCAGTATAGAGTATTCAGTATAGAGTATTCAGTATAGAGTATAAAGAAGAAACAAAAAATACTGGATACTGGATACTCAATACTCTATACTTAAAACATGGCCGATTTCATTTCAGACTCTACAAAAACCCATTGGATGGTAAGTAATCCTAAGCGCTTGATTCGTACAGGTATGGACGGCAAGCCGTTCCGCTGCCCTTTTTGCGAAGGAAATGAGGCTGACACACCGCCTGAAGTCTACCGCGTTGGTGGAGGGGAAGTCAACAAACCAGGTTGGCAGATTCGCGTTGTTCCAAATCTTTTTCCAATCACAGATGTCCATGAAGTTATTATTCATTCGTCTGAACATGAAAAAGATATCGAAGATTTTTCTTTAAATCAGGTCGAGAATATTGTCAAAACTTATATTAACCGCTTTAACATTCTTAAAGAAAAAGGTAAGGTTTTTATTTTTTCCAACCATAGTTTGACAAGCGGGGCTTCATTGATTCATCCTCATTCGCAGATTTCCGTCATCCCAAACAACATTCCCACCAATACTATAACAATGCAACCGGTGGTAAACATAGTTGAACAGAATAGCAGTTTTGAATCTTATTGTCCTCAATATTCAGAGTGGAGTTATGAAGTTTGGGTTAAGGCTCTAGGACAGATAAAGTTTGGAGAGTTAAAAGTTAACGAGTTAACGAGTTTGGCAAATATTTTACAATCTTCTATTAAAAAATTAAAAAAAATCCACTCTGGAAATTCTCATTATGCAAAAAAACCATTTGGTTATAACTTTTACATCTATCCATACGATTCTTGGTATTTGCGGATTATTCCCCGATTCATGGAGCGAGCCGGATTTGAACTTTCAACCGGGATCATGGTAAACTCCGTAGAACCGAAAAAAGCCTCAGAAGATCTGAAAAACTAAAAATAAGACGTTCGTGAAATTTTTTCTTACGATTGCCCTTGATTTTGCTTTGTCAATATTGTTATAGTGAAAGATAGAATGGCAAATTCTCAAGTCTTTGATGAAAAATTAAAAAACAAAGTAAAAGCCGATCTTCTGCAAGTAATAATTTTAGGATTAGAATCAAAAAATCTTACTTTAGCTGGAATGAAAGCTTCAGCTAACTATATTCTTGACCATATCGAAAAAATAAATAATTATTCACAATTTTTAGTCTTTATGAACCTTCTTAAAACGAAATGGAAGGTATTTGAAAACGTTTATAAAATCTATAATCATATATCAGATCAAGATAAAGAGAAAGAAGTAATAAATAAATTACAGAGTTTTATTAAAAGTCAAAACTAAATAATATGGCAGATGGCGCACCTACACCAGAGATGATTAAAGCCGGGCAGGAGGCTGTCGCAAGACCAGCTGGACTAGCAGCAGGATCTGTAGAACAGCAAATAATTAAAGATGTCAAAAATGCAAATATGGCCGAGGCATATAATTTAATGGCAGGTAAACAGCCAGATTATGCGGCGATAGATAGATTGATACCAAATAATTTTGGTTATAAAGATCATACAGGCGTAGCCCAACTGACACCTACTGAAGGAGCTTTGTTAACTGAAGCCCAACAGATTAAAAACTATCTTCAGGAATATGCTACCAAAGGTTTAAATGCCGGATTAAGCGCCAACGCCCGTGATTATGTAGTAAACAATTATGCTCAAGTTATTTTAACTAGTCCGCAGTTAGCCGATCGGTTTGTCGGTATGTCTCCAGGATTGGCTATAACCGAAGCAAGGAGAATTGCGGCAGAACACTTGAAGGATCCGCGATTACAAAGACAAGTAGCAGAACAAATCGCTCAAATAGCCGATATTGCCAAACCTATAGAGGACAAGGTGACTCCGGTTGAAGAAGAACTCCATAGATTGAGGCAGGAAGAACAACGACTGAAAGACCTCTATGATGGGACCGATGGAGCAAAAGGAAAACACGATAAAAAAGAAACACAGGTAAAAGAATATATCCAAACAGAACAGCCATCTGGATCAGGAACTTTTGTCGACGGCGTAAAGTTAGCTAGGATTAAAGCATTAGAAAGTTCTAAAGCAGCTGCGGAAGCCCAAAGAACAAATCTTGAAAACACAATAATACCAGGTCTAACTGATGATTTGGCAAATCTTCAATCAGAATTAAGAGCTTCACTTGATGCGATAGGTTCTGCGCCAACTGGAACTGCAAACATGACTGCTTACTTGACTAGCCTCGGGTTGAGGGCGACTACTACCATTCAAACCGAAATAACAGCAAAACAAGGAGAATTAAGGGGCAAAAGAACCGATCTTAGTGTGAAAGTAAGAGAATCAAAGGAAGCTGAAACAGAGGCGAATCAATTAAGAGAAGAGAAACAAAGATATGAAGCAGAACTAAAGGAATTAGAGACAAAAATGGAAAAGGCAAAAGAAGCTTGGGAAAAGGCAAAAGACACCGGTGATAAAAAAGAGACGGAAAGAAATAGACTTTGGACTCAAAAAGAAACGGCAGAAACTCAATGGGTTGATCAACTTAGGAAAATTATTCCTGAAATAAGCGCAGGTGAACTTCAAAAAGCGATGCAAACGGGTGTAAATAAAGCCAAAGAAATAATGGATAAAAGGACCGAGGAGGAAAAAGACTCTGGAAAGAAAAGATTTTGGGAATTTGAAAAACAACAGTATATTGGACCAGATGGTAAACCAATTAAAGGAACGATTAATACTGATAGACTCAGCTTGATGAGAGCGGGAACAGATTATCAGTTCACTCTTTCAAACGGAAACGTAGAGAGAATATTTTTGAACGGGGCAGAGCAAACCTTGGTTGACGTTATGGTTAGAGGTGGAATGACAAATGACGCAATTTACAATCTCGTCAAAGATCCAACAACACGTGCTGAAATGTCCGTTACCTTAGCTCAAGATATTTTGACTACTTTCTTATGGTCAGGTGGGAGACTTAGTAATCAGGGCGAAGTGATTGCTATCCAAAGGTCGGATTGGGGTAAGGGGATGGTCGCAAAAGCAATGGCTGGAAGAACTGATTTACAGGCTCAAGTTGATGCAGTAATTGGCAAAGATGTTCTTAAATGGGACAAAGATATTTTGGCCCAGCTCGGAAAAATTGATTGGACTAAGTTCGCCGCTATTCTCTTTTTGATTGTTGGAGGTTTTACTCTCTTTAGTATTCTTAAAAAATAATTTTACAATATGACAGATCAGCCACAGGTTGATAATCTTCAAGGGGCTAATAAAACACCTGTAGTTGAACAATTGCCTTCTTCTTTGCAATTAGATTATAAACAACCAGGCCCTGAAACAGGGTCGACGGCAATCGATTTGAGAAAATTCGCGGATCAACAAAAGGCAGCCGAGGATCCTTTGATTCAAGCTTTAATGCAGGGTATGAAAAAAAATGTGTCTCCTCAAATCGATAATCAGTCTGCGCCAATAGTTAAAGAGGAACCAAAAGTTCAGATCCAGGAAGCAAAACCTGTCAAAGAGCAACAAGGATTTTTAACTCCTTTTGTCAGCGGATTCAATAATTTGTTGGCAGGAATTTGGAACGCTTTGAAATCTTTAGTTCCGATGAAGCCTCAGACAGGAGCTGGACCGGCTTAATTTATTTTTCTTCTTCTACGCCAAGTAAACGGAGAACAACCTCTTTTCGATAACGTCTATCTCCGCGGGAATTAATTCGAATGGCCGGAAGTTTGCCTTTTTTACCCCAACGTTTTATTGTTAAGGGAGAAATTCTTAAAAGTTCGGCGACTTCTCTTATTGTCATTAAATCTGGAAGATCTGCGAGTGATACTTTGTTAGATGTTTTGGTAGAGACTGACATGGTTTGAATTATAAAAGGCGGTTTTTAGTTTGTCAAGTAATGATGGAGTTATTAATACTGTTTATAGTAGTTGAGAACTTTATTACAATAATTATCTCCGCAAGTACCATAGTGTTTTTCAGCAGCAGTTTTTATGGCGTCTGCTGGCCAGTCCGAGCAGTTTTTTGGCGGGGATCCGAGTCGATTTTTAGTGATAATCGCAAATATGATAGCATTATCAAAAATTACTCGTCTATCAATGTTACCCTTTATAATTTTTGTCATATATTTCTTTGCAACATCTTCTTCGTATTTTGATATCTGCCAGAGACCCATGATGGCTTGATCTGCTCCGCTTGGAATCGGATTTTGACAGACTGTCCCTGCGTCTACTGCATCGCTTGGGACAATTCCAGTTTGTGTATGATAGCCCATTCCAGTACAAGAACTACCACTTCCATCTATCCACCAACCATATTTATTATATGTTTTTACTTTTGATGAGGCACTATTTACCGGCCACCAAGCTCCAGTTTCTGCCTGTTGAAACGCATAAAGTAAAGCTGCCGGCACACACATTCTATCTTGAACATCTTCGTATATTTCTTTTAATGTTGATCCGGGTCTTATTGATGATGTTATGGCTGGGGCCAGAGGAGTCGGCGTGGGTTTAGGAGGCTTGGTTGGTTTTGGCGTCGGGGTAGATTGAGGAGCTGAAGTTGCACTGGGTCTTATACTTGGGTTGATAGTTGGATATCTTAGACCAGTTGGAGTCAGACTCGCCTTCGTCAAAACTGCGACGGGCAAAGTTGGAGTCGGTTGGACAGTCGGAAGATAAAAAGAACCGGAATTATTTTTAAAATTATCGTTCTCTTGATTGAATTTGAGGGTAAAAAGTTTGGATAGGTTGAAAGAAGGAAATTTTATTTTAGAAAGAAGGTTTTTTGTCTCTGCCATGATGTTTTTTTTGATAAAAGGAGTGGTTGATAAACGTCCGTAAATATTAACAATAATAAAAGCAATGGCAATGGAGACAATGATACGAAAACGATGATTAAACATATTGACTTGATCTTACTATTAATATACATTATATATAACGAGAATTTTCAATTTAATTTTCAATCTAAAATAATGAATAAAAAAGGCGAAGTAGCAACTCTTCTTACCTTGGGTTTGGTATTGATTGGTGGTTTAATGACTCTGGGACTTTCCTTTCTTTCAAACAACCAGAAAATTGCGATTAATTCAAGAGCTGCTAATTCTCCAATATCTTGTACCACAGTTAAACCAACCTATACGAAAGGTAATTATTATTCATGTAACGGAAAGTTTTATAAACTTTCCACTTGTGTGAACGAGATTATAGAAGGAGTTGGTAATTATTGTAAAGTATTAAATCCCACTACACCAGTTAGTGAAGTCGTCCCAGATTCTAATTTGGGTGGAACATTGTCTGCTTGTTATTTTACAAGTTCTTCTGAAGCTAAGTCTAATTGTGATCCTGTTGGTTTTACATCAACTGGTTGTAAAGCTGGAACTTATAAATGTAAAACTGGTTCAGCTCCGCCCGTTCAACAGTCGGGAGGTCAAGCATACAATTGTAGTGAACACGGTGGGGGTACCGCCTACCAAGGTGTTGGTTGTTATAATCTTTGCGCGGGCAAAGGTTCAAGCTACATTCCTAATTCTCAAGGGCCAGGAACAGACGGTAAAAATTATTGTTGCTGTGGAGGAGGGTTGCCTGGTGTAGACGGTTATCCGGCAGATGATTCTTGTTGGATAATAAAATGCATCGGTGGCCAATCAACAAAAGTTCAATATTCTGACTCTTTGAGCAAATATGATATGCCTTTGAGTAGTTGTCAAGGCGGCAGTCCTTATAGCGGCGGGGGAGTTATGGCAATAGGATCCGTAGACGCAGAAAAACAATTAGCCACACTAAGTTGCGATAGTGGTAATAATGAAACATTTGCTCCGCCGGAAGAGGTTGAAGAAGAAGTCCAGGAAACTCCGCCAAATGCCAACTGTCGTGATTTTGGCACAGCAACAGGGTGCAATACCCAATGTACAGCTTTTGAAGGATCCGAATATACTTGTGAAGCCGGAACGGACTCAACTATAAAAAAATGGTGTTGTCCAACAAGTAATCAGCAGACTAATTGTAAACAAAAAACTGCGAATTGTAGTCAAGCCCAAGGCGGCAAACAATTCACATATTATCAATCAATATCCACAAATTGCGGTAACGGTAATTCACCGGTGCCTGATGATTCTAAAAAATGTTTTGGAAACGGCATAAATAGTTGCACTTCAAGTACATGGTCTGAAATAGCCAGTCTCAAATGCGGAGCAGTGACAACTAATTCTTGTATAGCTAAAAGCTGTAAAACGCTTGATACCCGTTATGAAAATAAAAACTTTCATGAAATGAATGGTAAATTTTACGAGGATGCACCTTGTTTGGAAAATAAAAGAATCACCGATGCTAATAGTCTGGCTTTGTTTTGTGCAAAACAGTCTCCAGGATTAGATTTTGGTGGAGCACTTGATAATGCTTGTGTACAAAAAACAGGCAATCCTCTTGCTTATTGTAATAGCGCTAGCGTGGGTCCTGCTATAGCTCCATTTAAAAACTTACCTTGTAAAAGTGGTTATCAATATTCTGGAGACACTTGTAACAATTATGGTATGAAATGCTGCATTCCTGTACCAGCAGCTCAATCGTGCGTCAAGAAAAACTGTCACGACATAAATAGCAATTATGCTGTTAGTAAAGGAGTCTATGAAAAAAATTCTGCCTACTATACAAATTTAAACGACTGCTCAAATGGTAGTAATGCCATTGGTGATATAGTCATGTACTGTAGTCAGGGAATCGGTATTCAAGCCTCTGCTGATAATAGTTGTAAGCAAGATACAGGAGATCCTTTGGCTTATTGTAACAATGTTGCACCCTTTGGCTTGAATACTATTTACACTCGAAATTTACCATGTAAAAGTGGTTTTCAACATGCTTCTGCAAGATGCGGTTTTCCTTCAACTGTTTGCTGCGTGCAAAAAAGACAACAGACTGAAGCTGAAACGACAGTTGAATGTGCTAGTATAAGTTATGACTCGTCAGGAAATATAATTTGCGAACAATAATATGAATATTTTTACATCTCAAAGAGTAAAATTGGTTTTAGTTTTGCTAATCTCCTTTACCGCTATCAAATTTGTAGCGCCGCAGATCTTTTTAGCGGATTCTCCTAAAATTAATCCCATGTTTATAACTAATTTAAAGAAAACACCTTCTTACATCGCCTCGATTCCTAAAGTGATAGGACAGTATATTAATTTTGGAAATAAAACTGCTTCAATCAATCAAGTGGCGGTAAAGAGTCCTCCATCAGGACTAATTTTTAATAGTATTTCCAAGAATGTTTCCGCAGCTGAAGACAAAAAAAATGATAAGGTTTATTTAAAAATTCAGCCAGGAACGGCATATAGTGTTGAAGAAATAGAAGTCGATGGAGTAAAAAAGAAAGTTCTAAAAATATATAAAGAATAAGTTGACTATCTCTTTATAAATTCCTAATATTAAAATATGTATATTGGACCATTTTACCTGGATACAAAAGAGATTTTTCTTGTCTTGGCGGCGATTTTACTGGGTTTGGCCTGGGGATTGGGTTGGAGTCTATGGTGGTTTGATAAAAGAGCCTTATTGACATTGGTTATTCTGATGCTGATGACAAAAGGATTACTCCCTTCAATTCACAATGAAGCCTTTTTTATACTCGCTATTGTGACAATATTTTTGTCACTTTATTTGCCGATTTTTCAGGTTGTACTTTTTTATTTTGTTTCATTTTTAATGTTTAGACTATTAAAAGTTATATGAAAAATATTTTTAAATATCCAGTATTTTTTTTAGTAATTTTGTTAGTTTTGTTTACTGGAGGAAGGATTATATTTGGTCAAACTCGTTTAGGAGGAGGAATTCGAAGCGCTAGTGTGAGCACTTCCTCAATTAGACGTATAGGAGAGGTAGCATCACATTTAGTAAGAGAAGTTACTGTGAGAAGGAGAGATAGAGATGATGACGATGGTGGCGGAGGAGGTGGTGGTGGCGGAGGAGGTGGAGCAGTAACAACAACAACGACAGCTACGACAAC
Source organism: Candidatus Roizmanbacteria bacterium (assembly GCA_016215445.1). Classification (GTDB taxonomy): domain Bacteria; phylum Patescibacteriota; class Microgenomatia; order UBA1406; family GWC2-37-13; genus GWC2-37-13. The sequence continues at coordinate 113,491 of JACRJL010000001.1, forward strand.
AACAACAGTCAATGAAACTACAACAACTACACCTTTAACAACAGGTAACGACGATCTTTGTCAGTCTCTTGAAATCTCAATTAACAAAAATTCATCTTTACAGCCAGGACAAGATATTGAATTTTCAGCAAAAGCGAAAATAGAAGATATTACTAATTTTGGTTTTTGGTTTTACAATCTCGATAATCTAGACGCCCAAAACAAACCAAAACCAATAAGATTTGTAGCTAATATTGATTATAATGCTGTTAATAATTTAACAGTTACTGCTGGTACACTTACATTTCCTTTAAATTTTGCTGATTTTGATAGACCAGATCTAAACTGGAGTTGGTATATGCCACGACCAAAACATATTCAAGTTGATGCTTATTTTAAAAAAGTTGGCTCAACAACCTGGTCAAAAGAAGACAATAAATGTCGTGCAAGTTTTACAGTTAATTCGATTGATCCGACACCGACTCCAAATCCTGCCTGTGTTTGTGCGGCAGCCGGAACCTGCGCTACTGCCTGTTTTTTTGACAAGCAAGTTACCCAAGGCAATAATATAAGTTACACTGATCCGATCAAATGTAATCTTGGAAACGATTTATATAAATCAGTTCCATCAGCGACCGATAAAAACAACTGGTGTCGTTATTATCTCAAGACCAAAGGTGACGCCAACGGCGACGGCAAAGCTAATAGAATAGACTATTTTTATTATGTATCTGTCAGAAACGGAGGGAAATTACCACCTTCAGTTAACATTGATTTTAATGGTGACGGTTTTATAAGCAATGATGACAGAAAAATTTTGATTAAGGCACTCAAACCATGAAAAAAATAATAGAAGCAATAGTCATACTTGTCGTTGTCGTCGTGGCAATATATTGGGCGGCTAATTTTTTATTTTTAAATAAATTAGGTCCTCGATCTAAGGCAGCTGGTGAAACTGTAGATATTATCTATGATCCAACTTCAGCTGCACCTACAGCAAATCAAGACTTTACTATAACTGCTAAAATCAAACCAAGCGTTGATGTAACTCTTCGAGGTTATTATATAGCCATTCCATTTAACAAATCCATAATCAAGGTCAAAAGTATTGCTTATAAAGTAGGCGTTACAAGCGCTGATTTGGGTAATACTACGGCTGATATTTCAACTATAAACCAAAACGGGTTACTTGAGATAAATGGTGAAGTTGCCAACGGCATAGGTCAAATAATACCTGTAACTACAACAGGAACAGATTTAGTAACTATTACTTTTACTGCACTAGCAACAACAGGAACGAGCTTCCAGGCAGACGCAAAGATGTATCTAATTTCATCAGACGGTACAATCACGGAAACAGGTATAACAGCCGTACCCAAGTTTGATATTAACGGAGGAGGTACTTTGGTAACGGCAATAAACTGTATTCCATTTACTGATACTTTTTCAGTTGCTGGTCTAAATAATTTTTGGTCACCAGCTTCAACAGATGCTTCTAGTAGTTCAATGATAGTAGCTACTGGTTCAGCTAATCTCATGTTGAAAGGAAAACAAGGAAGTGTAAACACCTTTTATTTAACAGATACTAAAACTGTAAAAGGTGACTTTATTGTCGAAGTATTATTAAAAAACTTAATTGCATCATCCGACGCCAATTTACAGTTGAACTTAACACCGGTTGCGCCAAGCGCGAGTAATAATAGCATTAGAATAGTAAGAATTGCAGGGAATCAGGTCATATCAGCATTCAATAATCTTGGCACTGGTACTGCAGTTGCTCAAGCTTCATCTGGCAATTTAGGCATTTCACAGACAACTCCTATCAAAGTAAAAATTGAAAGAACTGGAACTAAAGTAAACACTTACTATGATATGCAGACAGGGCAAGGTTATACGTTATTAAAGACATTCGATAATGTTCCAGATGTTGAAAGTAAAGTATCTATATCCACGAGTTCTTTTGAATCAACTTATCCAAATGTAACATCTGTAATTGATGATTTTGCCTTAAATTGTACTACTGCGACTACAACAACTACAAACACAAATACTAATACCAACACTAACACAAATACCGCAGTGACAGGCAATGTCAAAGTAACATTGAAGCTCAAATTTCAAGGAATTGGCAAAAAACCAGCTGATAGCCAGAATTCTATGGTTGTCAAAGTGAGTTTAAAAAAAGAAGGAACAACAACAAAAGTAGACTCACAAGGTACATTTACGGCTGATGTATCAGGCGTTTGGACAGGTACAGTAGGGTTTAATATTGCCGATATTTCAGGAAAATGGTTGGCCTATGTTAAAGGTCCCCAGCATTTACAAAAAAAAGCCTGCGATAGTGCTCCAACGGAAACTAAAGCCGGCACATATAGTTGTGCAAATGGAAATATAACTTTGGCAATAGGGGATCACACAACAGTTGAACATTCGTTTAACTTTACTGGAATAACTCTTTTGGTAGGAGATCTTGACCAAAGTGGCGTTGTCGATTCAGTTGATTTGGGCTTAGTGAAAAACAATTTGGGTAAAAAAGACGCCGCGATTTTAGCAAAATCCGATCTTAATCGTGATGGCGTAGTTGATACGCAAGATTTTTCACTAATATTGGCCGCATTATCAGTGAGGACAGATGAACAATAATGGAAAATACACAACCCAATAATAAAATTTTTGTCTATCTCATGGCTATATTTTTTGTCGTCTTTATTGGTTCGGGAATTTTTCTGTTGATAAGTAACAAACCAACGACAAATGAAAATGCGCCAACAACAACCGCCACAATCAAACAGGAGAATATGGTATTTCCGACGTCAGCACCGACACGAGGGTATTTAAAGCTCGAGGGAGAAGCTGAAGTTTTGTCATTAAAAGAAAATAAAGATTTTGTTCTTAATGTAGTTGCCGATTCAAACAAGGAAAACATTACAGCATTTGATATTTTAGTGGGTTTTGATCCTCTAGCTTTTGATTTTATTGAGGCAGTTTCTCTTGATCCGGCATTTCAAGTCTATTCTTTCCGTAAGGATAAACGCTTGACCTTAACAGTCGTAAAAACCAGTCAGGATCAAAATCTTTCAGTTTTTTCCGGAAAAGCAGTGGTAAAATTAAGTTACAAACCAAAAAAAACCGGGGACTTTATTTTTGCTATACTATCTACATCTGATAAAGAAACGACAAAATTTGTCAATGAAAAAACCGAAGTAATTAATCCAAAAGTCAATGAGATTAAAGTCACGGTAAACTAATATTTATATATGAAAAAAACACTATTATTGATTCTACTGCCGATAATTTTTTTCTTTGTCAGTCCTTATTTCAAACTGTCTTGGGCAGCTTCTTTGAACTTTGACAAATCTACCGTTACTGTCGGCAACGGCGGGACTTTCCAGATTGCCGTGACAGTTGACCCGACTGGCGAAAATGTCAGTTCGGCTGATGTCTATGTTAGTTATGATGCCACTGCCCTTAAAGCAACTGCAGTCGCCGCCGGGAGTATTTTTCCAACTGTCAGCAATGACATTTCAACGTCTGGCAAGGTCTATATCGCCGGAATGGTTAATGATGCTGCCTCTTCTGTTTCAACCGCCGGAACGATTGCGACAATTACCTTTCAGGCTTTAAAAGAAGCGACTGCCACTCTTTCTTTTGACTGTACGACGTCGAAAGTAGTCAAAAATGACATCAATGCTACAAATGTTTTAAACTGTTCCCAAAATGGAAGTAGTACAGTAACTATAGGTGCCGGAGGAAGCAACAACACGATACCGACTCCGACAACTGTCGAAACGCTTCCTCAAAGCGGTGTCTTTGACAATGTGGTAAAATTTGCCATACCTGGTATGATATTGTTATTATTAGGTAGCGCTTTAAGATTTGTCCTATGATGAATAATCCGAAAGTAACCAAGATTGCCGCGATTGTCGTCGGGGTAATTGTTTTTATACTCCTGGTTTTTTTCGCCTTTAGGATTTTTGGTACAAGGGCTGCTGACGTTGAACCTCAAGACGTAGTTGTTTCCACGATTGAAAAAAACTCCGCCAAACTATCTTGGGCAACAGGAGTAGAAACTCAGGCAGTAGTCGAATACGGAACTTCTCCTACAGCTTTGAACTTCTTTGCTCCCGAAGCAACCAAAGATAAAGTTCATTCCCTTGACCTGACTTTACTTTCCCCGTCAACAACATACTATTTTGATATAAGGATTGGTGATAAGAAGTATGACAATGGCGGCGTTCCTTGGACTTTTACGACAAAGGGAGTAGAGAAGTCTGTGACTACAGCACCAACACCGAGCCCGACTACGACAACGACATCAACCACTTCGCCGACGCCAGTGCAAAGACTGCAGATCTCCGACGGTACGGCCTGTAATGAGACAGACTGTGCAAAGATTAAAGAAAAACTGGGCAAGGGTTGTTCTACGCAAGATTATTTTGTCTGCCTGAAGAAACTTACTCCGACTCCTTAAATAGATCCGGTTGACAGATTAATTGGAACCAATAGTTTAAACAGGAAAGTTACGACAGGCCTTAATATTCCGTCAAGCATCGATGAACCACCAAGCGGAATTATCAAAAGTAAAAGAAATAACATTCCGAATCTTTGTAATCCATACCATTCATGAGCTTTATCTTTTGGCAGAATTCCGCCGACAATATTAAAACCGTCCAAAGGATGGATTGGCAATAAGTTAAAAACTCCCAAAACCAAGTTCATCTGCATCATCGGGAGAATTATAAACATACCTATAGTAGTTAAAATACTTAGTTTAAATAATATTAACAATCTTAGGGTTATAGAAAGTATTATAGCCAAGATAAAGTTTGATGTTGGGCCGGCGATTGAGATCAAAGCGGCGTCTTTACGGGGGTTTTTCAGGTTGTATGGATCAAATTCAACCGGTTTACCCCAGCCAAAACCGAAAAGAAGCAAAAAGAATATTCCCATAGGATCAATATGAGCTCGCGGATCTAGTTTTAGCCGCCCTTGAAGCCTTGGAGTTGGATCACCGAGATAGTCGGCCAGGAAAGCATGAGAAAATTCATGGACGGCAATGGCGAAAAGAAGAGAAATGATATAAACGGCAAAAAGAAGAGGATTCGTAAATAAATAAGATAACATATTATTGTTTTTGTAACTTTAATATGATATCATAAAACTCTTATGAACGCTTGTTATCACTGCGGAAAAACAGTTCTTTACGGTAGATCACATACTCACCATCGAGGTGTTGCCGGTGGTCGTTGGAAAAAACGAGCACCCAAAACTCAAAGAATTTTTAAAGTCAATTTTATCCGCCTGGCTATTTTGGAAAGTGGCAAGGAAAAACAAGTGAAACTTTGTGCTAAGTGTTTGAAGAGAGTCAGAAAAGACATGATTGATGGGGTTGAGCCGTTTCTTACCTTGGCAAATACAGGTACAAAAGCAAAAGCTCCTGCCGTAGTAAACTAAATTTCGTAGGGTTTGAGTTCGTCTCCAACTTCTTTATAAATAGGCTGATTTTGTTCCATTGACCTTTGAGTAAAAACCTTTCCTTGCAGATGGTCTATTTCGTGTTGGATTATAGTTGCTTCAAAACCGGAAAACCATTTTTTGTGGCTTTTTCCATTGACATCAATATATTCCAGATAAATCTTTTTTGCTCGTTTTACCGATCCCCAGATACGGGGAATAGAGAGACAGCCTTCTAATTTTACAGGTTGACGTCGTGATTTTTTTGTAGGGGCGTGATTCATCACGCCCTTTTTTTCGGGCGCAATAAATTGCTCCCCTACAGTCTTTATTATTTTCGGATTGATAAATACGTTTGTTTTGGCTTTTTCAGATGATTTAATAATGAATAGAGACAGGTTTTGCCCGATTTGATTTGCCGCCAACCCGACTCCTTTCGGATCTTTTTGGGAGGAGAGGGTTTTTTCCATTTCAATGAGAAGATTTTTGATTTTTCCGTCAAGTTTGACAACAGGTTTGGTGGGCGAGGAAAGAATACTGTTTGGGACAGTTATGATTTTAAGCATAAGATATTATACAATAAGACTTAGTATGAAGTTATCCCTTTGTATTGCCACTTTTAACGAAGAAAAGAACATCCATTACCCGTTGGATTCGGCCTACGATCTTGTTGACGAGGTCGTCATAGTTGACGGTGGATCAACCGATAAAACAGTAGAAATCGCCAAATCCTACGGAAAAAAAGTTAAAGTAATTAGCACTGATAACCCGAAAATGTTTCATGAAAACAAGCAAAAGGCAATTGAAGCGGCCAAGGGAGAGTGGATCTTGCAACTTGATGCGGATGAAGAGTTGAGTCCAGAATTAAAGGAAGAGATTAGGTCGCTGACGGGGCCTGTCTCGGATGGGAAAATTGCTTATTGGTTACCTCGAAAGAACTGGTTTTTAACAGGATTTTTGATGAAAGGTGGTCAGTATCCGGATTACACGATCCGCTTATACAAAAACGGTGTTGCCAAATTTCCCTGCCGAGATGTCCATGAGAACGTTGAGGTTAAAGGAGAAGTAGGTTATCTCACAAACCCACTTTTGCACTACGCTGACCCTGATTTTTCGCGTTATTTAATGCGTTGGGATAGATATACGAGTCTTGAAGTAGAGAAGATGGGTAAAGAAGCGAGGTTGGGATTTTTTAACTATGTTATTTGGAAGCCAAAGATTACTTTTCTCATGATGTATTTTAGACACAAAGGTTTTCTGGATGGATTCCCGGGATTTGTTTTTGCTCTTTTTTCTTCTTTGCGATTTATTGTGATCTATGTCAAATGGAGAACTAAAAATAAAAAATGAAAATTGAAGACTATGTATTTACCTTGAATTCGACTACTTCTCCATCTTTCATCTCATAATCTCTTCCGACAATCGCCACCAATCCTTGTTCTCGTGCTTTAGTCCAGCCGCTACTGGCAATGAATTTTTCATATGGGATAATATCGGCTTTTATAAAACCTTTTTCAAAGTCTGTATGGATTGTACCGGCTGCTTGGGGAGCTAAAGTTCCTTTTGGTATGGTCCAAGCCCGGGCTTCGAGTGTTCCGGCAGTCAAGAAGGAAATCAATCCCAAAGTTTCGTAGGCTTTTTTGATCAGGCGGTTAAGTCCCGATTCTTCAAGGTCAAACTGTTTTAGATATTCTTTCTGTTCTTCATTATTAAAGGCGACAATTTCCGCTTCCATCTTGGCACAAAGATAGATAAAGCCTTTTTTGTCATTCTTAACTTGTTTTAGAATCTCTTCGATTTTCTTTTCCGTTTCCTCCTTATTTTGCAGTTGGGATTCTGAGACGTTAAAAACATAGATAACAGGTTTTGAACTTAAAAGATTCAAAGGTTTTAAAACTTCTTTTTCTTCGTCGCTTATGGTTTGCGATCTGACAGGTATTCCTTTATTGAGGTTTTCTTTGACTTTTATGAAAACTTCCCAAGCGGATCTGGCCTCTTTTGAGGCGGCGTCTCCTTTTGGTTCTCTTTGCTTACTCAAAGTCTCAAGATCGGCTAAGTTTAGTTCGGTTTCAATGGTTTGCAGATCGTCCTGGGGGTTGATCTTTTCGGAAACGTGGACGACATTTCCGTCTTCGAAAAGCCTGACAACGTGAACGATAGCGCTAACTTCGCGGATATGGGAGAGAAACTTATTTCCGAGCCCGGCGCCGGTTGAGGCACCTTTAACCAGTCCGGCAATGTCGTAAAATTCAACCACAGCCGGTACAATTTTCGTCGTGTTGACGATTTTTGCCAGGACAGGAAGACGTTCGTCAGGCACTTCAATAATTCCGACATTCGGTTCGATGGTGCAGAAAGGATAGTTGGCGACATTCGCCACCTGTTTTTTCAACAAGGCATTAAATAGAGTTGATTTTCCGACATTCGGCAGCCCGACGATTCCGATTGAAAGCTTCATAGGTATTTATTATATCAATAATAAGGTTATATAATTAAGCCTATGATAAAGAAGTTTATAAATGTCTTGGTTTTTATTTTATTTGTTTCCCTTGTCTATTTTTTATTGACAAAAAACCCCTACTTTTTTAAAAGTATAAACGAGATAACTGAAAATATTAAGCCGAAAATAAACCAGTTGATTACTTCAGAACTGAAAGTCGGCTCGACAGGTAATGACGTTAAGATAGTTCAGATTGCTCTTGGATTAGATAAGACTATCTATCCTTCAGGAATTGTGAGTAGTTACTACGGTGTATTGACCAAGCAGGCAGTGGAAAATTTTCAGAAGAAGTATGGATTGGCAGTAAATGGGTCAATGGACAGACTAACAGTTGACAAATTCAATGATATATATGGGATCAAAACACGAGAATACTATCTTGATTTAGTTCCAACTCCAGAACTAGTTCAGTTAAATTTCAATAACAATTCTATTATCCCTAATCTGGAAGAGTGGGGGAAAGCGAAACAGATTTCCGAACACAGCTGGACTATGAATATAGGCTATGACGCTAAAATGGCTACCCCAGGGGAAATATTTGAAGCTTTAAATAATTACAGAATAAAGCATGGTCGCAATTCGTTGAACTGGGATGATAGGTTGGCCAATTATGCTTCTCAAAGAGCTCAGTACTTTACAAGTATAGATAATCTAGATGAACACGCCGGTTTCAACGAATTTTTGAAAAGCGAAGACAATGTAAGGAGCCTTGGTTATTATTGGTTGGGTGAAAATTCCTCCTTTGGTTACCGTCTTGAAGGCGTTCACCTTATTGAATGGATCTATGCCGGAGATCAACCCCACAATGACAATCAACTTAATCCTGACTGGACTCACGTGGGAATAGGAGTGGATGGTTACCAGACTGATCTGATTTTCGCAGCTCAGCCAATTTAAGCTTTTCTACCGTATTTTTCTTTGGAGAGCTTAATGATTTTATCGCGGTTGTCATTTTTTAGGGCGGGCAGGGGAAGAGTTGTTGCTGGAAATGGAGCTGACATCATGCCGTCAATTGACAACTTCATCACTGTTTCGTATTTTCCAAGGGAAACCAAATCGCTTTCGGTATAAATTTCTCCGTATTCTTTGCTTAGTACATAGGCGTCACGGGCGCCGACGACAAATGAGATCAAAGTGCCGATGTTACCAAAAATCGCTCGTCTTACTTCTTCATCAAGTTGTTCAATATACTGGTTGGCCAGAGTCAAGGATAGTCTGTATTTACGGGCTTCAGAGAGAATTTTGATAAAAGACTGAGTGGCAAAGTTTTGAAATTCATCGACATACATAAAAAAGTCTTTTCTTTCTTGTTCCTTGACAAAACTGCGGTTCATGGCAGCCAGCTGAATTTGCGTAATCAACATGGCACCGAGTAAAGCCGTATTATCTTCACCAAGTTTTCCTTGCGAAAGGTTGAGGATGAGAATTTTTCCGTCGTTCATGATCTGTTCAAGGTCGATCGAGGACTTGGTTTTGCCAATTATATTTCTGATCATTTTTGAAGTAACAAACTGCCCGACTTTGTTTTGGATAGGAGAGATAGCTTCGGCCTTGAGCCGATCTGGCATCTTAGCGTATTCTTTTTCCCAGAAATCTCTCAAAACAGGATCGGTTAATTGACGGACGACTTTTTTTCGATACTCGACATTCGACAGTAAAGCCAGTATATCAACTAGCGTAGCGCCGGGCGCTTCAAGTAATGTCAGAATGACGTTTCTCAAAATATATTCGAGTCTTGGTCCCCAGCTATCCTTATAAAGTTTGTAAAAAATTGAGACTATTCCCGATGCCACCAAGTCTTTTTGCTGTTTATTTTTTATTTCCAAAACGTTTAAAGAGAAAGGTCTTTCCGTGTCAAATGGTTCGAGATAAACAACGTCATTGAGTCTTCTTTTAGGAATAAAATCAAGAATAGTTTCTGATAGATCTCCGTGGGGATCAATGATACCAACACCCCTGTCTTTTCTTATGTCATCAATCGCCATATTGGCGATAAGGGTTGATTTACCAACCCCGGTTTTGCCGATTATATAGACGTGTTTTCTTCGATCTTCGGTTTTAATACCAAATATTTGATTTTTATTTTTAAATTCAGTCTTGGCAAAGAAATTTATATCTTTTTTATGTTCGTCGGATTTATTATCGGCAACTGGCAGGTTTTCCGGCGGTTCACCGAGTAAAGTTTTTCCCCAGGCAATATTTTTTATTCCGGCAAGCAAATATCCAGGTGGGTGCCATAAAGTGGCTAGCTCCTGGGCGTTTAATATCTGATACTGTTTTTCAAAATAAGTAATCTTTCTTTCCTTGGTTCTTTGCAAAAACCAGTCCGGGAAAAAGATTCTTCTTTTAAAAACATACTGATTACCTTCTCCAAGGGAAAATGAGCCGAAAGTTCCGGCAAGCTGTGTCAGATAGGGGTAGGGATCGACTGCCTCTGTTGTCGAACCGACAAGAAGACGGACAACTGCCTTGCCGCCCTGAAACGATGCCTTTTTCATAATGAGCATTCTCTGCGGGTTTTGGCCGTATTTGGCAGCTGTTTCGTCATAGGAAAGTTTGTGGGCGGCGGCCACGGCATTATCTGCCCAGGGAAAATAAGCAGGCGTGATGGCGATTTGGATCGCCATTTTTAGATTGGCCGGCTGTTTTGACAGAAAGCCCAAAAGAGCAGAAAGCGGATCAACGTCTTTGAAATCAAAGTAGGTTTTAGTTGGAAGATAAGTGTAGGAATTTAGCCCGACTTCGCCAAAGCTAAGCCGTTTAGATTTAAAAACCAGATCCATGGGGTCGCTTGTTGTTTTAGCAGTTGAGGTCGGAAACGAAGAGGAAACCAAGCTGCTGACAAAAGTTTCCGTGGTTTTCGGAACAGTAACATAAAGATAGATAGTTTGGTTTAAAAGAAAGATTTCAAAGGCATAAGTTTTTGGTTTGACGAGCCATCTTTTCCAAAGTGGGACGTAAGGTTGGGGGAGAAGTGAGGCAAAGATCTGTGTTGCCGCTTCAATCGGCGTTTCGTCGTCTTTTGGGTTACGAATTTGTAAGTGGGAAAGCTCGCTCATATATAAAATGATTATATCAGAAGACTGCTATAATAATTTTAATGATAGGGAAGATATTTGACTTTTTTAAAAAAAGGCCGGGATTGGCCTTTCTTATTGCGATTTTGACAATAATTACCGCTGTCAGTCTTAAACCTGGTTTTTATCTATTGGGTTGGGATAATTATTCCTCTTACTTTAATCTAAAAACCAACATTTTCCGGACCTTTTTTTCCACCTGGAGGGAATATAGAGGATTGGGAGTTCCCTCGGATGCCGAAGTAACCGACGTGTTTAGGCAAATATTTTATTGGATTACCAATTTATTCCTGCCTGAACAGTTACTTGACCAGGTTTATTATCTATTGTCATTGTGGGTAGGTATTTTGAGTGCTTATGCAGTTTCCGATTTGATTTTCAAAAACTTTTTTTCCAAGGACAGGGAAAAAACTGGTCAAGGAGCGGATCTATTTGCCGTTCTGGTATCTTTGTTTTATCTTTTCAACCTTAATACGCTTTCCATATTTGCGTCACCAATAATACCCTTCACCAACAGATTTTATTCTATGCCTTTGACTATTTATCTTCTTTTTAAATTCCTTTATTCTGGCCGAAAAAAAAGAGATTTTTTATGGCTTGCTTTGGCTATCGTTGTTACATCGGGTAGTTATGTGACACCGACGGTTTTCATCACTTCGTTCGCCGCTTTTGGGTTACTTCTTTGGTTTATGACTGGTCTCAAAAAAACGATCATCTACTCGCTTATTTTTCTGTCGCTGAATGCATTTTGGCTCTTGCCATTTTTTAACTATACGGTAAAAAAATCACCTATCATACCGCTTGCCCGGACGTTCATAGAAATCAATGAGTCGACCTTAAACCAGCCAAAGTCCAACTTCAGTTTAGGCAAACAGGCAGCTCTATTCCCAAGCTTTTTTGATATAAAGTTTCCTTCTCTTAACGGGGCCTCGCAGAATATTCATCCATTACTGGACGAGTACAACAAACCTTTCAATCAGAAAGTGTTTTTGATGTTTCCGATAATCTACACACTTGGCGGGATTCTTCTTATTAAGGACTGGAAGAAATACCGTAAGCTTTTGTGGATGCCGGTTTGGATTGTTTTGTTTCTATTTTTGTCGACCAAGCAGTATGGTCCTCTAGGTTTTCTTTACAGTTTTATGGATAAACACATACCGTTTTTTGGGATAATCTTTAGGATAGGGGACACGAAATTTCATGCATACATCAACTTTGCCGGCAGCTTTCTTGCAGGGTATTTTATTTTAAGGCTATTGGAGTTTGTGAGGACAAAAAAGTCATATTTGATGCTTGTGTCCGTTATCTTTATTGCCTTTATTTATTATGTATTCTTATTCAGAAGCTATTTTACCGGCAACCTTATTAATTATGTTCTTTATGTAAAAATTCCGCAGGCATATTACGACGTTGCCGAAAAAATAAATAAAGATCCCAATAAGTCCCGCGTTCTCCATTTGCCTTTCGACAGCTGGCACCATTATTGGAGATCTTATTCATGGGGATATCTGGGGTCGGCTTTTTATAACTATTTCTTGGATAAGCCTTATATAGACAAGACTTTCGAACCCGGAAGCGTGGAAAATGTATACTTACACAGCAAAATAAATTCGTTAATATCGTCTTTCTACCGGGCATCAAACGAGAGTGAAAAATCAGTTTTGGCCGATCGGTTTTATAATCTGGCCTCCAAGGCCGGCATAAAATATATTCTTCTTGATGAGTCGATTTCCTCATCTGTCTACCCGAAAAACATTAACTACACCGCCAAACAGTCATACGTTGCCTCGCAGGCTATGATGTTATATTTATACGACAAGCAAATGGTCGTCCGCAATGACTATGACGTAAACTTCATCAATTTCTACAACGATTATACAAAGCTGTTTCCTTTGGATAAAATCGGACTACCTGCTGATCTCCCCAAGTCATTTAAACTTTATTTATTCGAAATCCCATCTGTAAGACCGGAGGTCTCTTTTATAGAAAATGCCAGGATAATAGACGATAAAATTGATAACGCGCTGGAGACAGACCTTGATAGATTAAACGACAACGATTATATCCAGGATAAAAATATGCCCGGCGTCTTATATCCATTTATGCAACAAAACCACACTGCTTCATTAAACGATGGAAACATGACCATAAAATACAAAAATGGAATAGGGGAACAGACAAGATATTCCGTACGGTCTTCCTTGACAAGCGAAGACACACGCATGTTTGATTTTTATGGAAAAGAAGTGGACGGTAAACTCGTTTTTGACATTTATCATCGTTACTTGCCGGATATTGAAGGAAATAAATATCAAAAATATGTTGGAAGCATTTCTCTTGATTCTCCTGAAGCGGTTCTTTCTTCAGAGTACAAATTTTCCGTGAACGGAAACGCCTCGGATTTGCCGGAGGAAATTAATGAAGAGCCGACATATCTTGTCTCATTTCTTTTAACCGGTCCACAGATTGACGTTTCACTTTTGGCGAAAAAAGCCCACATAGATATAAATCCAAGTGTATTCGAAAATAGAAGTTCGCTTTCGGATTGTCCATTGTTAAAAACCGGCAGTATTCTTGAATTGGGTCTGTGTAATAAGCCTTATTTCGTAGACTCGGTAATCAGTTTACCTAATCCGGAATCTGATAAACAATATTATGTAGAACCTACTTTATCAGTCAAAGGTGATGTTACCGGCGAGAACCCTGACCAATTCGGAGTGAAACCTGTTCACGCATATGCTTGTTACAGCCAAAACGCCAATGGGGAATGTTTAAATTTTCATAGAAATTTTCTCGTTGATGTCCATAAAGACACTAATTTATATTCCGAAGGCTTTTTTGTTTCCAACCAGGTGCCTCTTTCGATACTATTTGGTTCCATTCCCTTTGACGATTTTAAGCAGGCGATTATCTTCGAAAAACTGGATTTAGAAATATTCGAAATCGCGGATGAAAAATCAATAACATTTAGTCCAACAGAATATCGCGAGAATTTAGATCTGCAGCCCGGAGATTTAACTTTGGATTTTCCCAGAGCCTTATCCAATAACTCTTACTATTTTGTCGGTCAGATGGATTTCTACGACAAGACGATCGCACCTTGCGGCAGCGGAACAACAAAAAGGGTCGACAGAATCGTTGACGGAGTTCTTGTCAATAAAATGGAAGGATGTCTGGCGGCATTCGCGCAAATATTCAATTACTCCTACAAAAATCCTTATTTGCTACTTTTTGATTACTGGGTCGGATCAGGTCAGCAGCCACTTTTTAGCCTCAAAAAGGAAAGCGACACTTATCTCATAGAAAGGGCTTCGATCTATCAGGGTTATCCGAATATAAAAGGCATGAAGGGTGATAAGGTGGCGATGACGACCGCATCAAGAATAATCGAACCAAGGTATCACAGTGACACTGGTTCCTCCAAGGTCGAAGTGAATTTTTTCCAGGACACGATCAATCAGGGTAATTTGGCATTAGGCGGTATCAATATGATCGAACTGCCGACTGACTGGTATTCATTGGCCATGGTTCCCGAAAACGGAGACTTATTCTATACCAAGCCTAAAAATGGTTTTGAGGAAAAATCAATACTACCGTCTCTTAAAATGATTACTATAAAAGGAGATAATACCCAGGATAATAGCACGGGTTTGCTTTACTTTAATGAAGGATATGACAATGATTGGGGGATTTACGACAGCGTATTGTCCCTTATGGTCGGGACGAGGTCAGGTAAAACCTTAAAATGCAGCGGCTATGCCAACTGTTTTGAAATAGAAAACGTTAACCTCAACAAACGTTACTATCTGTTTTACTGGCCGGAAAAGCTATACTTTTTCGGATGGTTCCTGACGATTCTAGTCATTATTTTATCTTTAAGGACTTTCAACAGAGAACCTTTGAAAACAGAGTAATAATTTAATCCTTTTTTAAGGATTCGATATATTTTCCAATTGAAGTCGGCAGAAAAAACCATACCACATACAAACTGGAATATCCAGAAAGCCTGGATGTAAAGAGGGGCGGATTGGACATATTCATGAGCCCATCGGTGCATCCGATATGTACTCATGGTTAATTTTCTGAAATATTTCACCGAGGCAGCTCCTTGATGATAGCGAACTTCAACCAATGATTTTTGGATATTGGCTAATTTTCCGATTTTACCCATTCTGTACCAAAGATGAGTATCGTCTCCAGGCCAGAATTCCTGTTGATACATACCAGCTTTGATTACCGTATCTTTTCTATACATGACTGATGGGTCGGCAAAAGGACTGATAACAAGCCAGATTTTTTTGATCTGTTCGTCGGTCTTTAAGAATTTAACAATCTGAGTCTTTCCATTTTCTTCAAATAATCTGATCCAGCTGCCTACAGCAACTACCTCAGGATTTTTTTCAAAGAAATTAACTTGAGTTTTGATTCGGTCTTTTAACATTATGTCGTCTTGATTTATTCTACAAATATATTTACCTTTAGCTTTTTTTATGGCAAAGTTAAGGACGCGACCCAAACCTCGGTTTTTATTAAAAGAATAAAAATGAACGTTTTTATATTTTCTTGACAGATGCCGACAAAGAGTTTTACTGGCATCTTTTGATCCGTCATCGACCAAAATAACTTCAAAATTTTTATAACTGCTTCTCATTACAGAAATAACCGCCTCCTTAAGATATGAGGCTCCGTTAAATACTGGAATTATTACTGTGACTTCTGGTTTCTTCATAAGTTTATATCCTATAATATTATAACAATAATTATTTTTATTTCAACTTTTTCTTTCCCTCTAATCACCAATTTTGATGAGTATAGGGAAAGAGATAGGGGGGATGTTTGAGACTTGGTTAATTCAGCGGAGAGCTGAAGGTGCTGAAAAGCAACCAAATCCAAAACACTTGGAATACCCACACTATCTCTGGAGGTCCGCGATACATTTCAAGTATCGTATTCATGAGAATATCCTCCATTAGGGTTCAGGCATCTAGTGCACTGCGGTGGCCCAAAACTTGCCGTTGCACCCAGTCCAGGTGTCATCGCTCCGAGCAGGAACATTCGGATCAAAGACATTCTGAATCCAGATGCGACCCGGTCCGGTGGGCAGATGATCAAAGACCATCGAAACGTCAGTCGGGGCGTCAACAGTTGTGGCATCAGAGCACCACACATACCAGGCTTGGTATGAATCGAGAGTCAGTTCTGACCCTTCGAAAACTGTTGCATTGGCGTTTGCGGCCATCTGTTGGGTGGAGACAACACAAGCTTCCATCTCTGCTTGAGTGACATTAAAGTCAGCCTCAGCGGTGCGTAAGCAGAGTGCCAACAGTTCGGATTGACCAGCAACGAGCGGATCGGAATTGCTTTCATCGTAGTTCAACGATGTGCTGGCGGGCGCGGCGGGCGGCTGGGTGGGCATGGGGGCCGAGACGGTCGGGATGACCGGGGCCAGAGGGGCGTTACGCGGAGTAACACTGCAGGCCAGGGAGGCGAGCAGAAGCGCGATTAGCCCGAGGGCGATGGTAAAACGGGTTTTGTTCATCTCTTTCTCCTTAGAAAGTGACTTGATAATTCGCGAGGAACAAAGCGGCCGCGGCGGTGAGCGCGCAGGTAACCAGCACGAGGCCAGCGACGACCACGATGATCCAGCGAACAACTTTCTGTTCACGAGTCAGTGGGGGCTTGGTGTGTCCCGCGACGACTTGAACAGTCAGTTTGACAGGCAGGTGCGTTTCAGGCAGCACTGCATCAACGGTTACGTTTTCTTCAACTAACGGTTTCATGATCTTTGTACTCCTTGTACATTTTGGTGGTTTGATTTTCATTTCTCCTGGTCTACGATGACCTTAACCCAAAGGGGGGGCGTAGGATACGCCTTATGAAATCCATCTCCTTTATGGACTCGTTCTAAGGACGAAATAATTCATCCGTAAAGTGAGTCCATCTACAAGTTTATTTTTTTAAATAAACCGTAGAAGGGAGATTGGTTTTCAGGTCGTGTTCAATTGAGCCATGTTTTGCCCATAAATTGCCCTTAAGCCCATAAATATAAATAACCTGATGCCGACTAAGTCGGCAATAGACACGCTTAAACCTTTCCAGGCTCAAGCTATTTGAGCCCTTCCGGACTTTTAAGATGTCTATACCCATTTTGTAAATGTGCGAAGAGAAGTTTTGCTTTGCTTTGTAGCAAGCTTCTTCTCGACACTTTTGTCCTCTCCCCATTTTCTAAAACCCATGGGGGCGGGGACTAGTTTAATGTCCCGCCACTAGGCGGGACGCTAGTCCCCGCCTGGGACGAAACAGTTTGCTTGGGCAAAAAAAATGCCCAAGAATTAGAGAGCCACTTAGTGGCTCCCAGATTCCTGGGTATTTAAGATATAATACTCTCTCCTTGGTTGTATGTTTCGTCCCTTAAACATATGCCCTATAGTATAGCAAATGAACAGTCAAAAGTCAACTATAGTGATGATTGTATAGAGTTATTTTTGTTTATACACAGAGTATGAACATGGGCCGGAATAGGAAGGCTATGAGATTAAAATTTACCTAATTAACCTAATTTCTAATTGATCTAAATAATGACCAATAACCCAATTATTATCAATTGGGATTTAGACATTGGGGATTGATTAGGTCAATTAGAACAATTAGAATAATTAGAAATTGAAAGATATTAAGAGCTTTTCTTAAGTTTAAGGCCGATTCCGGCGCCTAAAATATTGCCGGCCAATAAGAGTAGGCCGAATTCCGGTCCGGCAGAAGGAACAGTTTTACCAGGAGTGACCTGTTTTTCAATACAAAGCTGTGATGTATCGTCGTCATAGGCATTGCTTGAGTTGGCTTTGACAAAGTTGCTGACACAGAAAAGACCCTTATCAGCAGGCAAATTAGTTTGGGCTAATACCTTCATTTTGAGATAAAAGACCTTTTCCTGGTCGACTTCAAAGTCTCCAGCATTCCAGGTGATTTCTCTAGTGGTTGAGTTAAAGCTTCCAGGTCCCTCCATCGGATCTAAATAAGAGGGAACAGTGTCTTTGACTTCCATTCCGACCAATTTTGTGGTTGAAGTGTTTTTTACCTTTATTTTAAAGAATACGACCTGGTCCGGTTTGAAACGGGGGTCAGAAACAGAAAGATTATCAACATATTCATAAACCGTGGCATCGTTTGATGTTCCAGGTTTTCCAACCATTTTATCAACGACAATAGCATATGAAGGGCAAGGTTGTCCGTACTGACCATACTGGCCGACACAATCGGCAGAAACAGAAGGAACAAAAATCAATAATGAAAAAACAGTAGCGAGAAAAACAAATATTTTTTTCATAGTTGGTATTATACTATAAGATTGTAACGTTGTCAACTATAGGATGTCGAAAAGGAAAAGAGAATATGGGAGTGGAAGCGGGTTAGGAAAGTAGAATTTAGAATTTGGATTTTCTAACTTCAATTTTCAAACTTCTTAACCCGTTTCTAAACCTAATTTCTAACTTCCTATGCTATCATATTGCTATGAAACTAAACGCCAAGCAGTTACGCGATGTTAGTGAAGAAGAAGTCGCGGTAAAACTCAAAAACATTAAGCGTCGTCCCATCTACTTCATTCTTGAGAATATATATGATACCTATAATATCGGAGGGTTGTTCCGCCTCGCCGACGCCCTGGCGATTGAAAAGATGTATATCTGCGGAGAGAGTGAAATACCGCCCAATTCTAGAATAAAGAAAGCCTCAATCGGAACTTATAAGGTTGTGCCTTGGGAATATTGTAAGTCGGCGAAACAAGCTATAGAGTCGTTTAGATCCGAGACGGAAAAATTTTTATCTCGAGTGAACTCCTCGTCGGAAGAATCCTCCTCGTCAAACATCCACTCTCGAAAAAATTTTCCCGTCTCTTCTCCAAGAGTAATCGCCGTAGAACAACATGTTACTTCAATTCTTTACACAAAAGCCGACTATAGTTTTCCAATCGCTTTAATATTTGGTAATGAAACATTCGGTATCACCGAAGAAACCCTCAAATTGGCCGACCAGATTGTCGAAATACCCATGTGGGGAATTAATAAGAGTCTTAATGTAATTGTGTCTGCAGCAGTTGTCAGTTATTGGTTAGTTTCAGTTAATCTATGATAGAGATACAGGTTCAAGCTGAAACTCCAAAGAAAACTTTAAATCCAAACTTTAAGATTTTTTTTCATCAGGCATTTGCCGATATCCTACCTCAAGAAAGGGCGAAATTTCTTGTCCATGATTTTAATACCTTAATTACTCCAATAGGACTCGGCGTCGACCTAGCGATCGAAGGCTTAAAACTGAGTAGGGCGGCTGAAATTAGGCAAGAGACTCACAAAATTCGCTCTAAAGCTAATAGGGGAGATTTGTCGAATCTGACTGAATATTTAAGAAGTATCGACAAAATTATAGACCTGACAAAAAATATAGATAGCCACGGTGATGAGTTTGTTGAAAAGTATATAAAGCACGTTCCATGGGATAGACGAGTTGTAAGTAGTTTTATTGATGTGATAAGGTTTTTAAAAAATCCAGGAGATATATTATGGAGTAAGGTACAAGAAGGAAGGGCGACTGTGAAGACAGTTTTACAGAACGAATTCCCGAAAAACCAGGCAAATATTAATTTAGATAGTGCTCAAGCGGTAGTACTACATAATGTATTCTCGAAGTTTTCTGATTACTTTAAAGATGTAGAAGTTAAGATCGATGAAGGCGGAGGTATAGTTATTAAAGGTGTATCTAAATTCCCGACCAAGCCATTATATTTTGAACGATACACAAAACTTCAGAAAGATCGTACAGTTCCAACTAAAGAAGACATTTTAAATAACAATGGCATAAATTTTAGTAATGGTTTATTTATGGCTGAACTTTTATGCCTGGCATCAAATAGGGAAATATCGATCTCCTATAATGGAGATTTGGCAGTCCTTCAAATAAAGTAATTGAGGCAAAATAAATAAATCTTCATAGGTTTTTATATAGGTCAATATTATTAGCTTCAAAATACCCCTTGACAAAGTAAAAAATATCCTTTATTGTTTAATTATAGGATAGTTATTAAAAGTTTAAAATAAAAACCTATGAGAGAAAAAATAACGCTTCATTTTGAAGAAGAAAACTTTTCTCAAGGAATGTGGTCTGGTTAAATGAGGCAAATAAACTTAGATGTTAGAGTAAAGCAGATTTTCTAACATTTAACCCATACGCCGCCGAGTCCAACGAACTTATCCGAGGACCCGGCGCGTTTTTTTGTCTCGGGACAAAACCGAAGGTTTTTTCCCGACGATTTTCCTTAATTGTATCGCGGCTATTCACTTGCATAGTCACGCCGCGATAATTATATTTCTTTTTTAATCGAGATAAGACAGAGGTACGTTTTCGATTATTTGTATATCATTAGCTTATGGGTAAGACTTTAAAAAGCTTTGACGGCACGAAAATTTATTACGAAACAATGGGTGATCATTATAAGGCCAGATCGTTAATCTTTTTGCACGGTTTGGGAGGCGATTTGACGGCTTGGAATGAGGAAAGGCTCAATCTCTATAAACATGGTTATTCTTCAGTCGCGGTTGACTTGAGAGCCCATGGGCTATCAGACAGACCGGGAAAAAGGGAAAGCTATTCTCTTCAGAATTTTGCCCAAGACATAAAAGAACTTATAAACAAAGAAAAAATTATAAAGCCAATTATAGTTGGTCACTGTTTCGGTGGCATGGTGGCAATGACACTTGTTGGACAGTACCCTGAAATAGCCAAAGCTATGATTTTGGTTGATACGAACTATAAATCTCCATTTTTGAGTCATCTTTTCCTCGTTAATTACCCATTGCATCACATTTTTTATCTAGCTGAGAAAATAGTCCCGGGTTTCCATTTGTCAGGCCATAGGGATTTCAGGAAATATAAAAATAACGGTGACTATAATCTTATAAGGATTGCTACTGATATCGCTGGTGTATCTTTAAAAAACTACATGATGGTATTTGAAAAATTTATGGATTTCAATGCTTCAGACTGGCTTGGAAAGATAACTATTCCGACATTGGTAATCGAAGGCAATAACGACTCTGTTTTCCCACCAGAGGTTGCCAGAGCGCTCCACAAGAGAATAATAAAATCCCGGATCCATTTCATAAAAAACGCCAATCATATTCTTCTTACCAATAATCCAAAGGAGTTGAGCCAGGCGATCTTGAACTTTATTAGAATGGTTTAAGAGTGGGCGTAGGCAGTGATTTTATCCTTACGTTCCTGGATTTTTAGATTACTCGCTATACCAGGACCCATAATGCAACCGCCTTCGCAGAAAAGAACGTCAAGGAGGCGGATTTTTTTATTCTGTTCAAATTCTGTGAGCGCTGCTTCCATGTTTTTTACTCCGGAAACAACTCTGATCTCATCTTCCTTAAGGAGGTTTCGGGCTCCAGAAGAGTCTGTAAGTCCACCATCGATTGGATAGATTCGGGTCGATGACTCTGATAGGTCAAAGGACGAATAAGTTTCATAAGTCTTATTAGACTCATTGGAAAAATGGCTAAAAACCTGATCGAGCTCTCTGTAAGTCAGTACTAATATATTCAAGTCTGGTCGATCTTGGGAAGATTCGAGTTTTTTCAAAAGACAGGGGCCGATAAAAACAGGTTGGTGTTCAGGCCACTTTTTTTTGACAATTCCAGCTGTCGCCACCATCGGTGAGTCAACCTCAAAGGCGACATAATGCAGTAAATCAGGGTGTTTTGTCCTCATATATCTGACAAAACTGGAGCAGGGACTGGTTATAAAGCGAGTATGAGGGTTGTTTTTTAGGATGGAAACCGCTTGACGGTTGGTCTCTTTGGCGCCGACGGCGACTTCAACGACATAGGTAAAACCGATTGATTTTAATTTGGAGACAATTGTTTTCGGGTCGTACATAATGGGGAAGGAGGGAGCGATCATAGCCACCAATTTTGCTTTTTGTTTAAGGAGAGTAATTAACTTGTCAGAATCGGACATATTATTAAAGCTCGATAGCAAAATCTTTTAATTATGTTGCGGGGCCTGTCTCGGGTTCATTCCCGCCTGTGCTCGCTTCGAAAAAGACCCCTCGACTGCGCGCCGTCGGGACCCCTTTCCCCTCGACACCCGCAATATTAATGATTTTTAATAAGTTTGTTTATTCCCAAAAACAAAATTCCTCCGAAAATTGCGGTAAAGAACTGAAACAGTCCCATGGCAGTTAAGAATATCTGTGGAACAATCGATAGTTTAAAAAAAACAAATGCAAAAATAAATAGGAACAATGATTTCAAAAGGGCACTAAGTATCATCCCGACGAAGGTCGGATTCTTTTTATATGTAGAGATAAGAATAAAATTTCCGATCCAGATAAAAGGGAGAAAATAGGCTAAAAAAGGGGTAAACTTTCCGAAAACCAATCCGTTTAGGAGAGCGGCAATACTCGGTAAAAAAATAACAGCCGATGAAGTACGTTTAGATGAATAAGCCGCTGATAGAAACAGAAAACAGTTGACAAGGCTGCCTGTCAAAATCTGAGGTCCGGAGACGAAAAAGGGGATTATAAAAGCTAAAACAGGCAACACGAGATTTAATGAGGAAAGAGCTGTTTTATCAATAGTAACTGTTTCGGTTTTCATGTTAATTTCATTATATCAACTTTATTCTTACTTTTTTCTTACCGGTTTTTTATTTTGTTCTTAATCTAGTTTTTTATTTTATTGATTATTAAAAATTATAATTCGAGAATTTCTATGTTTATAAAACCAGTATCTTTCAAAGCAAACGTTTCTCTTGGATATAAATATAAATTTAACCTAAAACAAAAGCGCCCCATCACGATCCTGCAAAAACTAGCCCGGATGGAAAATATCCGCAAAGCGCAGGCGGAAAGGTGGGGTTAAGGAAGGGAGGTGAAAAAATGAAGGCAAACGTCAAAAATAAAGAAGAAGGATTTTTTAGAATCGTCGTCAGGCCAAAAAATGATTTTATAACCTTTCGTATGGATGATGTTGGAGAAAAAGGCCATATTGAGAGGTTGGCTGGAAAAAGAGATAGTGGCAGTTGGGATACACATGCCTGGTTGATAAATAAAAACGATGCTCACGTAAAAGATCATACTTTGGTACCTGATACCGAACACGCCCGCCATATTCTCAAGAACCTTGGATCAAGACCTCAATGGATAAAAGAAGATATTTTTAAAGCCAGACCGGAAAAACATCCTTGATAATTAACTATCTACATAATTTGAACAGTTTGGTTTTAAACACTATAGGATCCGTATAGAAGTTTCACCAAGCCCCAAAATCAATGGGTGACTGACGGGACTTGAACCCGCAACATTCGCCTCCACAGGGCGACGCTCTGCCATTGAGCTACAGTCACCAATGCTCTAATTATACCTAATTAATAAATTATTTTTTTGTATAATTTGAAATGTTGCCCTGATAGTTTAGTGGTAAAACAAACCCTTGGTAAGGGTTAGACTGTGAGTTCGATTCTCACTCAGGGCTCAGGTGATATAATACTTTCATGCCAGCAGCAGGGGAAGCAGGTAGACTACTTAATGAGCCGTCCGGTTTATACAAGGAGACCTTACAAAAATTAGGAAGTAATCTGACTTTTGAAATTTTTCCTCTTGAAGATTCAGCCCCGATTCTCGCTAGTTTTCCTTCCGGGTCAAAATTGGCTGTTTCCAGTTGGCATAGAATTGGTCCCTCGAGGATGCTAAAAGCTTCAAGACAAGCCTTAGAGATGGGCATAGATGTTACCCCAAATGTTGCCGCCCGCTCAATTACTAATAAGGGTGTTTTGCGTGAAATCGGGGCTTTGCTGGAAAGGACAAAAAAAGCCTTGATTGTGGGCGGAGACAATGCTGAATCGGCTGGGGCATGGGGATCTTCCCAGAAACTTTTAGTGAAGTTGAAAAAACTTAAACTTCTACCTGAGGAAATCTTTGTCGCCGGCCATCCTGAAGGTTTGAAAAAGGAATTGAATATTTCAGACGACCAACTAATCGAAGAGTTAAAGCTAAAACAAAGATTCGCCGAAAAAAATAAAATTGGAATGACAATTATTACTCAGATGTGTTTGAGCGCGGAAAAGACGATTGCTTGGATAAAAAAAATCAGGCAGGAAGGAATCAAGGCTCCGATAATAATCGGATTACCCGGAACTACCAAACTGTCAAGAATAATGAGATTTTTTAGCGAGATAGGATTCGCTGACTCTTTAGAAATTTTGGGATCACAATCTGAATTGGCAATGGAAATGGCAGCTAAGTCCATACTGGGATTCAGTCCAGAAGTGTTAGTAGAGAAGATAGTAAAACAGTTGGTTGAAGAAAAAACTGATCTAGGTGTGATTGGTTTTCGAATCTTTACTTTCAACGACCTGGAAGATTCATTAAATCTTCAGAATTTTTTTAATTGATATTGACAGAAAAATTTGCTATTCTAAGGAACACTTATGGAGATAAAATATTTAGGGCATGCTTCATTTCTAATTAAAACCAAAACTGCTAAAGTTGTTACTGATCCCTACGACTCCGAGATGGTTGGCATGAAGTTTCCCAAAGTTGAGGCCGATATAGTTACTGTTTCTCATCATCATCATGACCACGATCAGACTGATCTGATTCCTTTGCCTCCAACAGGCGCGCCGCCTTTGATCATTGATATGGCGGGTGAATTTGAAAAGATGGGAGTGAGAGTCTTTGGCTATAAAAGTTTTCACGACGATAAGAAAGGTGAAGAAAGAGGTGAGAATATCTTGTATAAATTTGAAGCCGAAGGAATTTCCGTTCTTCATTGCGGAGACCTGGGTTTTGTTCCTGATGACAGTTTTCTTGACAGCATTGGTGACGTTGATATACTGCTCGTACCAACTGGTGGTTTTTTTACAGTTGATTCGTCACAGGCGGCCGAACTGGTTAAAAAAATCGAACCTTCAATCGTAATCCCAATGCATTTCAACCAGCCTAAATTGAATCAAAAAAATTTCGGGCAACTCGAAAAAGTAGAAGAATTTACCAAAAAATTCGGCCTGGAAAAACCAGTCCCTCTCCCCAAACTAGTTTATAAAAAAGAGGAAATTGAAGAGGAGATGAAAGTAGTAGTTTTGGAAATATAATTATGGCTTCTTCATCAGATGCATTTAAAGTTCCTCCGCATGATCTTGAGGCAGAACGGTCTGTATTGGGAGCAATTCTCATTGATTCGGGAGCCGTTAATCTTGTAACTGAGTTTTTAAAATCAGAGCATTTTTATACATTAGAGCATCAGCTAATTTTTTCAGCCATGCTGACGCTTTATGAAAAACAGCAACCGATCGACGTTGTCACTATTCAAGACGAGCTGAAAAACACAGACTCATTGAAAAAAATCGGCGGCAAAAGCTATCTGTCGGATTTGATCAATACAGTTCCCACTTCAGCCTATGTAGAAAATTACGCTTTGATCGTTAAAAATCATTATGTAAAGCGGAAGTTGATAGATCTTTCTTCTCGAATGGTTGAAAAAGCTTTTGATGAAAAAGGCGACGTCAAAAAATTAATCGACGAGGCGGAATCGGAGATATTTTCGCTTGCCCAACAGCATCTGCATCGTGATTTCATCGAGTTAAAAGAAATTCTGGCAGAAAGTTTTGAGAGGTTGGAGGAGTTTGTGAAAAAGGGGAGCCATCTCCGCGGCGTTCCAACTGGTTTTAAGGACTTGGACACTAAATTGGCAGGAATGCAGGATTCAAATCTTTTGATTTTGGCGGCACGTCCTGGAATCGGAAAAACCACCTTTGCTTTGAATATGGCTTTGTCGGTTGCCACAAAAGACAAACTTCCAGTCGGATTTTTCTCGCTTGAGATGAGCAAGGAAGAGTTGGTTGACAGGTTACTCGTCGGACAGGCTGATATTGACGCCTGGAGGCTCAAAACTGGAAAACTGTCAGACGACGACTACAAGAAACTGACCGAGGCGATGGGAGAGCTTTCCGACGCTCCGATATATATTGACGATACTCCGGGTGCCTCGATCCTGGAAATGAGGACGAAAGCAAGGAAGTTGAAAGTGGAAAAAGACATCAAGTTATTGGTAGTTGACTATCTACAGCTGGCTAATGCCGGCCGCTACTATGATTCGCGCGTCAATGAAGTTTCGGCAATTTCACAAGGCTTGAAAAACCTCGCCCGTGAGCTGAAAATACCTGTTTTGGCAATTTCCCAGCTTTCACGAGCTGTGGAACAGAGAGGTACAAGAAAGCCCCAATTGGCTGATTTACGGGAAAGTGGTGCTATCGAACAGGATGCCGACGTTGTCATGTTTTTGTATCTGGAAGAGGAGTCGGAAGACATTCTTGATCAGAATAAAAAACTCGTAAAACTCTATATTGCCAAACACAGAAACGGCCCGACCGGAGATATGGATTTAATGTTCCGCGGCGATAGAGTAAAATTCTACGGAGTGGAAAAGTAAACCTTCGGACTTGATTTATTGAAAAAAAGTCCTATAATATTACAAATATGTCAAAAAGTCCTAAATATTTATCGAGAAGAGATTTTTTGAAACTTGCAGCTGTGGGATTGGCAGCTGCTAGAGTAGCAACTGCATGCAGTCCTGGTTTCGAACCCCCAGGAGAACTATATTCAAAGGACTTTGATCCTGAACAGGTAATTTTTAATGGAAAGACAGTTTCATTAAACGAACTTAATATGACTGCTTTGGGACAGGTTTTATCTGTCAAAGATAAGTTAAGGGAGATCAATCAAGGAACTTTTTCAAAGATCTATCCTCGAGGATATCTGGGTGCTTCTTTTCCCGAAGGTTGGGAGCCAGACGTTGATAAAAAATCAGCAATCATTTTAAATGAAACAGAAACAGGCGACTATATCGCTCAAGCTATAATTGGCAGAAAAAGAACAGACGGGGTTGCTTTAACCGACGATGGCTCTGGTAGCCAAGGATTTGTTAATAGCCTTGCTTCTGCTTCTCGTTATGCCGATCATAGTCTGCTGGTAGTTGGCCCCAGGGGTAACACATTATGGTTTGACAATATAGAGTCAGAAAATGAAAACGGCAAGACAAGGATTGCTGTTGACGGTCGTCAGGGGAAAGTCTTTCAAATAAACACAAATAAGCCTAATTTATTTGATAGCTGGTTTAAGAAAGAAGAAGTAGTTATGAAAATAGGCGAAATAGATGTTTTGGATCGAGAAACGAGATTTTCTACTACTCAAACGCCATTTTCCAGAAATTTTCTGACCTTTCTTAGATATTTTGTAACTCGGCTTCCAACTGACTTAGACAAGGACCAGAAGGTGGAATATATTAAATTATTATTCAACGGATCGAGAATGGACGGATATAAGAGAGATAGTTTGAAACAATTATTAGGTGAAGGCGCAGATTTAGAAAAGATAATTGAAGTTATAAAAAGATATCGGGTGGATCTGCCATTCAATAGTGAAGAAATGGCTTTTATAAATAGTGTTTTATCACAAAGAATTGAAGAATTGATGAGAGGAAATCTTCTGGATGATTGGGAGGAAGAGATAAAAGGAGTGATTCCCGATCACGACGATAGAAACAGAGATGAAGTAATGCAGATAATAAATGAAAGAACCAGTTTGCCTATAGCAGTTCCGGAATTATATTTTATCCAGGTTCAGGATGGAAACGGTAATCTGAAATGGTTTTTGACAGGACGAAGTTCAGTCTGGGAAAATGATGTTGATAGAACAGCTTGGACAACAGATCCAAATGCCTTTTCAATAGGGCAAAATTGGTTTACATACGGTGAGGTTGACCCTAATATTGTTGATAATGAGATTTTAAGAGAACAGGAAACAATCATAAATAACCTACCTTTTGACGATATTATATGGGCAGATAGCAATTCAAATAAACCGTTAATGGGTGATTTCTGGGGTAATTATCAGATAGTTGAGTCAAGAAAAGTCAACAATGAAGCAGTTGTATTTGGTTGGGATCCTTCAGAGGGAGATTCAAAGCACAGCATCAATCCTGGGTTAGTAATTATGGATAATGAAGGGAACGAAAGATATTTGAAACTTAAACTACAAGGATTTGCAAACGACAATATTGATAATCTACCTTTTTTCAGTAATCGATGGTTACCAATAATTGGCACTCCATTTTCACCCCGAATAATAAAAGATGTCACAGAGCAAGCCACTGACTTGATTCAGCAAGGGTTTGAAACGACTTCTCCTTTTGGCTTACACCAAATGGCTGACTACTCCCTTATGGCAAATTTAGTCGAACCAGGAGGCTATACTGACTATTCGTTTATACAAGCAAATGTATCTCCTTTGGCATTTGCTGATTTAGTCGAACCAGGACAGTTTTTCGTTGGAGGCGATGACAATGCGATGCTAATTTTCGCCGAAAACGAACAAAAGGAACCAGTGAAAATCTACAGATATAATGAACAAGGAAAAAAGGTTGGAGAGATTAATGTCGATCATCCTGTTGTTTTATCTCCTAAAAAAATAGGAGAGTTTAGAGATAGGGAAGACTATGTAATTATAGCAGAAGATAAAGATAGTAAAGATACGTACGTTGTCCGTGAACAGGATATTTTTCAATTGGGAGCCAGATCAGCCCGAAAATTAGGAGTAATGTTGACAGGTGAGGCTTTAGCCCTTATTGGCTTAATTTACGGAGGTTATAGGCTGATTGGTAATTTACCCTTAGCCGGTAATTTTTCTCAAGGTACAGTGGCCGCATTGGCCGAAAAGATTGTAGCTACTTCATAAAGATGGTTTAGATAATTTTTCCACTTGACATTTTGTTTGACTTTATATATCCTGGGGGGGAGGATAGGAAAAATATTAAAAATTAAAAAAATAAATATCAAAAAATGAGTGAGAATAAAAAAAAAGTTTTGCACAGAATGAAGATTGCCAGGGGACATTTGGATAAGGTTATTGAAATGGTGGAGAATGGAAAATACTGTTTGGATATCATTCAACAGTCACAGGCGGTTGAGTCAGCCTTGGAAAAAGTTGACCAACTTATATTAGAAAACCACCTCAAGACCTGTGTCCGTCAGTCTATTGAAAGCGGTAAAGGTATAGACGATAAAGTGGCAGAAGTCATAGAAGTTTTTAGGCGAAAATAATATGTCAAAAGGATTGATTGTCGGGATAATTATTTTTTCGATTATCGTTATCGGCGGTTCATATTTTTTGGTCTCCGGAGATCAAAAGTCCGCCTCGGCCATTGCTTCTTATTCTGTTTCGGATAAAGCAAGACCGAAGGCAGAGGTAAAAACTACCTATTATGTTTTGGGAAAAATGAAAGTTTCCGATGAAAAATCAACTGAGTTTACGATCAAAAACAGCGGTCAAAAACCTTTGCAGTTGAGTGGAATTTCCTCGAGTTGTAACTGTACTTTCGCTCAGGTAATAATTGAGGGAAAAGAGTCGGATCTTTTTGGGATGCATAATGTCTCGGAGTTTGCCGGAGAAATCCTTCCTGGCAAGTCCGGGAAGATAAAAGTAATCTATCGACCTTATATCATGCCGGTTTACGGACCGATTGAAAGAGAGGTTTATGTAACGACCAATGATCCGGAAAACGAGAAATTAGTATTTAAGGTTAAAGCAATAGTTAACTAAAAACTCGGTACCGAAATTTTTTGGCACAGTGGGGCCCCTACCCCAAAAGTGCAAAAAATTTGATGCCATCGTTTTTTAAATATGCCTAACAATTTTTTCTTCGGAATTTCTTTGACTGCTTCTTTCTTAGCAGGAGCTCTTGCTTTGTTTGCTCCATGCTGTATTACTTTTCTTTTTCCTTCCTATCTGGGGACAATTTTCAAAAGCAAAAGCAAAGTAATGTGGTATACAATAGTTTTCGCTCTTGGTTTGTCGTCGATCTTGATACCGGTGGCATTGGGATTCAGGGCCTTTATATTTTTTTTCGATCAGTATCACAAAGGTATATATTATTTGGGCGGTTTGTTCTTGATATTTATGGGAGTAATGACGATTAAGCCATTATTTCAAATCCCCCAACTGTTTCATACTAAACCGGATTTGAATAAAAAAATTGACGCTTTTTCTGTGTTTGGACTGGGTTTGATGTCTGGGTTATCATCGTCGTGCTGCGCCCCGGTTTTATTTGCCGCCGTGACCCTGACGAGTTTAGCACCCACTTTATTTCAGGCTGTAATAGTTTCCTCGGCCTATGTTTTAGGGATCGTTTTTCCGCTTTTTATCATGTCATTGTTTTACGAAAAACTAACCGGAAAAATTTCCGGACAGAGAAGGCAGAAGATTTATGGAGTATTCAAATTTTTGGGGGCGGGAATTTTTATTCTTTCCGGAATAGGAATTACTATCGCCAATTTTTATAACAAGATCCAGATGTATCAGATGGAAGGCTACACTAGGCCTCTCCGCCTTTTGGTTTTTCAAATCAGTAAATATTTTCAAAATGTATTCGTCGACTTGGCCATTTTCAGTTTGATCGTTTTTATCTTTTATAAATTAATTAAAAGAAAATGATAAAAATAAAGCTTAGGTTAAAAAATATCTTGCCGTATGTCTTGGGGATAAGTTTAATCGTTAACTTTCTGTTACTGTTATATGTTCTCAAACCGCAAATTAATAAGTTGGTTTTAAAAGGAAAAGAAATAGCTACGAGGAAAGAAACGGCCAATCTATTTAACGAAATCAACCCTGAAAAAGGCTATGAAATAAATGCTAAATATGGCGATTTAGGGCCAAAAATGATTGAATCTGGGGTTATTGATTTGGAAAAGCTTAAACAGGTTTATAAGCAAAGCGGACAGCCTTTGACCAAAGATCAATTGAACATTCTGACTAAAGGCTCGAATAAAAAAATTAAGATTACTAGAGACAATTCCTATTTCCTTCTCAATTTTTTCTGGGCAGCTGGCCTAGCCAATAAATCAAAGGTATTGACAGAAGGTGACATAGTCAAATACGGTGAAGGCCAGGTGGGTAATTTTGCCTCAACCGGCGGTTGGTCTTTGGCCAAAAGCGCTCCGATGGACTATTTCGCTAAGAGCGAATTGATACCCATGACGCCTATCCAGGAAAGTTTAGTGCAAAAGGTAGCGGAGAATATTTATCGGCCTTGTTGTGATAACTCGACGGCTTTTCCTGACTGTAATCACGGTATGGCCTTACTTTCAGTATTGCAGTTACTATCTTCAAGTGGAGCAACCGAAAAACAGATGTTTGAAGCGGGAAAGTATTTCAACGCTTTCTGGTTCCCCGGCAACTACTATGATTTGGCATTATACTTTAAAAATAAGGAAGGAAAAAATTTCCGAGACGTCCCGGCAGAGATAGTTTTGGGGAAAAACTATTCGTCCGCATCCGGTTGGTCAAAAACAAAAGAATGGTTGGCAAATAAAGGGATTATTGAACAGCCACCAAAACAAGGAGGTTCTTGCGGAGTTTAAAATTATTAAATATGCCAATAGACAAAATTCTGGTTTCGATTTTTGGATTATTATCAATTTTATTTACCTTTTGGTTCTTTTTTATGAAAAAAACTAATACAGTTCAGGCGGAAGGGTCAATTGACGTTTTAGTCGAAGGTGGTTATAAACCGGATAGAATTTCTATACCTTATGGTCAAACTACCAAACTGGTTTTCGAAAGAAAAGACTCTAATAGTTGTTTGGAAGATGTGGTTTTAGCTGATTTTAAAATAAAAAAACCCTTGCCGATGAATGAAAAGGTAGCAATAGAAATTACACCAGATAAAAAAGGGGAGTTTGATTTTTCATGCGGAATGGGAATGTTTCATGGAAAGTTAATTGTAATATGAACAAACAAACATTTGCGATAAAAGGAATGCACTGCGCATCCTGTGTTTATACTAATGAGAAAGCCTTAAAGGCTATCTCAGGAGTTAAAGACGCGGTGGTTAATTTGAATACGGGTAAAGTGACCATAACCGCTGCCTTGCCTATAGGGAATGACGTTATAAAAAAAGCAGTAGAAAGCGTAGGTTACGAGGCCATGGTTGAAGAAGATAATAAAAATGATTCACTTGACGAGAAGATAAAAAAAGAAAAAGCCAAAGAACTAAAAAACCTTCAAATAAAAACCACAGTCAGTCTGGTTTTGGCTGGTTTAGTCGTTTGGGGAAGTTTTCCGGGCTTGATGGAAATTGCACCAGCAATTTTAAAAAACATTTTTAACCAGCTTATTTTAGCTTCAATTGTCCAGTTTTGGGCTGGTTATGATTTTTACAAAGCCGCGGTTTCCTCTTTAAAACACCGATTGGCAAACATGGATACACTG
Source organism: Candidatus Roizmanbacteria bacterium (assembly GCA_016215445.1). Taxonomy (GTDB): domain Bacteria; phylum Patescibacteriota; class Microgenomatia; order UBA1406; family GWC2-37-13; genus GWC2-37-13. The sequence goes on from JACRJL010000001.1 coordinate 145,823, forward strand.
GTTGTCATCGGAACAACCGTCGCCTATATTTATTCAGGCGCCTTGGTTTTCTACCCAAGTTTTTTCGAAAGATTTAATATTAAAGCCGAGCCCTATTTTGACGTTTCTTCAGTTATTATTGGTTTGATATTGTTAGGGCGCTTTTTTGAAGCCAGAGCTAAAGCCGGCACAGGGGAGGCGATTAAAAAGTTGATCGGCCTTCAGGCAAAAACCGCCAGGGTTATCCGTAATAAAAAAGAAATGGATATTCCTATAGAAGAAGTTGTTGCCGGTGATATATTACGGGTTCGACCGGGTGAAAAGATTCCGGTTGATGGAATGATTGTTGAAGGTGATTCGGCGATTGATGAATCAATGGTGACGGGTGAAAGCATTCCGGTAGACAAACATAAAGGAGACACGGTGATTGGTGCAACTATGAATAGATCAGGAAGTTTTCTTTATAAAGCGACAAAAGTAGGTAAAGACACAATGTTGGCACAGATCATCAAATTAGTCGAGGAAGCCCAGGGAAGTAAAGCTCCAATTCAAAGGCTGGCTGACGTGATTTCCTCCTATTTTGTTCCCATTGTTATAATGCTGGCGATTGCCACTTTTGCCGGTTGGTATGTTTTTGGTTCTTCTCCGGTTTTTATTCATGCCATGCTCAATTCGATCGCCGTATTGATCATTGCCTGCCCCTGTGCGATGGGTTTGGCGACGCCGACGGCCATTATGGTGGGAACAGGAATCGGCGCCGAGCACGGGGTGCTAATCAAGGATGCCGAGAGTTTGGAAACAGCTCATAGAGTAAAAACAATAGTTTTTGATAAGACTGGCACTTTAACAAAAGGCAAACCAGAGGTTACTGATACTATTATTGAAGCTCGACAACGAAATTTTTTATCACAGTGGGGACCCCTGCACCCCAAAAGTGAAAAAAATTTGATATCTACGCTTCTACAAATTTCTGCGTCGATAGAAAAAAACTCCGAACATCCTCTTGGTGAAGCGATTGTCAAAAAAGCAGAAAGCGAACAACTTCGATTAATCAAAGTCACCAAATTTAGATCTATTACTGGAAAAGGCGTTGAAGGAGTTATCAATGGAAAAAAGGTTTATGTCGGCAAATTATTGGGGTCTGATTCATACCCCGAAGGTGAAAAATTGAAAGAACAGGGGAAGACAGTCGTATATGTATATATTGATAATAAGCTGACTGGTTTAATAGCCATTGCCGACACAATCAAAGATACTGCCGTTGAGGCGGTTAAATCTTTGAAAAAAGCCGGTATTGAGGTTTATATGATTACAGGTGATAACAAACAGACGGCAACGGCAATTGCCGGAAAACTCGGCATTAAGAAAGAGAATGTTTTGGCCGAGGTATTACCTGAGGATAAGGAGAAAAAGGTCAAAGAATTGAAAAAAAATAATAACGTAGTTGCCTTTGTCGGTGATGGAATTAACGATGCTCCTGCTCTGGCCGCGGCCGACGTGGGTATTGCTATGGGAAGCGGAACCGACGTGGCGATCGAAGCCGCCGGAATTACTCTGGTCAATAAAAATCTTATGTCTGTGGTTTCGGCGATTAAACTTTCCAAACAAACCATGAAAACAATTAAACTTAATCTATTCTGGGCTTTCGCGTATAATGTGGTGTTGATACCTGTGGCGATGATCGGTCTTATAAGTCCGATATTGGCATCAGGAGCTATGGCAATGTCTAGTATTTCAGTCGTTACTAATTCGCTTTTGTTAAAAAGACAAAATATTTAAGATTTAACAGTTTATTTATATGGCTAAACTTAAAAAGGCGACTCTCTATATCAACGGAATGCACTGTCCTTCGTGCGACGTTCTGATGAACGACAAATTTCGGGAGGAAGCAAACGTGATTGACGTTAAGCCAGATTTTCAACATCAAAAAGTCGAGGTTTTCTACACCGGACACCTGGATAGAACAGTACTCAATAATAAGATAAAACAGTTTGGTTACGAAATTGTTGAAGGAGAAGTCATAAAAGCCGAGGCTGAACCGTTTAGAAAAAGGTTTTTTGAAGCTTTAGGCATTACCGCCATTCTAGTTATTCTATATTTGATTGCTCAGGAACTAGGTATTGTCCCGAGTTTCAATTTCAGCGGTAATTTAAGTTTGCTGACTATTTTTGTAATTGGACTAGTGGCTTCTACTTCAACTTGTATGGCAACTTCGGGTGCTCTATTTCTTTCGACAGTCGGCAAGAGTCGGGATAATTTTTCCCAGTCGCTTTTTTTTAACGCAGGAAGAATCGTTTCTTACGGTTTTTTCGGATTTTTGGCCGGATTGGTAGGTCAAGCTCTAATAACCAATCTCAAATTCGGGCCCTTTTTGACATTACTGGCAGCAGTTTTTATGATTCTTCTGGGCTTAGATATGGCCAAAATACTATCTATTGGTTCGATCATCCCTTCGGGATTAAATAAATCCATTTTTGAAAATCTTGAGCATAAATTGATGAAGTATCCGCGAAAGGCGCCGTTTTTCTTGGGAGCGATTACCTATTTTTTACCTTGCGGATTCACACAGGCAGTCCAAGTTTACGCTTTGGGCCTCGCTTCGCCGTTTTTAAGCGCCGCCACCATGATGGTTTTTGCCATTGGAACGACTCCGGCTTTGTTATTGGTAGGTGGACTAAGTTCTTTGACGAAGAGCGGTTTTTACAGCTACTTTATGAAGACCATGGGAGTAATTGTTTTCATTATCGGTTTCTTCTACTTTTCCAATTTTCTTTCCCTCTATAACATTAATATTAACCCACTTTTGACAAATGCTGGTAAAAATGGGATGTCTGCTTCCTTAGAAAACGGAGTGCAAACCATCAACATGAGAGTCGTCGCTTCGGGTTATGTTCCTAACTATTTTACGGTTAAAAAGGGCATTCCGGTGAAATGGAAGATACAGGGAGAGAATGTTTTTGGTTGCCAAGCTTATTTTATTGTTCCGACTTTGGGAGTACAAAAAACTATTGAACTGGGTGAGAATCTTATAGAATTTACTCCAACCGCTGCTGGCCCAATTAACTTTTCCTGTGGAATGGGGATGTATCGGGGGCGGATTGAAGTTATTGATTAAGATGGGGTAAAGGTCCGGTTTTTCCCGTTGGTCGATTTACCGCTTCAAAAAAAGCTACTAACATCTGGTGGGCCTCGTCTATTTTATTTGGATCGATGATACTCTTTGCGTCGTCTATCAAAACTTGATTCAATTTTGCTTGAAGTTCATTGAAGTTACCTATACCAAGTCTCTCTAAGTTAACTTCTCCAAGATATTGTTTTTTCTTTAGAGTATTAAAAGTTCTTTTCAATAAAGAGTTATAGTCTTCAAAGAATAAGCTTTTTAAAGGGTTGCCATATTTAAAACCGACGTCATGAAATACTAATTTTTCCCAACCCGTTAAGACTTCATTTAAAACTTTTATTACTCTTTCTTGTCTTTTCGAATCAAGACGAAGTAGGGGATTTGTAGCAAAAGTTTCTCTAAAAGCAGTTTGAGCCTGATTCGGTGATTTTGTCACTGTATAAGTAGCTTTTTCTTCGACTGATGGTTTTACGCCTGGTATTATTTGAGCTTCACTGCCTATGACTCCAAGGTGTTTTTTAGCACGTCCAACATCTATTGTTGGCGTATAAACATCCGATTCGGCAGTTTTGAATTTATATGAACCTGGCATAGGTGAAAACATGCCATTTGATTGATTCAATAATTTTACATTTTCGTAGATTGAGGTAGTTATTTTTGAGGCTAAATTTCTCATCGCTCCAAAAGGAGAAGCCAAGACTCCTGGTGTAGAAAACCCTCTTTTACCCCAGGTAATTGCGTTATTGACCATTTCAACATACTCCATAATTTTTTTCTTGTCGGTAGGGGTAATAGTCGGCATTGGTGCGCCAGTTTTCAAATGAGCTTTATAGTCAAATTCGAACTTTGTGATAATTGCTTTTATTGGTTCAACTGAAATAACAACCGGTTGAACATTGTCGAAGCGAGGATCTGAATATGGATTGTTACCTTTAGCATTATAAAGGATATGCATCGAAGGTACATTATTAGCTAAAGCAAGATCTAAAGCCCTAATTACATTAGATTTAACTTCCTGGCTTTTTTTACCTGATCTAATAGCAATGGTTTTATATTGAGTATCAATTGTTGTTGAAACTGTTGCTTCTGGAATTGGAAGTGAATCTTTACCAAGCTCTAACTCATGTTTTTTAGATTTTTCAATTATTTTCATTTCATCGACCATTATTGTGTCATTTTGTCTAGTAGCAAGCTGATACTGGATTTCATCATAGACTGTTGATAAAGCAACTCCATCAAAATTATGATGTGAGGCGGCAATTGAAAACTCTAAACCTTTGGGAGCGGCTAAATTTATATCAACTAATCCTTTATATGGGCCAACCGTATACATTGAGGTGACACCTTTGTTATCTTTTGAATTATCTTTTGAGCCTTTAGTAGTTAATCTAACAATAAAATCTCCATAACCTGATTCGGTTCCTTTAAAACCGTAAATTTCTTTAAAACGCTTTGACCTATTTTTTGGATTTTTAAACGCATCGAGTCTCAAATTATATTTTTCTAACGGATTTAAATTTATTCCACTTGGACTTTGATTCAATTCCCAAAGTATTGCTTCATCTGTTGCGTCGGGTGGCAGTTGAATTTTAATATAATTTCGATCATTTATAATTACCATAAGTGAAGTCTGACCATTTTCTTTTAGAATAGTGTGGTTTGTTTGAATAAGTGCCCTAACTGTATCTAAGAGAAGTCTTTCTGGAAAACCACGATAGCCATCGATTGATTCATCAATGTGGCTTATCGAAAACGAAGATGCTTCGGAGTGCCTTAATCTTTCATCAAATACGTGATTAGTCATTGATTTAAATTGGCGACGGGAAATACCCAGGTTTTTTAGGTCTTCATCAGTTGGGTTTCGACCAAGTTGAGTACCCCAAAAAGTATAGGCGTTGATATGGGAGTTAACCAACCAGGGAATATTATCTCGTATATTTTTCCATGTTCTCGCGATGTTTTCGGCCGCCACAGTAAAAGCAGTTGGTTGTGTACCGCTTTCTTTACAAGCTCTTAAATATTTTAATCCTTCTTCGAAAGCAAACTTGAATTCTTCAGATCTTTTTAATGCATAGTTATACTCTTTAGACTGGATTCCAAAAAACTGTCGAGCAATGTCTCTGTCTACCTTGTCTGATATAACTGGTGTTTTTCTGAATCTTTTGACAAACTCTTGCCTTTTCTGCAATAAAATATCATTATTTGTCCCTATTATTTCAACAGCTGTTTTATAATAACCATCGATATTATAAAAACCTTGAGAGGTAATTTCAGAAAAAATTGTATTAAATTTATTGGCTGGCGGAAGATCTTCAAAGTCATCTACATCTGATAAAGTGATGTTTGTTGAATCAGCAAATTCAGCAATTTTATCAATACGACGAAATACTTGAGCCATGACTACTTTAGCTATTTGAGATTTAGAAAAGTGCTTTTTGCTTAATGTGTCAATAATTCTATTTGGATCCATATCCAAAAATCCAAAATCGTGTCTAGTGATATAACTTAATTCCAAAGGTAGAGCGTCTTTTTTTGGATTTATTTTTGCTTTGCTAAAGATATCTTCAACAACTTCAGTCAAAGGTGCATCGTAAGAAGATTTGCTTACCTCTGAAAAACCAGGAAAATATTTTTCATAGAAACCCTTGACGTATTGTTGTGAAAGTCCAAGAAAGTCTTCAACTTTTTGTTGAGGTGCGGTTTTATATACGCCTTTTTGTATTTGCTCTCGTTGTAGTCGATCGTAACTAACTTCTCTTACCATAAAGTTTTAGCATTAATTTAATAAATATTTTACTTATTATAAACCCAAAAAACGCTCCGCCTAGTATATCAAAGAAATAATGACAACCAAGATAGATCCTTGAGTAGCTAATCAATAGTGCAACAATATAGTAAAACCGGCGTCTTTTTTTATCAAAATATACGAGTACAGTTGCCGCGGCAAAAGCTGTGGCGGCGTGACCGGAAGGAAAGGAAAAATCTTTGGGGCAACCGTTTGTAACAAACGGCTGAAGTTTGAATTGGCTGTAATCGGCGCGGTAAAAAGGCCGCGGCCGGCGGAAAATATCCTTTAGGACAAAGGTAGTCAGGAGAGCGGCAGTCAAAAAAGAAAAGAGGAAGACAACGATAAATTTTTTATCCCTCTCATTGATTCCGGGATGCTTTTTTTCTTCGAGGAAGACGACTACAGCGATAACTAAAATCCAAATGAAAATGGAGTTGCCTTTAAGGGAAAAAAAAGAAAAGACCAGGTTCAAAAGATCGTTTTTCGGTACGATTATCCTTAAAAAAGCCGAGGCAAACAAATCAAATTTGAGTAAAGTCAGCATAATAAGTATTATAATAGGAAAATCTATGAAAAAGATAAAAACAATTATTTTTGATTTCGACGGCATCATCGCCGACACTCTTCCTTTTACTTTCAAAAAAGTCATTCAAATAGCCAGGATACTCAAACCAAAGAATCTCAATGAGAAGCAGATTATCGAAGAGATCAGGTCCAAAGATTGGAAGGAGCTTTTAGGAAAAGGGGGATTTCCCCAGTTCTGGTTAAAGCTACCGGCTGTTCTGTCCGTTATTTTTAGAATGCAGGTTGAACTGGGCAAGGAAATAGAAACGATCAAACTGTTTCCAGGCATTAAAAAACTCCTGGTTGATTTGAAGAAAAAACATTATCAACTCGGGATCCTTTCTTCAAATTTGAAAGAGAATATTGACAGGTTTATCAAGATTAATGGAATCGACTATTTTGATTTTATAGAAGCCGGAACCTATACGATGCTTGGCAAGTCCGGAGAGATTGATAAATTTGCCAGAGAGTTGAAAATAGAGAAAGAACAGATGGTCTACGTCGGCGACGAGATCCGCGATATTAATGCCAGCAAAAAAGCCGGGATAAAAATAATCTGTGTATCTTGGGGACTTCACCGTCCGGCTGTTCTCAAGGATCACGGAGCTGATTTTATCGTCAAAAAGCCCTCAGAAATCCTTAAAATCGTCGAAAATTGTTGAATTTCAAGATTTTCGTGATATAATATCCTATAATAGTTGTTAATGCTATGAAAGAAAAGATCACACATAGGATCAGGAGATCATTGCAACCGGCTCGTGATTCTTTAGGACAGTTTAGTCATGATTTATCCCATATTAAAGAAGTTATTCCAGCAATGAAGAGTTTTTCAGCGCTGGTTAAAGAAGAATTTAGAGCTTATGGACAATCTGCATTATCTTCTACAAGAGAGTTTGTCAATAAAAAAGAAACACAGGCATTCTTGAAAGCTTTGGCTACAGAAAATTTGGGTTGGATGTTATTTGGGCTCACTCTTTTAGCCCCTATTGATAATTTAGCGGTGGTTAAACCAATATCGGAAGGATTAAAGGCGGGTATTCCATTTGACGAAACCATGAAAATATATTGGTCGTTCATTACTCAGACCGGAATTGCCGGACCTCTTTTTTTGGGTATAGCGAATTTAGGACTTTCAGTACCAATAATATCCGGAGCCCGTGGTATAGCAAAAAAATATAGAGAAAATTTGCAATCTGGCAAGAAAAAAAGCAAAAATAAGGCTGCATCAAAAGTGAAGAAATAGTTTATTTTCTCCTTAATGTATCAGGTCGAAATCCAACCTCCGGGGTTAATAATAGGTCTAATTTTTGGAAGCGGATTTATCGTTAAAAGACCTAAGGATATTTTAAAGATTTTACTTACTTTTTAATTTTCCAGTAGATACCATTTTTTGGCCGAGATTCCCCATTTCTGCAGCTTTATCTCCAAGTTTTTCTATTCCGTCGTTAAATTTTTTTCCACCTGGTAATTTTGATAAATACAAAGGTATTCCTATTAGTCCAGTGGCCATACCCGCAAGCACAATTCCTGCGACAGCACATCCTTCAAGACCTGTTCCTATTAGAGATGCCAATATTCCTTCCATATTTGTAAGAAGTATATCAGATTATTTTTTTTTGTCAATAAGCCCTAAATTTTATCATTTGTAGATATAAATAGAATTTTTTCCTCTAATAATTCTTTCTTTATTTTTTAATGATTTCACCGGATACATGTAAGAAACAACAGAAAATTTAGATATCTGTCTTCGGATGTTTTTTAGGGTTTTTTCCAAGTGCCAAGGAGAGATATACAAATAAACTGTTAACGAGTTAACGGGTTGACGAGTTAACGGGTTAAGATCCATTTTGAACATGTCATCTAGGACGATTATTATGTTTCTTTTGTTTGGGTGGAAAACGCGACGAAGATGTAGAATTAATATTAAGATAGGGTTGATTTCAACGGCAACAAATTGAGTATTTAGCTTATTTTGATAGGCTTTTTTTGCTGCTTCGAAGATTATAATGCCGTCGCCGGCACCCAGGTCAACGACTGTTTGATTATTTTTCAAATTCAAAGCCCTTATTATCTTAGGTAGATCAACTGGTTGAGAAGGAAAGTAAGGGATAGGTGAAAATGTTTTGGAGGAAAAAAGTAGAATTATTGCCGCAATAATTGTAAAAGTAATAAAAAATCCCATTGACTAATTTTATCAAGTCTGTTTAAATAAGAGGGTTCAATGAAAGATTACTCCGACGCAATCACCCCCTTGGATGGGAGGAACAGGTATAAATTAAACAATCTGGCAGATCATTATTCTGACTTTGTCTTAACTAGATATAGAGTTTTTCTCGAAATAGAACTTTTAACGAAGCTTTCTCAATATAAAGTTATAAGGAAGTTTACGAAACAAGAGTTAACTATATTATCTCAATGCGCTAAAACATTTGAATTTGAAGAATATAAAAGGGTCAGGGAAATTGAGAAAAAAACTAACCACGAAGCCAAGGCAAGCGAAGAATATGTTCGCGAATATTTAGAGAAAAAAGGACTAAAAGACGTCGCCCAAATGATTCACTTCGGGGTTACTTCAGACGATATCAACAATCTGGCTTATGCAATGATCATAAAAGACGTCGTCAAAAAAGTTTTTTTTCCAGAACTCGAGGCAATCCTCAAATCATTAAAGCAAGCGGCAAATAAGTATAAAAGTTTATCCATGCTTTCACGTACTCACGGTCAACCAGCAGCTCCAACCACTCTCGGAAAAGAATATTTAGTTTACTACAAAAGGCTAAAAGAGGAAGTGGAAATCCTAAGAAGCTTAAAAATCAAAGGCAAACTAACAGGGAATACGGGCAATTTTAATGCCCACCAGTTTATATTTCCAAGAGTTGATTGGTTAAAATTTTCCAAAGAGTTTGTTTTATCACTTGGTTTGGAACCGGACTTGGTGACGACGCAGATTGAGCCTTATGATAGTTTAATTAGGTTATTTCAATGCTTATCCAGAATAAATAACATTCTTTTGGGATTGTCGGTTGATTTTTGGTTTTACATAAGCTTGGGTTATTTTGAACAGAAGCTAATTAATAGGGAAGTTGGTTCAACCGCGATGCCCCATAAAATCAACCCGATCTATTTTGAGGGAGCCGAAGGCGGGTTCGGAATCGCCAACGCTCTTTTTGAATTTTACTGCCGCAAGCTTTCATATTCAAGGCTTCAAAGAGACCTATCTGATTCAACAGTGAGAAGATCATTTGGTGTTGCTTTTGGTTACACGGTGCTCTCGTATCAAAGTATAAACGAGGCATTAAGTAGAATAGAAGCGCATGATGACAACATAAAAAGAGATTTAAACAGTCATTTCGAAGTTATTTCCGAAGCAATTCAGAATTTTTTGAGGACGAAAAACTATGACGACGCTTATGACAAAACGAAGCTTTTTTTTCGAGGGAAAACAGTTAATAGAGAAAGTATAAAAAACTTCATCGAAAGTTTAAAGATAGATCAAAAAGACAAGGAGAAATTAACTGGTTTATTTCCGGAAAATTACACTGGATTGGCAAAAAAAATCGTTAATAAGTCATTATAAGTTTAAAAGCTCGATGTCGAAATTTTTTATCTCTGTGGGCGTGCTCGCTTCGCTGCGCACCTCCCAAGTCGTAAAAAATTTAACATCTCCGCTTTTATTAATTTAAAAATTGAAAATTAAGTTTCCTCTTATTATCGTTGGCTCCCAGTGGGGTGATGAAGGCAAAGGCAAAGTAGTCGATTTATTGTCCGATCGGGCCAGCCACGTTGTCCGCTACAACGGAGGCAATAATGCTGGTCACTCGGTTGTTTTAGCCGTCGAAAAATTCAAACTGTCGCTTCTTCCATCGGGAGTGCTTCGGAGAAAGAAACTTTTTCTATCTCATGGAGTAGTAATCGACCCGAAAATTTTACTTGACGAGATTGCTCTTTTTGAAAAAAGAAAAATAAAGGTCAACTTGATGATTGATCCCCGCGTGAACATAGTCATGCCTTATCACAAGGCACTCGATGCCGCAACCGAGATCTGGAAGGGTAAAAAAGCCACCGGAAGCCTGCATCTGGGCATAGGTTATACTTACGAGGACAAGAATAATCGTTTCGGAGTTAGGTTTGAAGACTTGATTGCCCCAAACGCTCTAAAAGAAAGACTTGAATTGATTTTTCCTTTAAAAAAACTTCAGATCGAAAAAGTCTACGGCCAGAAATTTTCTTCAACTATTAAAGAAATATACAAAGAATATGTAAATTATGGAAAAAAGCTAAAAAAATATTTGGGCGATGTTTCTTTTACTTTGACAAAGGCGATTAAAAAAGAAAGAGTTCTTTTTGAAGGCGCCCACGGGACATTCCTGGACGGTATCTTCGGCACCTATCCTTATACAACAGCCGTTTATACGATTGCCGGTGGTGTTTTTCCTTATGTCGGGCTGCCGCCCCAAAAGATTTATTCACTCGGAGTCGTTAAAGCTTACACAACCCGGGTCGGCAACGGACCTTTTCCAACTGAACTACTCGATAGTACAGGTGAAAAAATCAGACAGGTCGGTGGCGAATTCGGGACAGTTTCAAAAAGGCCGAGGAGGTGCGGTTGGCTCGATCTATGTTTAGTCAGGACGGCAATACGTTTGTCTGGTTTTGATTATTTGGCGATCACTAAGCTTGATGTTTTGTCAGGTCTTGATAGAATTAAGGTCTGTATCGGTTATAAAATCGGAAAGAAAACCATTCGGGAAGTTCCGGCCATGATGTCTGATTTCGGCAAATGCACGCCCATTTATAAAGAATTTAAGGGCTGGAAAGAGGATATTTCCAAGATTAAAAAGCTTGAAAAACTGTCCCTTGAAGCCAAGACTTATCTTAAATATATTGAAAAACAATTAGAAGTTCCAGTTAAGATCATTTCCGTTGCCGCGGAAAGAAGTTCCAATATTTTATTATGAAAATATTAGAAGGATTGACCTACGATGACGTTTTACTAATTCCTCAAAAGTCCTACATCGACCACAGATCTGATGTCTCGACAAAAACACGTCTTACTCGTCACATCAGCCTAAATCTTCCTTTTGTCTCGGCCAATATGGATACGGTGACAGAAGCAGAGATGGCCATTGCCTTGGCACGAGAAGGCGGGATCGGAATCATCCATCGGTTTATGACGGTTGAGGAACAGGTGGAACAAGTAAAAAAAGTTAAAAGAAACGAAGGCTTTATTTTGGGTAATCCATATACTGTAACTTCGGATACGCCTTTGATAAAGATCATCAATAAAGCCAAGAAAAACGGCGTTGACGGTTTTTTGGTCGTCGATGAAAAAAACAGATTGGTTGGAATTTTGAGTAAGCGGGACTATTCTTTTGAAACCGATTTGGCCCAGAAGACAGCAGACTTAATGACGCCAATAAAGCGCCTTATAACAGGAAAAATGGGAATAAAAGCAGAAGCGGTAAAAAAAATTTTTAGCGGAAACAAAATAGAAAAATTGCCGTTAGTTGACAAGGACGGCGTTTTGAAAGGTCTTATAACGGCCCGGGCGATAAAAAATTACGAAAAATTTCCGACTTCGACAAAAGACAAGAATGGCAGGTATTTGGTTGGGGCCGCAGTTGGGGTTGTAAAAGATTATCTTGAAAGGGCAGAAGCCTTGATTAATGCCGGTTGTGACGTGATTGTCGTTGACGTCGCCCACGGACATAATAATGTAGCAATGCGCGCGATTGCTTCCTTAAGAAAAAAATTCAAGAATGTTGATTTGATAGGAGGAAATGTGGCAACGGCAGAAGGAGCCCGTGATCTTATAAAGATGGGGGTTGATGCAGTCAAGGTTGGGATCGGGCCAGGCGGACTTTGTACTACCAGGATGGTTGCCGGTGTCGGAGTTCCTCAGTTTACCGCTGTATCAGAGTGTAGTGCGGTTGCTAAAAGATATGGAGTACCTGTTATAGCCGATGGCGGGACAAACTATCCGGGCGATATGGCAAAAGCTTTGGCAGCCGGCGGTTCGACCTGCATGTTGGCCGGATGGTTTGCCGGAACCGACGAGTCGCCGGGAGGAATAATTATGAGAAAAGGTATGAAGTTCAAAGTCCACCGAGGGAGCGCGTCTTTTTTGGCAACAGCTGATAGGAAGATGGAACTGGAAAATAATACAGAGCAGCAGCTCAATACAATTGTTCCCGAGGGAGTCGAAGCAATGGTTCCCTATAAAGGAAAGGTGTCAGATGTTGTCTACCAGCTGACAGGTGCTTTAAAAAGCGGTATGAGCTATTGCAATGCCAAGACGATTCCGGAGCTTTGGAAAAATGCCCGTTTTGTCAAAGTAACCGAAGCAGGGTTCAGGGAAAGCAAGAGCCATAATGTTGAAGAACTGTAATTATGAATAAGCTAATAAAAAATAAAATTGTCGGCCAGGGAATTACTTTTGATGACGTCTTGCTCTTGCCGGATTACAGCAATTTCTCCAGAAACGAAATCGACCTGAAAACAAAACTGACAAGGAAAATCTCACTTGAAATTCCTTTTGTTTCCGCTCCAATGGATACTGTAACGGAGAGCGGATTGGCGATTGAACTGGCTAGACTTGGCGGGATTGGAATAATCCACCGTAATTTAACAATCAATTCACAGGCTGAAGAAGTAAAAAAGGTGTTAAACAAAAAATTAAAAGTCGGAGCAGCCGTCGGGGCCAATGAAGGTTATAAAGAAAGAGCTGAAGCGCTGATTAAATCTGAAGTGAGTGTTTTAATCATTGATTCAGCACATGGTCATGCTCAGAAAATTATAGACGCGGTTAAATATATAAAAAGAAAATATCCAAAAACACAGGTCGTCGCCGGGAATATTGCTACGGCAAAAGCGGCCGAGATTCTTATTAAGGCCGGCGCCGATGGGTTGAGAGTCGGTATGGGACCAGGCGCAATTTGTACGACAAGGATAATTTCCGGAATGGGAGTCCCTCAAGTAACTGCCTTGATTGAGACTTGTTCAGTAGCCCAAAAATATGATGTACCAATAATTGCCGACGGCGGCATAAAATATTCGGGGGACATGGTAAAGGCGTTGGGTTTTGGCGCTTCAACTTTGATGATGGGAAGCTTTTTCGCTTCGGCAAAAGAATCTCCTGGAAAATTAGTCAAAATTAAAAAAGGCGGCAAAAGCCAACTTTATAAAGAATACAGGGGAATGGGTTCAATTGGAGCCATGAAAAAAGGAGCGAAAATAAAATCCGAAGATGAATTTCACGGAAAACATTACAAGGATAGGGTTTTAGTTTCAGAAGGAGTAGAGGGGTTAGTTCGGGTCAAGGGAACGACAAAACAGTTAGTAGAACAGGCTATTGGAGGGATAAAATCGGGGATGTACTATGTTGGTTTAAAAAATATTAAGGAATTGCATGAAAAAGCCAAATTTCTGCAGATTACTCAAGCTTCACTTACAGAGAGTCATCCGCATAATTTACTAATCACCAATTCGGGAGAAAATTATAGTCATTGACAAATAGGAAAAACCTGGGATAATTTTTTTATTAAAAAATCATGAAATTTGATTTTACAATTGATTAGAAAATCTAATCGGCCCATTGCGGCCGATTTTTTTTATGGTAGCCACGACTGTGGAAGGTTTTAGAATCCAAGAATTAAATAGTATGAGATCAAGTTTAGCCAAATACATAGAATCTAAAGCGAAAGTAGTCAACGCCGAGATAGGATATGTTTCCATAGAAGAAATTAACCACCGGGTTGACTCGAAGATACTAAAAAGTTCAGCCGAAATTACCAAAGGTTTATTTTTAGATCACCTTTCCCGAGACTTAAGTCCTGAAGTAGTAATAGGAGTTCCAAATAGAGGAAAAGAGTTTGCTACGGCGTTGGGACTTGAAACAGGATTACCGATTGGCATTTCCGATAGGTCAGAGATAAAGGAAGGTCAGAGTCTTGAATTCAGTGCAGATTATATAGAGAAAGATGATTCGATAATAATCAACGGTATTCCCTCGTTTACGCAAAAGGGAAAATTTTTTACCCATAAGATTCGCGGTTTAAAACCCGGATCAACTGTTTTGGTCGCGGACGATTTTTCAGCAACGGGTTCTGTCACAGAATATTATGTTAGAGCTTTTGAGCATTTAGGAATTACACCGGTATTTGTTTACTTGGTTGCCAAGGATTTCGATGGTTCTAATCCGCCTCAGCAAGGATATAGGAAAAATAAAGAAAAAGGTTTGCCTGTTTTTGCCGTAGTCAGATTGACAGAAATAGAAGATGGTCGTGTTAAGGTAACTTCAGATGATATAACAATATGATTATCATCGTTGATTTTGGTTCCCAGACAACTCATTTGATCGGACGGAGGATTAGGGATTTGGGAGTAAGTGCGGAAATCGTTCTTCCTCAAGATGCGTTGACTTCGATTAATCGAAGTCGGTCAAAAGGTATTATTTTATCCGGTGGGCCGGCCTCGGTTTACGGCGAAAAAGCACTCTTGGTTGATAAAAAAATCTTTGATTTGGGCATTCCAATTTTAGGAATCTGTTATGGCTTGGAAGTAGTTGGACACGTTTTGGGAGGTAAGATAAAATCAGGAGTTAAGAAAGAGTATGGTCCTACTCACTTTTATTTAAAAAAAGATTGTCAGCTTTTTTCCGGTTGGAAAAATAATAAAAAAGATTTTACCGTCTGGATGAGTCATTTTGACCAAGTTATTGAACTCCCTAAGAGGATGACAAAGGTCGGTTCGACAGCGACGGTTAAATATGCTGCTTTTGTCAATGAAGCGAAGAAAATCTATGCCATTATGTTTCATCCTGAAGTTCACCATACTCAATACGGCAGGGAAATATTGAGTAACTTTGCTTTAAAAATCTGTCAAGAAAATCCTATGATAGATCAAAAAAAGATCGAAGAAATCAAAAAGTTTCTTAAGGAAAAAGTTAAAGACGGCAAAGTTGTTTGCGCTCTATCTGGCGGAATCGATTCGTCGGTTGCTGCTTATTTAACCTACGAGGTCATAGGGAAAAAACTTTCTTGTTTTTATCTTGATACCGGCCTGATGAGAGAAGGTGAAACAGAAGAAATAAAAAACACTTTTAGAAAAAAATTGAAACTACCTTTAGTTATCATCGATGCGAAAAAAGATTTCCTAAAAAACTTAAAAGGAGTGGTTGATCCGGAATTAAAGAGAAAAATAATTGGTGAAACTTTTATTAGGGTTTTTGAAAGGGAGGCCAAGAAAATCAAAGCAAAAATCCTTGTACAAGGCACTATTTACCCTGACGTTATTGAGAGCCAAGGTACAAAACATTCTCATAAAATTAAGACTCATCATAATGTCGGAGGATTACCAAAGAAGCATGGTTTCAAAATCGTCGAGCCATTAAGACAGTTTTATAAAGACGAAGTTAGAAAAATCGCTAAAGAGTTGAAATTTCCTAATTCAATAATCCATCGCCACGTTTTTCCCGGTCCGGGATTGGCCGTTCGCATCATCGGAGAAGTGACGGAAAAGAAGCTGGAAATTCTCAAAAAAGCTGACAGAATTGTTGTTGAGGAGATAAAAAAAGCCGGATTATACGATAAAATCTGGATGGCATTTGCCGTCTTTGCCGGAGTCAAATCGACCGGCGTTATTGGAGATGAGAGGAAGTATGGAGAAACAATAGCAATTCGTTCTATCGAATCAAAAGATACGATGACGGCTGATTGGTCGAGGTTGCCTTATGGTGTTCTTGCCAGAATTTCCGAAAGAATTACTAACGAAGTCTTTGACGTTATTCGTGTCGTCTATGACATTACTACCAAACCTCCGGCGACTATGGAATGGGAGTAGGTAAGGGTTTTCTTTTTTGAGCTTTTATAAGAGCTTTTAAATCTTTCGCAACCATAATTTCTGTATTTAATTTTCCAGGCTGTTCAGAATCTTCGTAATGAACAGTCACGGTACCTTTTTCTGGTCCTGGAGTAACTGTCATAATTTCCCCTCCTGTACTATGGAATATAGGCATTCCTGAAAGAGGACCATGCGAGATGAGTTTTCTCACGGACCTTTCTACCATAGAGTGGGTGAGGAGGGAGTCGAACCCTCACGGCCTTGCGACCATTAGTTTTTGAGACTAACCTGTATGCCATTCCAGCACTCACCCTGGTTGTAATCCCTATTATAAAAAACCCATTGACAAAAAGAAACTAAATCTTTAAAATTCATTAGTTTAAAATTATGATTATCAACCTTTTTGAAAAATAGATCTAACCCCGCTAATGGCGGGGATTTTTTTAATTGTTGATTAAGATTATATGCTTAGACCAATAAAAAATAACTTCAAAGGAAAAGACGTTGTTTCCCTGGACCAGTTTGACAGTCAATCAATCATAAGGTTGTATAAGGAAACCGCCAGTATAAAAAAAATGTTTGAAAAAGGGCGATTTAAAAATCGCCCCTACAAAATACTCGACGGCAGGATCGCCGGGCTGATGTTTTATGAACCTTCGACACGGACATTTTCCTCAAACTCGGCGGCTTTCAAAAGGCTGGGTGGCCAGACAGTTGAACATCAAAATCCCTTGGTGACTTCATCCGCCGTCAAAGGTGAAACGATGGAGGACACGACGATGATGATGGAGCAGTATTGTGACATTTTAGTCATCCGCCATCCTGTAAAAGGAACATTGGCAAAAGTGGCCCAAGTCGCCAGTATTCCGGTAATCAATGCCGGCGACGGGATCGGGGAGCATCCCACCCAGGCTTTGCTTGACATGTTTACGATTTACGAAAAATTTGGTAAATTGACCGGATTGAAAGGATTGATGGCCGGTGACATGCTGAACGGTCGGACGGTTCATTCTTTAATCAGAGGTTTGTCAATCTTTCCCGGAAACACCGTCTATCTTTTGTCGCCGAAATCTCTCCGATTATCGAGAGATGAGTTCAAACTTTATTCACAAATGGGAGTAAAGTTAGTCGAGATTAATTCACTAAAACAAATTCCCGTAGACTGCCATTTTTGGTACTGGACTCGAGTACAAAAAGAGCGGTTTAGTGATAAAAAAGTCTATGAAAAGCTGAAGTTGAGTTTTATACTGACTAAAAAATTAGTAAGTGAAAAAGCTGGAAAAAAAACATTGCTCATGCATCCTTTACCGAGAGTTGGCGAGATTGAAATAGCTGTTGACGGTGACCCGAGAGCGGTTTACTTAACAACCGAGGCTAAAAACGGAATGTATGTTCGAATGGCTCTTTTTAAGTTAATTCTAAGATGATAGAAAGCTTCGATAACGAAATTTTTTGACACAGTGGGGCCCCTACCACAAAAGTGCAAAAAATTTGTTATCTTCGCTTTTAAAAATTGAAAATATGCAAGGAAAATTAATTCTTAAAGACGGTTCTACATTTATCGGGACAAGTTTTGGTTACGAGGAAGCTAAAGCAGGAGAGTTGGTTTTTGCAACAGGAATGATAGGCTATCCGGAATCTTTGACAGATCCTTCCTACGAGGGACAGATTCTTGTAGCCACCTATCCGATTTTAGGCAACTATGGTGTTCCTGATAAGAATTTTTGGGAGTCTTCCAGAATCCACGTTTCCGGTCTGGTTGTTTCCCAATACATCGATACCCCTTCTCACTTTGAAAGTAAGATGACTCTTTCTCAATGGTTGAAAAACGAAAAAGTTCCTGCGCTTATTGTTGATGATACAAGGTTTTTGACTCAACTTTTAAGGGATAAAGGAGCTAAATTGGCGAAGATAATTTTTGATAAAAATATAGAATTCTACGATCCTAATAAGGTGAACTTAGTGAATATAGTCTCTGTAAAAAAAGTCATCGTTGAAGGTAAGGGAGATAATACAGTTATTTTAATAGACTGCGGAGCAAAGGAAAATATTAGACGGAGCTTACTACACCGTAACATTAGATTGATAACAGTGCCGTGGGATTATGACATTTTTAGTTTGAAGGAAAAGATCGACGGAGTGATAGTTTCGAATGGCCCGGGCGATCCGAAAATGGTTGAAAAAACAATTGAAATCACAAAAGCGGTTATGGCCAAAAAAATTCCCCTTTTAGGGATTTGTTTAGGTAATCAAATCCTCGCCCTTGCCGCCGGAGGCGACACTTACAAAATGAAGTTCGGACACCGCGGTCAAAACCAGCCGTGTGTCGAACAGGGCTCAAAGCGTTGTTATATCACGACCCAAAATCACGGATTTGCCATCGGAAAGATTCCAGTTGGTTTTAAACCCTGGTTTGTCAATGCTAATGACAAAACAAACGAGGGAATTGTTCACAAAAATTTGCCATTTATGTCGGTTCAGTTTCACCCGGAAGCCAGTCCTGGGCCGATGGATACGGGATGGATATTCGATAAATTTTTAAATTATCTATGATTAAAAGCTCGATACCGAAATTTTTTGGCACAGTGGGGCCCCTAACCCAAAAAGTGCAAAAAATTTGTTATCTTCGCTTTTCAAAGACGAAGCAAATGCAATTTTTTCACTTTCGAGGGGACCACGAAGTGGTGAAACTCTCGTGTGATAAAAATTGCGTTGCTGAGTCTTAATATCTATGAAAAAAATTTTACTATTAGGTTCTGGGGCTCTAAAAATCGGCCAGGCCGGTGAGTTTGATTATTCAGGTTCTCAAGCCATTAAGGCTTTTAAGGAAGAGGGGATAGAAACTATTTTAATAAATCCCAATATTGCAACTATTCAGACCTCAAAGGAGCTCGCGGACAAAGTTTATTTCCTTCCTGTTACCTCAGAGTTTGTCAGGCGGGTGATTGAAAAGGAGAAGCCAGACGGCATTGCTTTATCTTTTGGAGGTCAAACGGCTCTTAATTGCGGAATGGAGTTATACAAAAAAGGAGACTTGAGAAAAAATAACGTCAAAGTTTTGGGAACTCCAGTGCCATCTATCATCACTTCCGAAGACAGGCAAAAATTTGCCGACCATTTGAAGAAAATCAATGTTTCTACTCCAGCCAGTCACGCCGTTTTGACAGTCGGAGAAGGCCTTAAAATTGCCAAAAAACTTGGTTATCCAGTGATGGTTAGAGCCGGGTTTGCCTTAGGCGGACAGAAATCAGGTGTAGCCCACAATGAAAAAGAATTCAAGGAGATCGCCGAAGCGGCTTTGGCTTTTTCGCCGCAGATCCTGGTGGAAAAATATCTTCACCATTTCAAGGAAATCGAATATGAAGTTGTCCGTGACCAGTTTGATAACTGTGTTACTGTCTGTAACATGGAAAACTTTGACCCTCTTGGGATTCATACAGGCGAGTCGATTGTGGTAGCCCCGAGTCAGACATTAAACAACTATCAATACCACCTGTTGAGAAAAATCTCTATAAAAATTATCAGAAGCTTGGGAATTATAGGAGAGTGTAATGTTCAATTTGCTTTGGATCCTAAATCAAATGACTATTATGTTATTGAAGTTAATGCTCGCTTATCGCGCTCTTCTGCTTTGGCTTCCAAGGCGACCGGTTACCCTTTGGCTTATGTAGCGGCTAAGTTGATACTAGGAAAGTCAATGACGGAAATAATAAATCAGATAACAAAAATTACCCAAGCTGCTTTTGAACCGGCATTGGACTATATAGTCGTCAAAATTCCCAGATGGGATATGGAAAAATTTAGGGGTGCCGAGGAAACGATTGGAAGCTCGATGAAATCAGTCGGTGAAGTGATGGCGATCGGACGGACATTCGAAGAAGCAGTTCAAAAGGCCGTCAGGATGCTCGATATAGGAGCTTGGGGAGTAATAGAAAACAGGTTCATCGATGAAAAAGAAATCTGGCACTATATAAGGATACCGACGCCGAGAAGACTTTTTGCTTTAGCTGCTGGGATGAAAAAAGGATTTTCAATTGATAGAATTTACCAAGAAACAGGAATAGATAGATGGTTTCTATCTCGGATTAAAAATATTGTTGATGCGGAAAAGGAATTGTTAAAGGTAGAGGTTTTGCGTGCAAAACCCCTACACCATTTACAATTATTGAATCTAAAAAAATTAGGTTTTTCAGACCGGAGAATTGGAGAAGCATTGGGTATTGATGAGTTAGAAATAAGAAGTTTGAGAAAAAAATTACGAATTGTTCCGTCGGTTTTTTCCATCGATACTCTGGCCGGTGAGTTTCCAGCCAAAACCAACTATTTATATACTACTTATTGGGGGTCACACCACGATGTAAAACCATTGGGAAGCGATGGCGTAATGGTGCTCGGATCCGGACCCTATCGGATCGGTTCGTCTGTCGAGTTTGACTGGAGTTGTGTTAATGTCGCTTTTAACTTGAAAAAATATCACAAAAAATCCATCATAGTTAATTGCAATCCGGAAACAGTCTCGACTGACTATGACATGAGTAACAGACTTTATTTTGAAGAACTGACGTTTGAAAGAGTAGCTGATATCTATGAATTTGAAAAGTCTTCTTCTCTTATACTGTCGGTTGGTGGTCAGACGCCAAATAATTTAAGTATGAGACTTGATAGTTATGGGGCTAGAGTTTTAGGGACGAAAGCTAAAGACATTGACCAGGCGGAAAACAGAAACAAATTTTCCGACCTTTTGGATAAACTTAAAATCCTCCAGCCGGTTTGGAAAAATTTTTCCAATATGAAGTCGGCTCTAAAATTTGCCAAAGAAGTTAGTTATCCTGTTTTAATTAGACCTTCATACGTACTTTCTGGACTGGCGATGAATCTTTGTTATGACGAAGCAGAACTTAAGTATTTTATGAAAAGGGCAGTGGATATAAACAAAAAACACCCTGTAACTATTTCGAAATTCATTCCCAATGCCCGTGAAGTGGAATTTGACGGCGTTGCCCAAGCGGGAAAACTCAAAGTTTACGCTATTGCCAACCACATAGAACATGCCGGAGTCCATTCAGGTGATGCAACCATCGTCTATCCGGCCGAGCGGGTCAGGTATTTTAGCGGCGTCAGGATGGTTGAGATCGCGACAGAACTAGCAGCTGCTTTAAAAATAAATGGTCCTTTTAATATCCAGTTTATGGTAAAGAATAACCAAGTTTATGTAATAGAGTTGAATTTAAGGGCGTCACGGACTTTTCCTTTTATTTCCAAAGTAACTGGCGTCAACTTTGCCGAAGTGACAGTAGATGCTTTTTTCAACAAGGCAAAAGATTATCAAATCAATTACCCGAATTACGTCGCAGTCAAATCGCCCCAGTTTTCATTCGCCAGATTGGAGGGTGCCGACCCGGTACTTCGTGTCGAGATGGCGTCAACTGGTGAGGTTGCCTGTTTTGGAGAGACAGCCGAGGAGGCCTATCTAAAATCTTTAATATCAACTGGTTTGTCCTTTGAAAAAAAGACTGCCTTAGTGACAATTGGAGGAGATGAAAACAAACTGCATTTTGCGGAATCAATCTGGAAGTTGAAAAATCTAGGGTATAAACTTTATGCCACCAAACACACCCACAAATTTTTGAAAAGCAAAGGCGTGAGAACTAAGTTAGTGAGCAAAGTCTATGAAGGCAAAAGGCCAAACGTCGTTGATATAATTGAAAATAAAAAAGTTTCCTTGGTTATTAATTTGAGTGAAAAAGGAGACGGCAATCAGTTGGCCTCGGAAAATAAAACCGACGGTTACCTGATAAGAAGGGCGACTATTGACCATAATATATCCCTTTTCACCGACCTCAACGCCGCCAGGCTCTTTGTTAATGCTTTGAATATGTATAATGTAAAAGAATTAAAGATAAAAAGTTGGGATGAATATTTGAAATGAAATACAAAACAATAAAAACGGATATTTTGGTAATCGGCGCGGGAGGCGCCGGAATAAGGGCGGCGATAGAAGCAAAAATAAGCGGATTGAACACAATTCTTTTAGGAAAAGAAGTTTTAGGATGTGCCCATACTGGTATGGCCATGGGTGGAATGAATGCGGCTATGGTCCGCCCGGCGACGCCGGAATTTCATGCTCAAATCACGATTGAAGGTGGATACTTCATCAACAACTACAAAATGGTCAGAGTTTTTGCCGAAGAAATGCCAGCCCGTATTCATGACTTGGAAAGTTACGGCGTAATTTTTGACAGGCTTGATAATGGTGAATTTTATACTTGGGCTGGTCCAAAACAGAAATTTCCACTCAATGTCTGTGTCGGTGATTATACTGGACGGGAAATGATGCAAGGTTTAGTTGACGAAGCCCGAAAACTAAAAATAAAATATACAGATGAATTTTTTGTCAGTAAATTACTGACAGTTAAGGAAAGGGTAGTTGGCGCAATTGGTATTAATATCAGGAATGCGGAAACCGTGGTTTTTCAGGCAAAATCAGTAGTCTTAGCGTCAGGAGGAGCTGGGAGAATGTATCGAGTGACAACAAACGCTGCTTCAAATACAGGTGATGGTTATGCAATGGCACTTGGAGCTGGAGCAGAATTAATTGATATGGAAATGGTCCAATTTCACCCGACCGGAATGGCCAATACTCCTTCTACTTTGGGTGTTTTAGTGACAGAAAAAACCCGCGCCCATGGAGGAATCCTAAGAAATCGTAAAGGAGAGAGGTTCATGAGCAAATACTATCCAAAAGAAATGGAGTTGGCAAAAAGAGATGAGGTTAGTCGGTCAATCTATACTGAAGTGGCCTTAGGTCTTGGAACGAAAAACAACGCCGTCTATCTTCATGTTGATCATTGGTCTAAAGAAAAAATATTGGAAATAATTCCTGATGTTTATGAGCAGTATAAAAATACAGGTGTTGATATTTCAAAAGAACCAATGGAAATCTATCCGTCGATGCACCATATGATGGGAGGAATCAAGATTAACGAATGGGGTGAAACAATTGTTCCCGGACTGTATGCGACAGGAGAGGTCGCCGGAGGCGTTCATGGTGCTAATCGATTGGGTGGAAATTCAATTGCTGAGGGACAAGTGTTTGGTAGGAGAGCTGGGATTGCTGCTGCAAAATTTGCCAAAAAAAATAAATTCATAACCCTACCAAAAGACAAAATAAAAAAAGAACAACAAAGAATTTTTTCTTTTGTCTATAGAAAATTCGGTGTTGTTCCTCATACAGTTGAAGATAAATTGAAAAAAGTAATGTGGGATAAAGTTGGTATCTTCAGAGATGAAAAAAAATTGCAGCAGGCAAAAAAAGAAGTTGCCAAACTAAAAAAAGAAGCAAGAAAAATGAAAACTAGGACAACCTTGAAAGAAAGAAATCGAGACCTACAAGATTGTTTAGAAATAGAAAATATGCTTGTGACGGCCGAATCAGTAATTGAGGCGGCTATTTTGCGTAAGGAAAGCCGCGGTGCGCACAGTCGGACAGACTTTCCGAAAACTTTGGAAGAGTGGCGTAAAAATATCGTCGTTAAAAATGATAATAATAAAATTGTCATAGAAGCTATTTCTGTAATCGAATAAGAGTATGAAAATAAGATTTTTAATATATAGGTTTAACTCTCAAAAAAAAGGTAAGTTGAAATATAATTTATATAATGTACCTTATAAAAAAGGAATGACTGTTCTTGATGTTGTTGCTTTTGTTTATAAAAATCTCGATCCGACCTTAGCCTTTCGTTATGAATGTCGTCAGGGGATATGTGGGACTTGTGGAGTCATGCTCAATAAAAAACCCGTATTGTCATGTTCGACACAGGTTGATTCATCAATAAAAACTCAGATGATTGAACCATTGGCCAATTTTCCTGTAGAAAAAGATTTAATTGTCAATCTTGAACCGGTTCTGAAAAGATATCAAAAAATAAAACCATATTTGGATAGGATTCATAAGGTTATCATCACTAAGAAGAAATCAAATGAGTCAAAAGTTTTCCGAAAGTGTATAGAATGCGGTTGTTGCATTGCCGGTTCGCCTGATTTATCAAAAAAGATTTTTTCAGACTTGGATCCTATGTCTTTGGTTAAAATCGCCCGTTATGTGACTGATCCTCGTGACGGGTTGGATAGAAAGTCAATGGCCAAAAAATCCGGAATTAGTAGATATACGGAAGAATTAGGTAAAAAATTAACTTTAGTTTGTCCAAGAGGAATTCCCATTGACGAAGCGATTGCATTACTTAAAAAATAATTATGAAAAAACTGATTAAAAATGGAAAGATTGTCACTCCGGAAAAAATTATTGAGGGAGACATTTTAGTCGAAGAAGGAAAAATAAAAAAAATTGGCAGCATTAACATTATTGTAAATAACATTATTGATGCAAAGGGGAAATATATTTTACCTGGATTAATCGAAGTCCATGGCCATCTTCGTGAACCTGGTTTTGAAAACAAGGAAGACATTCCTCATGGAACAAGAGCAGCTGCTGCGGGCGGATTCACTTCAATAATTGATATGCCCAATACCAAACCACCTACTGTTACCGTTAATTTATTAAAAGACAAAATAAATAAAATTTATCCGGAGAGGAGTTTCATCGACTATGCTTTTTTTATAGGAACGGCTTCTGATAAATTAGACGAACTAAAGAAAGTCAATCCAAGTGATATTGCTGGTGTCAAAGTTTTTATGGCCGGTCACGAGACAACGCCAACGACGATTCCCGATGATAGAACATTGGCAAAAATAATTTCAATTTGCGCCGATAGAAATTTGTTACTCGCTGTTCACGCCGAGGATCAATGGTTAATTAATTACTATAATTCTGAATTTAAGAAAGCAAAGAGATCAGACGCTGCTTTATGGAGTGAAATCAGACCGACATCAGTAGTTACTTCGGCGGCTGCCAGAACGATTGCCTTGATTTCTTCTCATAAAAACTTCCGGTTATATATTTTGCATATGTCAACACCTGAAGAATTCGCTTTGGTTGCTGCAGCTAAAGATCGAGGAATGAATGTTTTTGGAGAACTAGTTAGTTATCAACTTTCTTTTAATATTAACGATTACAAAAAATACGGTAACAAAATAAAAGTTGCTCCCGCCTTAAGATCTCCAGGAGATCAAAAGATGCTTTGGCAGTTACTTCACGATGGGAATTTAGATGTGTTATGTTCAGAACATACACCCCATGAATGGGAAACCAAAAACCAACCTGATATGTGGAAGGCACAAGCAGGTACACCTGATATCCAGGAAGCTATGCCTTCAGTTATCACTGGTTGGTCTAAAAGATTTGGGAAAGATTCTTTAGAGTTAGGTTTACAGAGGATTGCCGAGCACGCTTCTAAAAAACCAGCTGAGATTTTTGGGTTAAAAGGAAAAGGTGAAATGAAAATCGGCAACGATGCGGATTTTTCCATAATTGATACAAAAAATTATTGGAAAGTAAAAAAGTCTGACTTATTCAGTAAATGCGGTTGGTCTGCTTATGAGGGAATGAAACTTCTTGGCAGGCCGTTTATGACATTTTTGCGGGGAGAATTGGTCTATAATAATGGGAAAATAGTCAGTAAAGCTAAAGGCAAATGGATTAATCATTAAAAATATTTATGAACAAAAAAATTCTATACGGTCCACAGACAAAGGCGGCCATAGAAAACTTTCCTTTTTCCTATCCTTTAGCTCATTTGGAGTTCGTCATGGCTATGGTTGAAATTAAAAAGGCCGCTGCGGTTGCCAATTTGAAAGCAGGAAAGTTAACGAGTGACAGGTCAAAAAGAATTATTTTTGCCTGTAATGAAATTCTTAAGGGTAGATACAATGAACAGTTTGTTATAAAAGGTTTGCATGGGGGAGCAGGGACTTCCGTCAATATGAATGTCAATGAAGTGGTCGCTAGTCTTGCCGGAGTTCATCCAAATGACGACGTTAACGCTAGTCAGTCGACCAACGACGTCAATCCATCAGCTTTGAAAATTGCTTCAATCAAATTGACCAGACAACTTTTAGACGGCTTGCTTTATTTAATTAAAGTCTTTGAAAAAAGAGCTGCTGAGTTTAAAGATATAAAAAAATTGGGGAGGACTCATATGCAGGATGCTGTGCCAACAACACTGGGCGCGGAGTTTCAGTCCTATACTGATATTTTGAAAAGGGATATGAAAAGAATCGAAGAAGCGGAGAAATATCTTTTTGAATTAAATTTGGGAGGAACAGCAATCGGAAATAGTATTAATGCCTCTAAAAACTACATTGACAATGTATATAAAGAACTTCGAAACAATACAAAAATTAAAGAATTAAAACCCATGAAAAATCTGATGTCAGGTACTTCAAGCGATACTGATTTTTGCCATCTTTCCTCATCAGTCAATATGCTTTGTCTTGATA
This sequence comes from Candidatus Roizmanbacteria bacterium, assembly GCA_016215445.1. Classification (GTDB taxonomy): domain Bacteria; phylum Patescibacteriota; class Microgenomatia; order UBA1406; family GWC2-37-13; genus GWC2-37-13. The sequence continues at coordinate 172,510 of JACRJL010000001.1, forward strand.
TGAGCAAAATTGCTACTGATCTGAGATTCATGACAAGTGGACCAAGAGGAGGAATAGGGGAGATTTCATTTATTGAGATGCAACAAGGTTCGTCTATCATGCCAGGTAAGGTCAATCCGATCATTTGTGAGACTATGAACCAGATTTATTTTCAGGTTGACGGTAGGAATACCACGGTTCACCACGCCGCCGAAAATTCTCATTTGGAACTCGGGGTGATGTTACCTGCTATTGCCGACTCGCTTATTACCATGCTAAAAATTGTCGAAGCCGGACTCCGCCTTTTTGCAGACCGGGGGATTAGTAAAATTGTTGTCAATGAAAAGCGTTGTCTTGAACTTTTGGAAAGATCAATGGCTTACGGGACGCTTTTAACTCCCCGTCTTGGTTACGATACTGTGTCCAAAATCGTCAAAGAAGCTGTTGCCACAGGAAAAACATTAAGAGAAATAATCTTGGATAAAAAAATACTATCCAAAACAGAGTTGAATAAATTATTAGTTCTAAAATAAAATGAAAACTATCTATCAAAACCTTCCTTCAAAAGAACGGTTGGTTTTGGAATTGTTTCGCATCAAAGCAATCGAGTTTGGCAGGTTTAAATTAAAATCCGGAGCGATTTCTCCATATTATTTAGATCTTCGTTTATTAGTTTCTTATCCTTATTTATTAGAAGTCGTCGCTGATGTTTTTTGGGAAGAATTAAGGCTAATGCAGTTTGATCTGTTGGTCGGAGTTCCTTACGCTGCCATTCCACTGGCAACAATAATTTCCTACAAATACAACCGACCGATGGTCTTTGTCCGTAAAGAACAAAAACAATATGGAAAAAAGAAACAGATCGAGGGGGTTTTTCGTCAAGGGCAAACAGCCGTTTTGATCGATGATGTTATATCCGATGGAAAAAGCAAGGAAGAAACGCTTTCAGTACTCAAGGATGACGGTTTAAAGGTGGGCGACGTTTTAGTTTTACTAGATAGGCGCAAGCAAACATCCCAACAAGAAAAGATATACGGATGTAAACTAACAGCAATCTATAATATGTCCGATGTTTTAGAGATTTTAGCAAAGCACGGCTGTATTACGGCGTTTCAAGAAAAGGAAGCAAGGCGATTTATGAAAACAGGTAATTTGAAGTAGCCTACTTGAAAATGAGAAAATATAGTGCTAAAATACGCTAACTCAAAATATGAACGTCTTTGATTCAAAGATGAAAGAAAAGATGATCCTTGATCTTCATGAAGTACGTATTATTGATTTCGGTCAATTTAAACTCAAATCAGGAATTATGAGTCCTTATTATATTGATCTTCGTCTTCTTGTGACTTTTCCCCATTTACTAGAACTTGTCAGTGATGTGCTTTGGGAAAAAATCAGATTAAAACCGTTTGATCTCATTGCCGGTATCCCTTACGCAGCTCTTCCAATGTCGACGGCAATTTCTCTGCGTTATAATCGGCCAATGATTTTTTTACGTAAAGAACAAAAAGCCTATGGAAAGGGAAAAATGATTGAGGGAATTTATCATAAAGGCCAACACGTCGTCATCATTGACGACGTTATCTCAGACGGCGCCAGCAAGTTTGAAACCATAAAACCGATCGAAGAAGTGGGACTGGAAATTAGTCAAGTAGTCGTGCTTCTTGATCGGGGTCAAGGGGGACCGCAAACAGTCAGAGATAAAGGCTATGACTGTGTTGCCATAACTAATATGGAGGAAGTTTTGGAGGTTTTATATAAGCACGGAAGAATCAATTATGAACAGTTAGCAGAATGTCAGAAATTTATAATCAACACATCGTCAAAAATAGAAGTTAAAAACGTTAAAAACTCTAAAAAGCGGAGGCACGCCGTAAAATAATCACTATGTTAGATCTCAGATCCAAACAAAAACTAATTGATTTGCTCTATAAATCCGGGGCAATAAGTTTTCCGAAAGCTAAAAATCCGGAAAGTCTTCCTTATGAGATAAGACTTCAATATTTGACCTCGCAACCCAAAATTTTGCATTTTACAGCCAAACTTCTCTGGTCGGCCATTAAGAAAGAGACTTTCGATTTGGTAGCCGGACCTTATACAGATATTCCGCTGGCTACAACAATCTCTCTCGAGTATAACTGGCCGATGATCTTTATAAGAGGAGAGAGAAAAGATCATGGCATGGGTAAGTTGATAGAGGGAAACTATAGTACAGATCAAAAAGTGGTTGTCGTTGACGAAGAAATAAGAGACCCGGCTGATACTTTACAGCTTTTAGGGAGATTGGAAGGCAGCGGGTTGACAATCGTTGCTATGTATGTTTTGATTGACCGCGGTCTGGGATCGATTAAGCTAATTCGAGATAAAGGTTTTAAGTGTGAAGCCTTGATAAATTTGAATGACATTTTTGTCCGACTTTTTGAGACGGGAAAAATTTCGCCCTCCCAACTTACGCAGGCCAAGCTGTATTTCGAAAGAAAAAGAACTCCTTCTTATATATAATTTAATCTATGACCTTTCAGGAAAAACTTGATAGGATAGTCAAAAAAAACAGTTCTCTTGTGTGTGTTGGATTGGATAGTAACGTGGAAAAAATTCCTGGAAAAAATTCCCAGTTTTTGTTCAATAAGTCTATCATTGAAGCCACTAACGACCTGGTTTGTTCTTATAAGTTGAACACTGCCTTCTATGAGTCTATAGGATATGATGGAATTAAGTTTTTAAAAATGACTTGTGACTATTTGAGGACTAAATATCCGGAAATACCGATCATCATCGATGCCAAGCGGGGTGATGTCGGCAGTACAAATCAAGGATATGTTCAATTTGTTTTTACATACCTTGGATCGGATGCCGTCACTGTCAATCCCTACTTAGGTGAAGAGGCTATAAGACCATTTTTAAAAGAGAAAGATAAAGGGATTATTATTTTATGTCGTACTTCCAATAAAGGTGCAGGTGAGTTTCAGGATCTCAAAGTAGGGAAGACGCCAATTTATAAAATCGTCGCCGAAAACGTCTCAAGAAAATGGAATAAGAACAAAAACTGTTTACTTGTAATTGGGGCTACCTACCATGATGAACTAAAGGAAGTAAGGAAGATTGTCGGTAGTGACATGACCTTTTTAGTTCCTGGCATTGGCGCCCAAGGAGGCGATCTCAGAGCCACGCTCAAGGCTGGATTGAATAAAAAGGGAAGCGGATTAATAATCAACTCTTCGCGCGGAATCATATTCGCCCAAAATCCGAGAAACGAAGCAGAAAAGCTCAGGGAACAAATAAACAGATTTAGAATCTCAAAGTAACTACTTATTATTTTAAGGCCAAAATATTTGTCGGCAGAAAAAAAGGCATTTTGGGAAAAATATTGAATCTAACGTCTAACCAAGGTCTGGTTTTAATGAAGTAATCTGCATTATCACTATCTATATTAAATAGTTTTCCTTCTGTTCCTTCTCTTATCGTGATAATCCCCAGATATCGGATTCTTTTTCTAGTTATCACCTTAGCCCATTTGTTTCGACTTTCGGTCTCAGGGTTTGCTCCACAACCAACGCTTGTTCTTTGTTCAACCATATTTCAACGATAATGATATCAAATTAGTGGAATATATTGACAGAAAAGGTAAAATAATATAGAATGGCGAAATTATATATGCTTACTGAAGCAGCCAAAAAAGGTAGAGAATTTGTAAAGACTCTTAAAGAAACCTCCTTTCATATTAATAAGCTTTCCATAAAAGGAGACGGTAAAAAAATTCTTTGGGTTAATTTTTTTGCCGACGGAAAAGAAGTCTCCGAAAGCGGACAGTTCTTTATAAAATTGCCTGAAGTCGTAGCTCATACTTTGCCTGGGAGCTACATATCGCCGGAAAGCTTCATTAACAGATTTCAAACCAGGGAGCTTCAGAAAAGTGAAATAAGAAGGTTGCTGGGAAACCATATGGGTCGGGAAGGAGATCTGGCTTTTACAGCGCAAGAGGACAACTTCAGTTTGAGAGTTTTTCACGGTTCAACCAATCAATACGCCTTGAAAATGTCCGAACATGCTGCCTCCGGATCTGATAATCCGCAAAAAAGGATGTTTTATCAGGATAATTTATCTCATATTGTTGAACCGATTGTTAAGTCGCCAACCGATGCACCTTTGAGGATCGTCGAGGACTGTTTGGCTTCGGGCGATACTTTACCCGGAGTCATCAGCACTTTGGCGGAAAAAACCAAACTTGAAAAAAACCTCGGCAAAGTAACTATTGACGTAGCTGTGGCAACGGCCCAGGGGATTTTCCTACTTAAAAAATTTGCCCAGGACAACGGTATAAATATTGAATTGAATGTTGGCTATCTGGCTTTTGGTCTTTCCCAGGGAGTAAAAAGGGAGATTGGTTATGAACACGCCAATTATATTACCTATCCGGATGAATTTATTGCCGAATTAACAAGACTTTTTCCAAATAGGGCGGAGGAATTTTTGAAACTGAAGGGAAAACAGGTGGTCGGCGATATGGGAGAGTTTGGTAAATTGATTCCTGAAAGAACGGCCGCCAACGTCATGATTGTCGCTTCTTGGAATCGTTACAGGTCTGATAACCACGGCGATCAAAATAGCAACGATTTCCCTCAACCAGCTTATAATGAATCGGATAATCAACATCTACTGTATTTAAGCAACGGCGGCTACCTGATGAGGGCTTATTATAATTATTTTAATAATAGGGATGGGTCAAGAGATATATCTGAGATAGTTTTCTCAGCCAAAAGGCGTTGGACAAGAGAGTTCGGCTACGGCGTTCTTCTTAAAGACTTGCAAAAAGAAATAGTGCTATAATTTATTTCCTATGTATACTCCTCCAAAAAAAGTACTAGACAACTATGCTAAAGTGATGATTGATTTTGCTTTGGGTCGTGGAGAGGGGATTAAGAAAGGAGAGGTTGTTTATCTTCAATATGATTCGGAGGCGTTGCCGTTGGCTTTGGCAGTTTTCAAAAGGGTTTTGGAAAAAGGTGGCCATCCGATGGTAAGAGGAATTGAAGAACAGTTCCAAAAAGTCATGTTTGACTCTGCCTCAAACGACCAGCTTAAATTTTTTCCCAAAAAATATACTAAATCATTAGTGGATACGATTGATCACAGAGTCTACCTTATCGCTCCGACAGACCCGTTTTTATTAAAAGACGTCGATCCGAAAAAGATAATTACGGCAAATTCAGAAAAACAGATGCTCCGCAAGTGGCTTTTTGAAAAGGAAGACAAGGGTAAACTTACCTGGACGCTTTGTTTATATGGAACCGAAGGGATGGCCCACGAGTCAGATTTGTCATTGGAAAAATTCTGGGAACAGATAACCAAGGCTTGTTATTTAGACCAATCAGATCCTATAAAAATCTGGCAGTCCACCTTCAATGAGATTAATGAGTTGAGGAGAAAGCTCAATGCTCTACCGGTTGATCGATTTCATATGGTTTCAGAAAAGACCGATCTTTATATAAAATTGGGTGATAAAAGACTCTGGCAGGGTGGAAGAGGAGCTAATATCCCGTCGTTTGAAATTTTTACTTCGCCTGATTGGCGCGGAGTCAACGGAAAAATATTTTTCAACTTTCCTCTCTATCGTTATGGAAACATTATCAAAAATATTCAGCTTGAATTTAAAGACGGAATAGTAGTTAAAGCCAGCGCCGACAAAAATGAAAAACTGCTCAAAGAGATTATTTCTCAAAAAAACGCCGACAAGATCGGAGAATTTTCTCTTACAGACAAAAGATTTTCCAAAATAAGTAAATTCATGGCTAATACCTTGTACGACGAGAACTTTGGAGGAAAAAATGGCAACTCACATTTAGCTGTGGGAACTTCTTACCATGATTGTTATTCCGGTGATGTAAAATCTATGAAAGAGACCGACTGGGAAAGAATGGGATTCAACGAATCTATAGAACATTGCGATATTATCAACACGAACGAAAAAACAGTCGAAGCCATCATGAAAGACGGAACTAAAAAACTTATCTATAGAAATGGAATTTTTATGTTATAACTAACTTATGAGGCTTTTGAATATTCTCAAGGAAACAAACATCATCAAAGTCTCACCAGATAGCAGTCTTTCTTCTGTATTAAGCAAATTGTCTACCTCCCATGATGCCGGTTTTGTTTTCGATGATAAGGAAAAGTTTTTAGGGTTGATAAGTCCTTATTATTCGGCAATCAAATCTTCCCATCCTGGCAATGCAAAAGTCATAAATTGTTTGACGCACCCACCGAAAATATATCTAAACTATCCAATCGCCAAGGTCTGTGAGCTTTTTATCCAATCGAAGATTCACTATCTGCCTGTATTCAATCAGGAAGAAAATTTTCTTGGAATTATTTCCGTGAGAAGAGTCTTGTCTCATTTCAAAAATCTCCCTATTTTTAAAACAAAAATTGAAGAGATAGTTAAAAACCGTTGGCGACCTTTAGTGACGATCAGGCAGGATGCCAACATAAACGATGCTCTCCACCTTTTTAAAACTAGGAAATTCTCAAAATTAGTCGTCGTTGACTATCAAGGCAAATTAAAAGGCGTATTGAGTTACTATGACATAGTCAATTTTATTATCGGTCCCAAATCCAAAGAGGGTAGAGGCGAAAGAGTCGGTAATAAGGAACGTTTTTATAACCTTCAGGTAAAGACTTTTGCGAAAAGTTATGTTTTGACATTGGGTAAAGAAAGGCTATTGACTGACGCTATTGATACTATCATAAGCAAAAAAATCGGCAGTGTTATTGTTGTGGATAAGGATAGATTACCGATAGATATTGTCACAAGTCGAGACCTCCTCCAATTCTATATAAACAAAGAAAAAGGCGGTTTTTTCAAACAAGTGTCTTCAAGTATAGGTAAACTTCTTTCAAGGTGAAAAACTTAAATTGATAAGGGATATTTTTGTCCATTATATTGGTCAACCAGAGGATTTTTGTCCGCCAGCCGGCGGATTGATGGTTAAGTTTTTCTATAATGTCAAAGTTGTCTTCGACATAGATGTCCAATTTTAACTTTTTAATCATGTTTTCTTTAAATACGTTGGGTTGGAGATTTTTTGAATTATAAAAACATTGAGTGAATATTTTTTTGGCGTCGATTTTTTTTAACCACTGAAAATAATCATTAGCTAAAAAATCATAACGGCCAGTGATAAGGTAAAATTTTATTTTTCGATTCTTTGCCAATTTTCTCAAATCTTCAAGTCCTTTATTGGGTTTAAAACTTGTCCAATGAATTATCTTCCATAACAACTTCTCAAAGTTCGACTGCGGAAGGTAAAACAGCGATTTTTCCTGGTGAAAAAAAGCTGCTTTTATCGGCTTTAAAAAGTTTTTCGCAAACGGTCTAAGAATCCTGATCGGATTATAAAGAATAACTCCGTCCAAATCAAAGCCCACTCTGAGAGTTTTTGCCATAAATATTTGTATAATTATACATAAGTTAAGATTCGGCAGTAGTATTTTTTGTCACAGTGGGGCCCCTCTGCCCCAAAAGTGAAAAAAATCCTCCCGCCTCATCTTCTATGATTATGAAAATCTTAATAACTGGCGGAGCTGGATTCTTAGGTTTACATTTGGCTAAATTTTTTTCAGCAAAAAAATTTGAGGTTTTTCTTCTTGATATTGCTCATTTTGATAGAAAAGAATATCCAAAAAATTGCCATTTTTTTAAAGTTGACATTCGTGATTCGAAATCAGTTAATTCGTTAATGAATAAATATCAAATTGATTATGTGATTCATGCTGCCGCTGCTCTTCCTTTATGGAAAGAAAAAGATATCCGTGACATTAATGTCGAAGGCACAAAAAATATTTTAGGAGCGTCTTTTAAAAATAAAGTGAAAAGATTTGTTTATATTTCTTCGACCGCGGTTTATGGAGTGCCAAAGAAACACCCGATTGAGGAAGATGATCCATTGGTTGGTGTCGGTCCATACGGTCAATCTAAGATCGACGCGGAAAAGCTTTGCTTCCAATATATAAAAAAAGGAATGTCTGTAACTATTATTCGACCGAAAACTTTTTTAGGGACTCACAGGTTAGGAGTTTTTGAAATTCTTTTTGACTGGATCCATGACAGTAAAAAAATTCCCGTTATAGGATCTGGAAACAATCGGTATCAGCTTTTGGACGTTGATGATTTGGTCGAAGCGATCTATTTATTTTTGAAAAAAGATTCAAAAAAATATAATGGCGCATTCAATATCGGTGCAGAAAAATTTGCAACAGTAAAAGAAGATTTTCAAATATTTTTCAGATCGATAAATTCAAAATCGAGAGTTTTTCCGACACAGGCTTATTTTGTTAAAAAAGCCCTTTGGGTTTTTGAAAAATTAAAACTGTCTCCACTTTATCAATGGGTTTACGATACGGCAGATAAGGACTCTTTTGCTTCCATCGTCAAAATCGTAAAGACGCTATCATGGCATCCTCGTTATTCTAATTCCGATGCTTTGATTAAGGCTTATCGTTGGTATTTTAAAAATTATAGAAAAATAAAGTCCCGTGGTTCAGGGATCACTCACACTGTTGGTTGGAAACAAGGAATACTGGCTTTGGTTAAGAAATTAATGTAATCTCTTAAAGATTACTATCTTCGGATGATCGTAAACAGTAAATGATTCGTCTGCCGATTGATCATTCAAAAACAAAGGGGAAACAGAAAATTCCGCAGCTTTTCTGAAAGACAGTTTATCGTTAAACAATTTTTTATAATATTTATTTGTTTTTGGAAAGCATCTTAGGTATTTACTGCAGTTAGCCAGTTTTGGCAATGGTACAGAAAGCCTATTTGAGGCGATTATTATATAATCAGCCCGTCTGAGTTTTTCATCCAAAATTTTCCACTTAACTTCATCATCGGGTTGATCATATAGAGTCAACTCTTCGTATTTATAATCTTCTCCATTAAATACCGGTAATCTGTCGTCCCAGTGCTCCACTGCGAGTGTCGATCCCACCGGTACATTTTTTAGAATCCACTGTGTCGCTGAAATTCGTGTGTGGGTTTGGGAATAAATATTCATAAACGAAAATGACCATAGAAGAATCATTAGAATAAACAGATAAGCGAGAACCTTGAAACGTTTATAGACTTTATAAAGTCCAAAACTGGCTGAGATTGCAAATAAAGGATATAAAGGTAACATGTAACGCATGAATTTTACAGCGGACCGGCCAACTATAAGAAAATAAAATAAATAAAAGCCGATGAAAACAATTTTCTCCCGATTTAATCGGGATTCAATTTTCAATTTTAAAATTCCAATCAGACTTAAAATTGATATTACTGGTCCCAGTCCCCATAAGAATATATTTTTTAAATAATAAAAGTAGGGGACCGTCCCGACGTATTGGAGAGTATAGGGAAAGATCCATGGATTGGAGTTCATTGCCAATTGTTGCTTAATATCCAAAACAAATTTTCCAAAATCGAGGTATGCGTAAGGCATAAAAAGAAAATGACAAATGAAAAATGACAAATGAAAAATTAATAAGAAAAATAAAAATTTGTAAAATTGTTTTCGTGTTTTGTAAAAGATAATTCCAATAATTACTGGTAAAAAAATAATCGCGGTAAATTTAGTAGCCATCATAGCGGCAAAAATAATTCCAGTTTTAATTGTTTGTTTGAAAGTCGGTGATTTCAAAAAAATTAAAAGCAGATAGACTAAGATTGTTGTAAAAGTCGTTAAGAAAACATCGACGACGAAAAAATGAGAGTTTTGAATTGGAAAGAACGCCACAGAATAAAAAAAGGATGAGAAAAGGGCGATCTTTGTATTTTTAAACAGAAGTCTGGAAATTTTGTATATAAAAATAATCGTCAGAATGTCAAAGCCTGCTGATAAAAGTCTTCCTAAAACGAGCATTCCGTTGTAATTAGCTAGTTCAGTTTTGAAGAAAAAATCCAAAAGTTGGGCTCCTCCTTTTAAAAAATAAATGGGCAAAGATCCGTAGTTAAAAAAAACCGGGTTTAAATTTTTAAAAAAACTGATTCTGTCGGCGACCATGATGAGCATTCTTTCATCGGGGTGGAGATGAAAGCCTTGATCCCAGTTTATGCCTAATATTCGAAGCGTTAGAGCGGCCAGTAGCATGATTGCCATTTTTATCATAATGTTATATTATAGAGTAATTATGTTGCCTGTTCTTTTAGATCTTAAATTCATAAAAATTTATACTGATGGAGTCTTTTTAGTTTTGGGTTTTTTTTGGTCGGTTTTTATCCTTTGGCGAAATATCAGATTGACATCTTATAAAGAAGAGGAAGTTTTTGACGGTCTTTTTTTGTCATTGGCTTCCGGTCTTTTTTTCGGTCGACTAGTTTACGTCCTTTTGAATTTTGAAAAATTCGGTTTTAGTTTTTTTAAATTTATTCTCGTCAACGGCTATCCAGGATTTTCAGTTTGGGGAATTTTATTAGGTTTTTTTCTCAGTTTGTTTATATACTTCTCATCTAAAAAAATAAATTTCTTTACCATAATTGACTATTTTATGACGCCGCTTTTTATTGCAGTCGTTTTTGGCAAACTAGGAAGTTTTTTTTCAGGTTCTGAGGTCGGGGAAAAGACCAACTTTTTTTTAAAAACAAAATATTTGGGTTATGAAGGATTCCGTCATCTAACTCCATTTTATGAGGCTTTGGCTTTTATCTTCGCTGCACTTTTAGTGCAGAAGATTTTGTTGGAGATAAGAAAAGAAAAGTACTTCCAAGGCTTTCTATTTTATTTTTCCTTTTGGTTTTTTTCCCTTGATTATTTTGTGTTTGACAATCTTAAGGCCAATCATCTATACTTTCAAGGTTACAGTTTTAATAGGGCGGTATCAGCCGGACTGCTCTTGACAATCACTGTTTACTTTATTTATTATTTTAAGAACAGTATTTTAAGTTTCATAAAAGAATATGGACAAAAGATTACCAAAAAAGTTCATTTTAGAGCAAAAGGAAAAACTTGAAAAGGAAAGAAAGAGGAGTTTAGATCAAGTTGAGAGTTTAAAAAAGGACGATCCTTTCACAGATCCGGATCACGCTTCCGATAACGCTGCGATTGATACTGATGTTCGTGAACAGGTTGGTCATGATACTATCGAGGCAGAAATAAAAGATCTGGAAAGAAGAATTATGGATATTGATATTGCCTTAAGAAAAATTTCCAGGGGCCAATATGGAATATGCGAGCGTTGCAAAAAAACTATCCCTCAAGCTAGACTTAAACTTATTCCCGAAGCTGCCTTTGATATAGACTGCGAGAAGAAGTTGAGAAAATAAACCAAACTGCTTATACTGAATTATTATGGGTGAAATTCCAATATCGTTAGTTTTTGACTTCCTTATTTTTTTGGGTTTACCTTTTATTTTCGCCGCCCTATTAAAAAAAATCAGACTTCCGCCATTGGTCGGCTACACAATTGGAGGTTTGGTATTTGGCAATATGGTTAACAGCCTTCCGGCGCAAGAAGCGATCAAGAACATCGCTTTTTTTGGTATATTACTGTTACTTTTCACTGTTGGACTCGAAACGAACTTTTCCAGGATTTTAACCTTAAAAAGGATTATTTTAATCGGCGGTTCTTTGCAAATTATTCTTTCGATAGTTTTAGTTTTTTTTATAACTTTATTTTTTCACTTTTCGTTTCTGACGTCATTTTTAATTGCCATAGCTTTGTCTTCTTCCAGTACTACTTTAGTTGCCAAGATAATCCAGGATAGGGGAGAGGAGTCGTCGTTTGTAGGGGAAGTAGCGATGGGTATACTTCTTTTCCAGGATATTGCTTTTATTCCATTTTTGATAATTTTTACTTCAATTACAAGTGGTGGAGAAACTTCGAGCTTAAAATTAATAGGTGAGATTCTTTGGAGTTTGGTCAAATCGACTATTATTATTGCCAGTCTTTTTTATCTTGGGCAAAAAATTATTCCTTATATTTTTAACAGAATAGCTCGTTCTTCAAGAGAGCTTTTTAACTTATTCATTATCCTTTTTATTTTTTTTGTCACCACTCTTTCTTTATTTTTGAAAATACCAACCCTGATCGGTGTTTTTATGGCTGGTATTCTACTTGCTCAGACCATAGAACACCACCATATTTTTACCGAAGTAAGACCGTTGCGCGATCTTTTAGCGGTGATTTTTTTTGTCTATATAGGTACCAACATCAAACTAAGTATGATTGCCGGGGTGTTGCCTCAGATTATCTTATTTACCTTACTTGTAATCTTGGCTAAAGCAGTTATTATTCTGATGATCTTCCTTTGGTTGAAGTTTCATACTAGGACTAGTTTCAATCTTTCCCTTTACCTCTTTCAAATAGACGAAGACGCCTTTATTTTGATGTCGACAGCTTTAGTCAACAAGTTAATCTCTGTAAATGACTACCTTTTTGTCATAACTGGCGTCTTAATAACATTAATAATAACCCCAATACTTATTAAAAATAAAGACTATCTTTACAAAGGAATTCGTTCTTTTACAAAAAAGTATCTGCCGTTTTTGGAAAGCTTTATTTCTTATCGGCTCGACAGCAATCAATCTCCCATTGACCAACTCCAGATAAAAAACCATGTTGTTATCTGTGGATATGGTAGGATAGGTAGCTACATAGGTCGGTCTTTGATGATGGCTAATATTCCTTATATCGCAGTTGACTATAACCTCTATATAGTGGAAAAAGCCAAAAAGCAAGGTGTCAATATCATTTATGGTGATCCTTCAGACTTGGATATTTTAGATTATGCTCAGGTGGAGGAGGCGATGATTTTGGTTTTGGCCATGCCGGAGAGATATACACAAGAAGCTGTTGTACTCAATGCAAAAAAACTCAACAAGAACATTTTTATTATTAGTCGAGTTCATCGGGAGGTAGATCAAACAAGAATGAAGGACTTGGGCGTTAATATAGTGGTTCAGCCGGAATTTGAAGCCTCTCTTTCCATAATCAAAAAAATTTATCTTTGGCATCGGATGGAAAAAGTAGATATAGTTAATAAAATTCGCCGTTTAAAAATAGAGCATGGTATTGCCTAAAAAAAAACTTCAACCTCCAATTTTTCTGGTAATTCTTGGAATATTTATTATTTATTTTTTAATTAAAAACATATCCGGATCAGTATTTTTAAAAAATAAAGATAGGATCAATATAGTTTTTTACTCCGAGAACTCTAGTTTTTTCTCTCTCTCCAAGCACGACGTTAACTATTTGATTAATTTTCCGTCTTCAATTGAAGTTTTGGTACCGGGCGGTTATGGTAAGTATAAGGTTGGTGCAATTGGAAAACTAATTTCATTAGAAAACAAATATGACCTTTTTAATAAAGTTTTCTCCGGGGCGACCTCCTCGTTTGTCGATCTATATTTCTACCCTGGAAAAACCGAAATCTACTATGAAAACTTAAACAACTCAAGTCTGCCAAAAATAGATGAGATTCTACTGTCAAAATCTAACGCTAACTTTGTCGATAGGCTTTTTTTGCTGAGTAAATTAGTCGATAGAAATCAATCAAACTATAAAATTATTTCTTTAGACAAGGCTCTATTTGATCAAGATCAGTTTAATAAAGACTTCCAGGGAAGTTTTTATAAAAAGTCCTATAGAAAAATAGGTTCTAATGTTCAAATTATATATACAAAAAGCTATTCTACCGCCTATTTTATTAGCCAAATTATTAACGGGGAGGGAATTAGGGTGGTTGATTTAAGTCAAAGCAATGAGAATGCTCATGGATGTCAAATAATTACAAAAAAAATTGACCTTGTCGGACAGGCGCTAAAGGATTTCTTCGGATGTTCGATCAAAGTGGGCGAGACACCTGTCTCTGATATAATATTAAAATTAGGAAGTTTGGAAAAAGACTGGGCAGTAAAGTAATATGTTTTATTCCTTAGTTTTAATTTTCATATTGGCTTTGATTCTGGCAGTCAGGTCGATGAAGGATTTTGGGATTCCTAAAGAAATAAGAGAGCTTTTAATATCGAGAAAAATAAAAGGAACAATCGTATTTCTTAAAGGGAAGATTAAACACTATTCGTCGCCTTCGTCTTTTTCCTCAGGTTCGTAAGGAAGATACTCTTTATCATCGGAAGACAGGGTTTCTGCCAATCTTTCCAAGTCATTATCCGATATCTCTTCAGTGTCGTCATCCTTGCCTTCTTCGTCACTTAAATTGATGTTGGCTAGGTTACCCTGGGTATTGATTGGAAAAGAAGCATAACGGGCAACTCTTTTACCCCTTTTTTCTTCCTTGAGGAAGACTGAGACGGTTTTCAAACTGGCTTCTTTTATAAAACAGGTAAACTGACTGCCGGCTTTAATAAAGATGTTTAAACGTTTTGAAATGTCATCAGGCAGGCAACCTATGTATTCTTTGTTTTTTGTTCTGATTTCGACGCGTCTTTTTTTGGGAAGTAACAAGACTTCCTGACCAATGGATAGTCCGGCCAGGACGATTTTTTGTCCGTTATTTACCAACGTAACTGTTTTGGTTTTTCCAGGAATTTCAATAAAGGCATAAGGGTTGAGGTTGGTAGGGGAAAGGCGAGAAATTTTTTTAGATTCGAGAATCTTGATTCTTTCAAGATTTTCGGAAATCAAATAATTGCCTGGTTGGAGTTTTTGAGCTTTACGGTAGCTTTCTTTGGCTTTTTTAATTTTTCCTCTTTGAAGATAGGCAAATCCCAATCTAAGATGGGCGTCGACATTTTTTTTATCGTGAGTGAGAATTTTTTCGTTTGATTTTATAGCCAGATCCCAGTCTGAAGTGATCGCAGAATTTATAGCTATCTGTTCAAGGTTTTGAATATTTTCCATAAAGGATTAAGGTTTAGTATATTTCAAATTATTTATTTGTCAAGTATAATTAACTCAATATGTCGGGTCACTCCAAATGGGCTAATATCAAAAGGCAGAAAATGGCCAATGATAAAATCAAGGGTAATGTTTTTTCCAAACTCTCTCGGTTAATTACAATGGCTGTAGTTGAAGGCGGAGGAATAGTCGACCCAGAAAACAACGTTAAATTAAGACTTGCTATTGAAAAGGCTCATGTTTCGAATATGCCTAAAGATAATATTAAAAGAGCAATTGATAAAGGAGTTGGACCTGACCAAAATCACATAAAGGAGATTATCTACGAAGCTTTTGTTCCTTATGGCGTTTCCATGATTATCCATGGTGCCACAGACAATCCAAATCGGACTATGAGCGAAATCAGAAATATCATAGAGAAACACCAAGGCAAACTTGGGAGCAAAGGATCAGTCGCCTATCTTTTCACAAAATGCGGCTTAATAACTTTTGAGAAGTCTCAAATCGACCAGGATAAGTTGTTGACAATCGGAGACCAATTGGGGGCTTTCGATATTGCCGATGATCATGAAAAGTTTTACGTTTATTTTCCTTATGAACAGTTAGGTCATATAAAAAATATCTTGAAAGATTTGAAATATGATTCAGCCGAGATTGATTTTAAGCCTCAAACCACAATACCACTCGACGATGACGAAAAAATAAAAAAAATATCTGAATTAGTTAATTTATTGGAGGATCTGGACGATGTACAAAAAGTATTTACAAATATTGCTTAAATTTTTTGAAAAAAGAGCGATTAGAGTCGAAAAAAGATTAAGGCTAGTGACATCAGTAGTAGTTTTGAGTTTTTTAATGCTTTTTTCCACATTTTTTTATTTTGATAAAGCCTTAATCTTTATTCCGGTTCTTTTTTTGGTCAGTTATATTTTGACATATTTTTCCCTACTTGAAGGAATCGAAAAAATGGGTTGGTTTGGGCTTTTTTTCATGCCCGTTACCCTGACAGTCTTTTTCTACATGTTTTATTTTTTGTTTCCAGGCCGATGGTTGACAAGGATTTCTTTTATGTTCGTTTACGCCATTTCTTTATATGCTGTACTGCTTTGTGCCAATATTTTTAACGTCGGAGTCGAGAAGAACCTTCAGCTTTACCGGGCAGGCTTTTCCATCAATTTTTTTTATCAGGCTTTCGTTGCTTTTCTCATTTTTAACATCCTTTTTTCTTTAAAGGCTTTTTTCTTAATCAACATGGTTGTCGTTGGGGGAGCAGGTTTTTTATTGGGTCTTCATCTCTTTTGGACGATCAGGCTGAAAAAACACCTGGAAAGTCAAGTTCTGCACTATGCTTTATTTGTTTCAATATTATTGGCAGAGGTGACAGGATTGATTAGCTTCATTCCTTTAAGGTCAACCATTGCCTCGCTTTTCGTTACTGCCACCTATTACAGCCTTGGTGGGGTCGTTTACAATCATATCGACGAAAAACTCTTCAAAGAGACAGTTCGTGAGTATGCGTTTGTTTGGATATTTGTCCTGGCTATAACTCTTTTATCCATTACATGGTAAAAATACTTCCTTAAAATATGACATCCTAAGATAGGGAAGAGGGAAGTGGTAAATCTTACACGGACGTGCATTGAATATCCTATAGTATAAATATTTACGGACGTGATAAAAACTATAGGATAAATAATCAAATATTAAATTGTAAATATTAAATGTTAAAACAAAACCTCCCTTTGAGGCTAAAATTCGATGTTTAGAGCACCGTTATACTCCAGAGAGTATGTAGATACATTGTGGATAGTTGCGGAAATTCGAGGCTAAAATATTAATTTAGATTGATATTACGCTCTAAAAAAGAGTGGGTATCATAGGTTAAAATATAGAAATCAGCCTCAAAAATAGATGTTTGGAAAGATATGACAATCTAAATTGACTTAGCGCCTCATTCTTCCTAAAGCGCTATTGCCATTTTCCTTGTTTTTAGCCTCAAAAGATACAGTTTAGAGCATATATTTGCTCTAAAAATAAAGATACTCAATCTGTTGGGAGAGAAGGGTTTGTTCAAATCAGAAACACCTTAATTATTCACATTAAGAGTAAGCTAGTTGACCGGTTAATGGTCAATGAATTATAGAGGACTGTTGTCTTTATTCTCCAATGATTATTTATGGAAAAAACCGAAAAATCCAAACTGGCAAATTAATGACACGAATGCTTAGAGGAATAAGTATACATAACGTCGTAAATTATATCTTTTACGATGTTACCCACGTTTGGCAGAAGAGGAGAGTGTGATTGTTATAACAATCCAAATATTAAAATTAATCTTAAAATAAAAACCTTTAAAATTAATTAATTCTTAATTAATTCTCTATTATCCTCCTTATACTTCCTGGATGTTTTTGTAACTTTTATAGGGGTCTCCCCGACTCTATTTTTGGTGGTTTAGATTATTTTGACAATATAAACCATGTCACTTCCCTATTTTTTTGAACGGTGGGTGAGCGGATTATTCTTACAATATGCTAAAATTGAGTTTATGGACATTTTGAAGGTAAACAATCTTACCAAGAAATTCGGCAAATTCACCGCAGTCAATAACATTTCCTTTTCTTTGAAGGAAGGTGAAATATTGGGCTTGCTTGGTCCAAACGGAGCCGGAAAGACTACAACTATTCAGATGCTTTTGGGTGTTTTGACACCAACACAGGGCGAAGTCAAATATTTTGGAAAAAATCTTGTTGATAACAGGGAAGAAATTCTGGAGAAGGTTAACTTTTCTTCGACCTACACGCAGCTGCCTTGGCTTTTGACTGTTGAAGAAAATCTAAAGTACTCATCTTATCTCTATGACATAAAAAACAGGGATCAACGCGTGAAGAAATTAATCGAGGTTTTCCGGTTGAAAAAATTGGTCAAAGAACAGATGAAGGATTTATCGTCGGGTGAAGTAACTAGGGTTAATTTGACTAAAGCTTTTATAAACTATCCAAAAGTGTTATTACTTGATGAACCGACGGCCTCGCTTGACCCTGAGACTTCCGATTACATAAGGAAATTTTTGATCAGGGAAAGAAATCAATTCAATGTTTCCATAATCTGGACTTCCCACAACATGGCGGAAGTCGAAGAGGTCTGTGATCGGGTGGTATTTATAAACCATGGAAAGATAATCGCCGACGACACGCCGGAAAAATTGGCGAAAACCATTGAGATCTGTCATGTCGTTCTCAATGTTCCTGATGGACTGAAAAGAACCATCGAAGTCTGTGAAAACAAAAAGGTCGATTATAAACTGAAAGGAAGAGGGATTGTTATTGATCTTAAGGAAAAAGACATTCCGGTTTTTTTACACGAACTGATGGATCGTGGAGTCGTTTATGACCAGATAAGCATAGATAAACCCACTCTTGAAGACTATTTCTTACAAGTTGCCCCAAAGAAATCAAAAGATGAAGTTTAACAGGATCTATGCACTTGTGCTTCGGTTTTACTATCTGTTTAGACACAGTTGGGACAGAATTGGTGATGCTTTTTATTGGCCGACAATTGATCTTATGATCTGGGGTTTGACAAGTACTTATTTCAGGTCATTCGCCCCGGACGCATCACAGATCATTCTCATTGTTTTATCGGGTCATATGTTCTGGTTGATAGTTTGGCGGGCACAGTATGAGATTACAGTTAATCTTTTGGAGGAGTTATGGAATAGGAATATGATCAATATTTTTGTCTCGCCTATAAAGTTTTCCGAATGGGTGACATCATTTATAATTGTCGGTCTTTCCAAGGCGGCGATGAGTTTTCCTTTTGCTATGCTGGTTGTTTACCTGGCTTATAAAATAGAGATACTTTTTTTCAGTTGGTACTTTATTCCGATTATCCTCTTGATGTTTATGACAGGTTGGTGGGTGGGATTTTTTGTTTCGGGATTAATATTAAGATTTGGTACTAAGGTACAGACTTTGGCCTGGACTTTTGCTTGGTTGATTGGGCCTTTTGCCGCCATATATTATCCTGTTTCGACCCTTCCCGGGTGGGCGCAGACAGTTGCCCTGTTTGTACCGGCTTCTTATGTCTTTGAAGGCGCCAGAGAAATCATATATAAGGGTTACACCGATCCGACCAAGTTTTACATAAGTTTCGCGGTTAATTTAGTCTACCTGGTGCTGTCGATTGCTTTTCTTTATTCAAGCTACAAGAAGGTATTGGAAAAAGGATTGGTTAAGGTGTATTAATCTTTGACTTGACATAGGAATTTAAATCTAATAAGATTTTCGCAATCTCATGGAGGAAAACTTATATAGGAATTTAGTAAGAAATCATAATACTTTCGTTGTAAGAGGAAGTTTTCTAAACAGTCAATCTTGGAGAGAGGATTTCAATTTAATTCCTGCTTTAGATTTCGTAAATTTAAAGTAATTATTAATTATTTTTATTGATCCATCTTGCAAGAGCTTTAGGTGATTTTTTTAAAATATCAAATGTTGAAATTACTCCTAGCGAAAAACGCATATGGTTTGGATCACCAAATATGGTACCTGGAGCACCAATAATTTCTTCGTCTTTAAAGATATCAAAACATTTTCTTAGAAATTCGTTTTTAGCAGGATTGTGATTAACTTCGGGCCATAGGTATAATGGAACATCTTGAATACTGGCATTATCAGGTAATTCTTCTGGAATTTCGCCGTTTTCATCTAGGATAACAATGCTGTCAAGATTTTTAAAATATTCTCTTTTTGGATCCAAATCACTTAAAACTTCTAAAAGAGCTCTTTGTCTTTGTCTTAATAGTTCATTATATTGAAATAGAACTGTTTGATCGATTTCTTGATTCAATGCTTGATATATAAGATCAGAATCAATATTATAACTAGGAAAACATCTTGTAGCATCTTTTTGAAAAAATTCTTGTAAACCTTTTTCTTTTCCATCTTCGGCATCAAGGAATTTTATTCCTTCATAAATTATGGCGGCTCCGAATCTAGCTCTGGGACGACCAAGTCTTTTTGAGTCAGACCAAGCAAATATAGCCTGTTTTTCGGCGCCACTCTCTGTGATTGCCTTTGTGATTTCTTTGGCTTTACTTTCGGGAATTAATTTCATATAAGCCATATCAAAAACGAAAACTATATTAGGGTTGGCTTTTTTAGCTTCGAGTAATAATTCTTTAAATTTTATCGGATCGACTGACCTGGCGGTTGGATTATCAGCTGGAGTTAGATATAAAACATCAGGCATGGGATTGCCTGAATCCAAATAATTTCTTAGTCTTTCCGCTGTCAATTCTTGATTAGGAAGATCATCAACTTTGACAGTGTTCACATTCATTAAATGTTGATCGGCAGAATTTATAGCCATTTTAAAACAAACTGATGGAGCCAAGAGATTTGCGTGCCTTTTTTCATTGTGCCAGTATAAACTATTTAGAGTTCTCCAAGTTCTATTTAAGGCACCCATTCCACCATCAGCAAACCAAACATTATTTGGTTCTTCTGTAGTTTTTGCCACTTTTGTTTCGGCAAAACCTAGAGATTCGGCTTGACTGGCAAATATTTTTCGAGATTCAACTGAACCTTGGCTAGTCGTATCATAGGAATCAAGAGCTTCTCCTTCATTCCAAGCCTTTTTCTTTAATGTGTCAACTCTCTTGCTTACTCTTTTATAAGTTTCACCATTTGGATCAAGCGCTAAATCTTTTGCTAAATTTGAAAATCTACTTTCAAATGGATCATTATTACCAATATTAAAGCCAATTTCAGCTCCGGTTGACATAGCTTCTTTAAGAAGTTCAACATCATTTGTGAGTAACTGACGACCCATTGTTAAACCAGAAACATCACCAATAGTAGCTCTTAAGGGTTCATAATCACGGCATCGATCGACAAACTCCATAAAAAGTTCTCTATGAATTTTTACGGCTGCTTGTTCAATAAAACGAAGTGGATTTGCAGCTTCGGACAAATCTAAAAATGTTTTGTCTAATATTCCAGAAATAATTGATTTTGCCCTTATTTTTTCAACCTGTCTTACGGCAGGCTCAATTGATGGCATATAATTTGTAATTATATCACCACAAGGCTCTTTTTAAAAGACGTTAAAGAAATTGATATAATATAAGAGATGAAAACACTTGTTCTTTATTATCTGCGTTTTTTTGCCAGAGTGTC
Source organism: Candidatus Roizmanbacteria bacterium (assembly GCA_016215445.1). Classification (GTDB taxonomy): domain Bacteria; phylum Patescibacteriota; class Microgenomatia; order UBA1406; family GWC2-37-13; genus GWC2-37-13. The sequence goes on from JACRJL010000001.1 coordinate 193,503, forward strand.
GCTGTTTTTACACAAACCGAAAATAATCGGAATTACAGGTTCAGTCGGAAAATCTTCAACCAGAAACGCCGTCTTCGCCATGATGAAAGACTACTTCAAGGTTAAGGTTGTCAAAGAGGGTAATTCGGAGACGGGGATACCGCTTGGGATCTTGGGTATTTCTCCCGGACACTATCGCCTACTAGACTGGTTGAGAGTTATGATTTCTGCGCCTTTTAAACTCAATAACCTGAAAAAAATTGATTATCTGATTGTCGAAATGGGAATTGATTCTCCCCTGCCCCCAAAAAACATGGACTATCTTCTGACGATTGTCAAACCGGATATTTCTGTTGTTTTAAATGTTTATCCTGTTCACACTATGCAGTTTGACGAACTGTTTCAAAAAGACTTGTCAGGCGAAAAAAGGTTGGAATATATCGTGAAAAGAATTGCCAAAGAAAAACTGAAAATTATCAATAAAGCTAATCCAGGGGTCGGTATTTATAATGAGAATCTTAAACCTCAAATCGCAAATCTCAAAAATAAAACTATAAACACAAAGCTTATTAGTTTTGGAAAAAGCGATGAAGCAGACATTAAATTTTTAAACTATCAAGTTGATCTTAAAAAAACTTCTTTTAAATATTTGTTGACAGAGGAGAATGACGAGTTGGAAATAAGCATTAAAAATTTTGTTCTACCAAAAGGTTATCTCGAGGTTTTTGCTGCTACGATTTCGATAGGAAAAAATCTCGGGTTGACTGACAAGCAAATTATTAAGGGCTTAAGTGACAACTTTTCTGTACCTTCAAGTCGAGGCAGTATTTTTGAAGGAATAAATTCGTCAATCATTATAGACTCTTCATACAATGCATCTCGAGCATCTGTAATGACTTTTTTGGAAATGACAGAAGAACTGTCTGAGAAAGAAAACCGGCCTTTTATTTTACTATTGGGCGATATGAGAGAACTCGGCCAAGAAGCAGAGATTGAACATGAAGCTGTCGCCAAAGAAATTATTGCTTTAAAGGCTGATCAGGTTTATTGTGTTGGCTCCAATACGAAGGAGTACATAAAGTATACGAAGTGGTTTAAAACCTCAGTTGAAGCCGGTGATTATCTTCGTAAATCCTTGCCGTACAGGTCAATAATTTTAGTCAAGGGATCGCAAAACGAAATCTTCTTAGAAGAGGCGGTCAAAAAAATGTTGAAAAACAGATCGGATGAAAGAAAACTTTGTCGACAGAATGATTTTTGGCTTAAGAAAAAAGCTGATTTTTTTCAAGGTGTGTAGCTTCTTTTTAATTTATCTTTCTCTTTTTTCTTTTCGATAGCGAGATTTATTAATCGGTCAAGAATCTCCTGATATGAAATTCCTGTAGCATTAAAAAGTTTTGGAAACATGCTGATTTTAGTAAATCCGGGAAGGGTGTTGATTTCGTTGACAAAAACTTTATTTTTAGGAGTTAAAAAGAAATCTACTCGGGCAAATCCAAAACACTCCAAAGTTGTAAAAACTTTGATGGCGGTTTTTTGTACTTCCTCAATCATAATTTTCGGAAGGTCGGCCGGAATCTTGAGTCCGGCGCCATTTTCATCAATATATTTTGCCTCATAAGAATAGAATTCGTGATGAGGTATTACTTCTCCCGGGACAGAGGCGATAGGTTTGTCGTTACCCATGACAGAACATTCGATTTCCCTACCTTTGATGTATTCCTCGATTAAAATCTTCGTATCATATTTGAAAGCGTCTTCAACGGATTTTTTCAGTTCTGAAATGTTTTGTGCCTTTGAAATACCAACAGATGATCCCATATTGGCTGGTTTGACAAAAACAGGAAAAGAAAATGTTTTGGAAACCTCGCTTATGACTTTTTCATCAAATTGGTTTTTTTTAATTACCATAAATTTAGCCACATTTATACCGGCAAGATGGAGAAGGCGTTTTTGGACGTCTTTATCCATACCAAGAGCTGAGCCCAAAACACCAGCGCCAACGTAGGCACTATTTATCATTTCAAACATTCCTTGGAGTGATCCGTCCTCGCCGTAGGTGCCATGAATGATTGGGAAAAAAACGTCAATTTTACCCAATTCTTTCCCCGACTCCAAAGCAATGATTTCGGAGTTGTTAGATTTGTTAACAGGAACAATACTTGTAGAGGCCGATTTATTGAGAGCGATTAATTTCGGATTAGTGCTGTTGAGAAGATAGTCAGCAGGGTTTCCAAGTAACCAGCGGCCTTGTTTGTCAACGCCTATAAGAAAGACGTTGTATTTGTTTTTATCCAAAGCTTCGTAGATCGATTTTGCCGACAGTAAGGAAACTTCGTGTTCTCCGCTTCTGCCTCCGAAGATCAACCCGACGTTTATTTTTTTCATAAAGATAAGAGCAATTTCTTGAAATCGTCGATCGATTTGACTTCGACCTTTTTGCTGTTGAGAAAGAAAGTCGGCGTCGCGTCAACGCCAATTTTTTCACCTTCTGTCAGATTCAGCTGGACTATGTCTTTGACGTTTTGTGAATCAATATCTTTTTTGAATTTATCCAAATCAAGATTAAGCTCTTTGGCGACTCCGGCAAAAAAATCTTTCGGATCGGTCAGTTCAGACCACTGACTCTGTCGGGCAAACAATATATCTGCCATCTCCCAGAACTTTCCTTGAAGGGAGGCGGCCTCGGCTGCATAAGCGGCGTTAAAAGCGTTTTTGTGAAGTTGATAGAGAGGAAAATGACGGTAAACTAGGGTTACTTTTTTGGTTATAGCAAAGTCCGGGCTGGTAGAAGCTTCAAAACTTTTGAAAAGGTCGTGAAAGCCTTTGCAGGCTGGACATTGGATGTCGCTATATTCGACGAGTAAATCTTTGCTATTTTTTGACCAGGTAACATGGTCTTCTTTTCTCAACTGCCCGGCTTCCGGAAATTCCGTTATGATCGGTTTATTTACTAGTTGGTAGATGAAAAATAAAAGTCCAAAGGTGAACGCGACTATACCTGCGCCGACAAGAATATTTTTAACATTCATGTTGTTATTTTATCATAAACTAATTTTAAACAAAGGTAGAAACCTTGGAAAAAGATAGATCTGTTTGACGATTTTTTTATCGGAAATTATGTCTATAGTCAAAGAATCAAGTTTGTCATTGGGAATGATATAAGAATGTTTTGATGAATCAGGTTGGTATTTTATATTATCTATTCTTGGGTCGGTTCTTATAGATAAAGGCGATGAAATATTAACAGGATAACCGAATTGGTCTTTGGCGAAAAAATCTATATTTATTGTCCGGTCGATTTTAATATCAGTCAGACTTTTAAATCGGTTGATTTCCCTTTCAAATGGTTCGGGAAGATAAAGAGGATAGTTGGCGAATCTTTTCTCGTTGAATTTTTTCGGGTCAGTCTTTCCTATTTTGAATGTTGGTTGTTTGTCGATAATAAAGTCATTTCTAGTTTCCGGAAAAATTGAATTAACGTGGTAGGTATGGGAATAGTCGATTGCATAAGGGACTATCCAGTAGCCGTATTTTTTGGCTACATAATCTGTGTATGGATCGGAAAATCCTGAATCAAAATAACGGTAGTCTGTCGTAAAAACTTTGCCGCCAGATGTTCTAACTCTTTTCCGAAACTCCGGCGTCGTAACGAATTCTGCTTGATTGTCGGAATTATTAATAAGATCTTTTCCAGAATAAAAAGTCGTTTGTTGTTTTATCCAGTAAGTTAACAGTTGTTTTAAATCCGGAAAAACAACCTGACTTTTTAGTTGACTCACATATTCTATTTGTTTCAAATATTCGTTTTGGTAGTTTTCCTCCATAGAGTTTTCCAGCCCGAGCAGGGCAAACCCACTATTTTTCTGTTTAAAAAGAGCCTGATTAATCAATTTTTGGAAATAGTTAAAATCCAAGCCGCTGCCAATATAGTCGTTGGGTTGACTTGTAAATGCTTTTTTGGTTTCCCCGTAGTTATACAAAGGATCTGTGACTGTCTGTCTCAAAATCAAAGCCGGATTTTTTTCCTTGAAGTCCGGAATGAAAGCCCAATTTCTTGAGGCTGGATAAGGGTAGTGAGGAGGACCGCCATAGAGAGTGTAACTGTCCTGGCCCCATTGTTCCCGCGTAATCTGCTGAGCCAGGACTTTATATCGGTCGTGAATATAGTTAAGAGTTTCTGTATCTATAAGCCATGAGGAAGTGATGCTTGGATAGTAACCGAAGGTTTTTTTGAAAGTCGAGAAAAGCCGATCGATGATTTTTTTCCTGTCATCTTTTTGGTAGCCGACCGTAAAAGAATTTTGAGCTTCGAACCATCTTTCCTCAGTGTCTTTATATTTGACTCCGGAATGTGCGGCAAGATTTGGCGTGATTTCTATCATCAGTCCAAGTTTGATAAGAGGACTGTTTGCGGTTTTTTGTTTCAGATAATCGACATATTCCGGGTTGGCCAAAGCGTCGTAACGAATGACAAAAAAAGCCGGAATCTGATATTGGATGAAAGCGTTAACTTGTTTTTCCAGGTTGTCTAGGTTTCCCTTGGAACAACACTCCTCTCCCCTAACCTGGTTGATGAAAATCACTTGCGGTTTTTCTTTGGCAAAAGACAAAACCGGGAGGAAAAAAAATAAAAGAGATATAAGAAGAATTTTTAAGAATTTCATTTATACAATTATACCAATAAGTCTGTTTTTTATTCTTGACAGTGAACAAATGTTCAATTAAGATATTAATCATGGAGTTTAAAGAGATTGAGGCTAAGACGATTCTTAACCCTTGTGGAATTCCAGGAATAGACTATGTTATCAATCCATATATTGGTTGCCGATTCGCCTGCAAGTATTGTTACGCTTCATTCATGGGTAGATTTGTCAAAAAAACCATCTACGACTGGGGTGAATATGTTTACGCTAAAGTCAATGCACCTGAACTTTTAAAAAAGGAAATAAGGAAGCTGAAAAATAAAGGTCGAGGTAAGGAAATATTTTTGAGTTCCGTAACCGATCCTTATCAGGAAACAGAGGGAAAATATAAACTGACAAGACAGTGTTTAGAGATTCTTGCTGATTACGGATTCGAAGGAGTGGTTTCGATTCTGACAAAATCAAACAGAGTAACCCGTGATATAGATGTTTTCAAAAAATTAAAAAATATAGTTGTGGGACTGACAGTAACATCGACTTCGGATAAAATCTCCAGGTATTTTGAAAAATACGCCCCACCAGTTTCTGCACGTCTTAAAGCTTTGAAAATCCTTAATGATAATGGGATAAAAACTTATGCTTTCATCGGGCCGCTTCTCCCCCACTTTGTTGTTCAGACAGAAGAGTTGGAAAAATTATTTAAGAGTCTGTCTGAAACTGGAACGGAGGATCTTTTTATCGAGCACTTGAATCTGGCAAAATATATAAGAAACCGATTGCTTGTTGAAATGAAAGACGTTGATAAAAAAGTCCTCGAGACGTTTTATTCGTCCCAGTCGGAAAACTACCGGGAAGAACTGGAACGTAAAATAAAAAAACTAATAAAAAAATATAAAATGAATTTACTTTTAGACATGGTAATTTTTCATAAAGAATTTCAAGTAAGACCACCAAATGGACAAAAAAATCCTAAACCATTTTAAAAAAAACGATCCTCTTCTTCACGCGATTGCCCTAAAAATCGGGGTTCTTAAAATTATGACAAAGGAGAGTCCGGAAAATTATTTTATAAAACTTTGTAACGAAATTACCGGGCAGCAACTGTCAGGAGCGTCGGCGGACGCAATATTTAAACGTTTTAAACAACTTTATCCAAAAGGTATTACGCCAAAGGGCGTTTTAAATACGAGCCATGAAAAATTGAGGGCGGTTGGAATGTCCAATGCCAAGGCAAAATATTTAAGGTATCTCGCAAAAGCCGTCGTTGACAAAAAGCTCCAATTAGACAAATTAGACTCACTGTCCGACGAAGAAGTAAAAAGGCAGTTGACGCAGGTTAAAGGCATCGGCCCTTGGACGGCCGAAATGTTTCTCATGTTTACTTTAAGTCGCTCTAATGTTTTTTCCCATGGGGATTTAGGATTGAGAAAAGGCTTGAAAAAAATATATGGATTTAAAAAAGATCCAAGTATAAAAACCGTAGAAAAGATCATAAAAAAATGGTCGCCCTACAAAACTTTCGGGGCGAGAATTTTATGGAAAAGTTTGGAAATTGAATAGCTTATTTTCTATATATATATTTTCTCCAAAGATTTTTGAAGAAAGGTAAGGTCAATGTTGAAAGCAGAAAACCAAAACTGGGAACTATGGCGTTTAGCCAGGGCTTCTCTACTCCGATAGCATCTATATAAAGTCCAATTGCCAGATAAGTAAAGATAAACAGAAGAATTTTCCGTGTCCAACTGGTTTCCCATGATTTGTCTGTTTCTACCTTTTCGTTTCTTTCCTTTATTTTCAATATTTCCTTTTCCAGTTCTTCAAGTTTCATTAAAAGAATTATATCAGTTTGAAGTTGTTATTTTATTCTTCGACAAAAGTGAGGGCTATACCTGGAGTATTGGCACGTCCGGTCCGTCCTATTCTATGAATGTAGTCTTCATATGTCATAGGAATGTCATAGTTTATGACGTGGGAGACGTTGGCGATATCGAGTCCGCGGGCGGCCACGTCTGTTGCCACCATTATTTTGACGACGTCTTCTTTGAACATGCGGACTGCCTGTTGGCGTTGGAACTGGGCTTTGTTTCCGTGGATTGACGTGACTTTGAATCCTTTTTGAAACAAGTCTCTGGAAAGTCTGTCGACACCGTGTTTGGTACGGCCAAAAACTAGAACCTTCTTAAATTCTTCTTGTTGCAAAAGAGAAACAAGTTTTTCTATTTTGGGAGTGTTACTAGATAATTTGACTATATCTTGACGAATATGGCTGACTGTCTCTTGGGTTTTAACGGAAATCGTTACCGGGTTTTTTACAAACGAGGCAATCAGTTGATTAACTTTTGGTGAAACCGTGGCCGAAAAAAACAAAGACTGACGGACTTGTGGCAGATAAGAAATGATTTCCTTTATATCGTGGATAAATCCCATGTCAAGCATCTGGTCTGTTTCGTCTAGTATGATCATTTTAAACGAACCGAGTTTCAAAATTCCCCGGTTTATAAGATCTTTGATTCTTCCTGGCGTGCCGACGACGACATGAGGATTGTGTCTGACTTGGTAGATCTGATCCCTGATCGACATCTGGCCGACGCAGAAAGCGCTGAAAATTGGCATGCTGCCGGCGAACTTTCTCAGCTCGTCCCTTGTTTGCATAGCCAACTCCCGTGTCGGGCTTATGATCAAGGCTTTATACGTTTTGTCCTTAATAATCTTTTCGACAAGAGGAATAAGAAACGCTGCTGTTTTTCCTGTACCTGTATTGGCAATACCAATAACATCTTTTCCATCGCGAATCGCGGGAATACCCTGCGCCTGAATCGGCGTTAAAGTTGTATACCCATGACTTGATATAGTCATTTTGAGTGATTCCGGTAGGTCGAGGTTGCTAAACAGTACTTCATCTACAGGCATAGGCAAAACATCAGCTGTTTTGACTGTGGCTTTTCTTATGAATTGGTGGATGTCTCCGACACGTCCAAATCTGGATTGATTTCGAGATCCGAATCTATTGATGCGGTTGCTGCGATATGGTGTACGGAAACGTCTTGAATACATAAGATAAACTCACGTAATTAGTAAAAAGATAGTAAGAGCTCAGTAGCTCTTCTAAAAAATTAAGAAGAACTTAAAAATTGAAAAATTTAAAAGTAGAACTTACGATCTTGTGTAACAGTATAGCAGGTTTATTTTTTATTACAAGTGTATTATTATTGAACTCACAATTTGTGCCGCAGAGAGGACTTGAACCTCTACGCCTTATTCAGGCACAGGATCCTAAATCCTGCGTGTATGCCATTTCACCACTGCGGCGCTTATTTAAGTAGAATTATATCAAGAAGTCAGCTTCTTTGCCCATTCGGTAATTGTAGTGTTGTTTTTTTCCATGTCAAAAAGATAACCATCGATTTTCAATGATTCGGCTTTTAGTTTTCCTCCGGCTGTAGTGATAAAACTTTCCATTATTTCTACGGCGCCGCAAAAATGAGCATAGGATGAGTCCCCTAGTCCGAGAACAGCGCAGTTTTTAGCGTCCATTTTTTTGCCGGCTGACTTTTCAAGAAAAGCAATGAAATCCTGGTGGGGTTGGCCTTCTTTGCCGTCAAAGTCCCAGCTCGGAGAGGCAAAGATAATCAGGTCGTAGTTTAAGGTATCTTCGAAGGCGACTTCGGAGATCATTTTCATGGTGACTTGGTGGCCTGATCCTTGGAGAGACTGGGTCAAAAACTCGCTGGCCGCCTGCGTTCCTCCGGAATATGTAGCATAAAAAATACCGATGTTCATAAATAATATGATAGCAAATTAAGAAAACAATATCACGAAAATAAAAATAAAGAAAATGATCGCATATACGCCTGGGATGACAAAACCTAGATAGTTCAAAGTTTCGCTTATTATTATCGGCCAGGTGACGGCGTGCATTCCAATTTTAAATAAAGCCCCATAGCTGTATTTCTTTTTGAAAATTAGATTTACGATCCAGGTGAAAAAAGTCAGGAATAACAAACCGAACATGACCGAACTTGCCCAAAAGAGCGATCCAAAGACAAGGAACAGAAACAGGCCGGCCAAAACAAAAGAGTCAATAAGTAAAAGTGCCCGATTAGTATATGGTTTTATTAACTTAAGAAAGTCATTGTAGACGTTTTTATTCATGGTGAAGTCCTGTTTTAAGTCGCGGAAGTAAAATACCGATGTTTGTTCTATGTCACTATTTCTGGCTTTTGAAGGATAGACGACGGCGTTTTTTGTCGCCAAAACATAGGTGTCATAATTAGGATAATTTTCAATAGAGCCTTTTGTATCAATGATTAGTAAATGGCGGGAACCAGGCGCAAAATCTTTTGTATCCCGTTTTAGATCGAAGATATAAGGTTCTTTGACATTGGTGGAAAGCTGATTATTTCTCATTCTTAATTCAAGTTCCTTCGGATAAAAAGTCTGGGCGTAGTTCATGAACTTGTCTATTCCCGGCTTGATATGGGGTCTGTTTTTTAGATATAAGGCGCCAACTGTCAGGCTTCTGAAAAAAACAAAGATAAAAAGGAGAAATAAAAGATATTTGTAGGAAAACCAAAAATTCGTCTTAGCAATTTCTTTATAATACTTTGGTTCGAAAAGGGATTTTTTGAGAGAGTAGAAGAAAGTTTTTAGAGGGTTCATAGGATAATGATAACATAAACCTTAGTTTAATCGGAGTTTATTGACTTATTTTAGCCTTAGGTTATAATAGCAATTAAAATGCATGAAATTAGTTTGTTTAAGGGAACTGATTGGGCAAAAAAAGATAAAGCCCACGAAGTTGTATGGGATGAAAACCATGAAAGAAAATACCGGTTCGAATCAGGAGAATCAATCCTTGTAGAAGATAGAGGGTTCATGACAGTCAGCAATAGATATTCATATAAATCCTTGAGTCTTGTTTCGGCGCTGCATCTCGATATCATCAGATATGAAGAAAGATATTTTCCTGATGAGAAACGCTTTGAATCAGTAATTATTCTTGGAGTTGTTCCCGACACAGGAGCCGACTATTTAGATTATGGAAGTTTTTTCACAGCTGTATACAACCATCATGGTCAGTTGCAGCAACCAATAAATACAGATCACTCAATAGGTTGCTATGATGATAGGTCTGGTTTACTCATGGTAGGACATCTATCTGTCCGGGATCTTCCCGCGAAAATAAATTTTAAGAGGGTGGCGCAAAAAATTATTCATCAAGCGAAGAACAAAAACTTCAGCAATCCAAGTTTAGCAGCTCGATAATCCCAAAGTATTTCCACCTTTGAGGTGTAAACTTAACAAATTCGATCTCACGAATCCTTCCGTCCTTCTTTGATTTAGAAATTTTTTGCGGAGAGGGGGGGATTCGAACCCCCGAAGACCTTTCAGCCTTATACGCTTTCCAAGCGTACGCATTCGGCCACTCTGCCACCTCTCCTAAGCACTAAAATTATATCACGTTGCAATAGAACAGTCTGCTAAAATAATGTTCATATTATGATGTCGTTAAAACCAATTTTTCTTTTTAGATATTTGAAATTCAAAAAAAACACTGTACCTGAAAATATCAAAAGACTCTTTTATTTATCTTATGAAGATGCCCTTTGGGATATTTTAGATAAAAAACAAGTTGGAAAAAACAGCGTTATATTGGTTCCGGAACTTTTTTGCGGAGACGTTGAAAATAATATAATAAATCATGGGTACAAAATTGCCTATTATCCAGTTTCAAATAAATTAAAAACCACTGATGAGCAGTTAGTCAGAAGTATAAAAAAATATAAACCCGCGGTTTTGATTATTTTTCATGCGGTTGGTATTACTAATAACCTTTTTAGAAAAACAAGCTGGTTAAAGAATATAGACGAGAACGTTATTCTTATTGAAGATTGTGTACATAAAATAGTTGATCAACACAAAACAAAGTTCCTTAAGAAAAACCACTTTATTATCGATTCTTTAAGAAAAGTTGTTCCATTACAGGGAAGCGTTGTTTACGGCCAAAAAGATGATTTAAATTTTGCCGAGCCATCCTTTTTCCAATCATCCGTTTATGCCACAAAAATAACTGTTCTTTGGATGACAATGAATATTTTTTGGGTTTTAACACAGATTTTTAGTGGAACAAGATTATCAGTCTGGTTTGCCGATAAAGCCAATAGATCGATGAAAATTGGATATGATTTAATCGGTGACAATTTCTTACCGGCCCGAGGCTCTTTTGTTTTCAGCTTTCTTCAACAATTTATCGATTTTGAAAAGATAAAAAAAACAAAAAAGAGACAGGTTGAATTTTACGAAAAAAAGCTATCAAATTTGTCAAGTAAAATCTTTCAAAAGGTGCCTTACTCAAAAAGCGACAAAAGTGAATTGATTGCTTATCCATTGATACTGCCAATTGATAACGCGAGTAAGATTTTAAGATTAATTCATCATCAGGGGTTGATGTTTAATTTTGAGTTAAATGATTCCGTATGGAGTAGGAAACAAAAAATGATCTATCTACCTTTGGGTCCTCATATTACGGAACGTAATTTTGAACTAGTAGTTTCTACCATACTTAAATTCAATCATTTTTTGCTTTGATATAATGAATTGATGAAGAAGTTTCAGATAATGATATTTGGGGCTAGCACTACCCACGGTAACTGGGATGAAATGGGTGGATGGTCTACTCGCATCAGATTCTATGTTATAAAAAAAATATTGGCTTTCCCCGAAAAATATCACGGCCACGTTTTCAATCTTGGCGTGCCAGGAGACAATACTGAAAAGCTTCTAAAAAGGATGGAGTCGGAAATTAAAGTAAGGCTATTTTATCCTGAGACGATTATTTTAGTCAGCGTGGGTACAAACGATTCCAGTATAATCTACAACGACAAAAAAGCTTTTATAACAGATGAAGAATTTTCAGATAATCAGAACAAAATAGCCCAGATCGCCAAAAAATATTCACAAAAAGTATTATTTCTGGGTTTTACTCCGGTCGATGAAAAGCGAACCAATCCTTGGTATGACAACTCTTATTTAAATGAAAGGCTAAAGAGATTTAACGACCTGGTTAAATCGATCTGTGAAAAAAATAAAATTGAATTCCTCGATTTATTTTCGTTATTCAATAAGAAAGATTTTTTAAAATACATTTACGACGGACTCCACCCTAACTCTTCAGGCCACGAAGAAATATTTAAACTGACTAAATCCTATATAGATAAGTTTTTGGGTTAAAATTCATTCAACAAAACTTGGTCATAGAAAGATAGTTGATGCAGTTAAGGAATCCCAAGGAAGAAGCGTTCAACTTGAGCAGTCTTTTCACCTTTAGGGTCTAAAAACATCGTAAAGAGTTTTAATCTTTCACTGATCTTCCATTCTTCGTTCTTGGATGCGTTTTGCCTTAGTATGCCGATCATTTCATGAGGGTTATGCATTCTGATAAGCTGTTCGACGGTAATGACTCTGGCGTTTATTTTTTTAATTTTTAATAAAGCTTCGGTTCTTATCCTATGAAATTCATCAGTGACAATAATGGCAGTATCAATGTTGTTTTCTTTCATATACTCTTTAAGGGCATCAAGATTGGTGGCGGTGCTCGTCGATTTTGTTTCAACCATAATATTTGTTTCAGGCATGTCATAGTTACCTTGAGATAATGAATTTACCTGCTCCATAAAAAAGAACCGGCTAATATTAACGTTAATTCCATCAGGCTTAAGTCCGTCAAGAAGTAGAACTTTGTCAGACATATCCAATTCGACGATTCCGATCGCCGCTGCTCTTTCCCGTCTCTTTTGGAATCTATTAATATCAGCGGTACTTTCATCTAGACCACCTCCCAGGACAGCCAAAATAGGGGCGTGAGGAATATTGCTCTCAGTCAAAAACATTGGTCTTGATTTTGAGGCTTCGCCCCAAAGGGCATCAGCAACGATTCCGTTTGTTTTGTGATTGGAAATTGTCAATAAAGTTGGAAAAGCAATCGCTGTTAAAAGCAGACTTTTTAAGATGATTTTAGAAAGCTCTCGCCTTGGGATAAAAGGATGATGTGGTCTCATGTCTTTTCTCATTTATGGAATATTACCGCCATAAATAAGAAATTGCAAATTAAAAATCATTCCACAAAACCTGATTGTAAACCTCGTGGTGGTAAAGGACTTCCCCGTTTTTGACTCGTGTTCCTAAATCCAGGGGGCTCCGGTTGGCAGCGGTTTGTTTCAAATCTATAAACTTTCTTTTGAACTCTTCGCCCAAAATTTTTGTTAACGTATCGCTGTTGCGGAATCTTTGGATGGCGACGTCTATGTTACTTGGAAGGTAGCTGATCCTGCTTCTTTTATTTTCTTCATCTTTTCTGATCGGTCCCTCAAGAGCAATTTTTGAAAGAGCGTACATTACTAGATAAGGATTGGAATCGGGGGCGACGCTTCTCACTTCGATCCGGCTGGACTTTTCGTTAAAAAGCGGAATTCTTATCATGGCTCCGCGGTCAACTTCGGAGACCTTGATTTCGTTGGGCGCTTCAAAGTGGGGATCGAGCCGACGGAAAGCATTGACGCTGCTATTTAGAATTAAGCAGACGTCGTTGGCGCTCCCAAGAATCCGGTTTACGACATCCCAACCAAGTTTAGAAAGCTGTCCCTGGCCTTTCTTGTCGTAGAAAAGATTCTTGCCGTTTTTCGCGATTGACAGATTGGTGTGCATGCCGCTGCCGTTTATCCCGACGACGGGCTTGGGAAGAAAAGTGGCGGTTAATCCCAAATTCCTGGCGATCTGTCTGGCAGTCAACTTATAGATCTGGATCTGGTCGGCGGCGTTGACCATCTCGGAGTAGGAATAGTTCAGTTCGAACTGGGAGGGAGCCACTTCCGGGTGGTCTTTTTCATTTTCAAAACCCATTGCTCTCTGCGCCTCGGCTGTCCTGTCTATAAAAGTCCTTAGAATATCGTTTGGCAGGGAATGGTAATAGCCGCCCCTGGCCGCCAGTTCAAAACCGATTCTTTCGTTGAAATTTTTTTCGGCGTCCTCGCCTTTGACTAAAAAACCTTCAACTTCGTTTGAAGTGTAAATAGTATAACCTTTTTCAGACTTAAGTTTTTTTGCGTATGATTTTAGTAAACCGCGCGAATCCATTTCGTAGGGTTCATCTTTCTGGGAATAAATATCTGCCATCATCAAAACCTTTCCAGGTCCAAAGACGTCACTCGGCAGCCACCAAAAAGCCCGCCAGTCAACTCTTAGTCTTAGGTCTGATTCGGCCTGTCTGGAAAAACCTCTGATCGACGAACCATCAAAGGTTAGATTATCGAAGCTCCCCAAGAAGAATTTTTTGTCGTAATCGAGCATGTGAAATCGTCCCTCCATATCGGAAAAGCCGATTGTAACCGCTTTTAATCTTTTTTCTTTTTTTAGATAGTCCAGATAGTATTTCTTTAATTCACTGTCGGAAGTGTCGGAAGCGCGTTTTTTTTTGGATTCTAAGTTTAGTTCTTCGAGGCGGTCGTAGGGAATTTCTAAGAAGTTCCTTAAAGAATCAGTATCTTTATTCATTTTTTAGTATAAAAATGATAATTTTTAGTATAAAAAATAGTAATTTAATAATCAAGTAGGTATAAGCAAGTCTAAAGAGATCAAAGTATCCCTGTTTTCACTAGTCGCTTAATATTAATCCGGTTTCTCTGCTTCTGTTTTTTGAGCATTGATTTTGTTGAATATATCAATCCAAGATTTTTTACTTGGTTTTCAATGACCAGGCGGTCGAGGTATGGAGTAATTTTTTCGGCGAAAAGTTCAAGCATCTGGTCACTCATTTCCTCAATCGGAAGCGAGTCAGAAAGTCTTGTCCCAATTGGGAAATGGACGGCGTTGAAATACGGTTGATTTTTTTTATCCTTCAATTTAAAGAACTTTTCAAGCTCGTTGACGATTGCGGTCCAGTTGGTTTTTATAAATTCGGTTGGTAGAGCGTAAACATAATGGTAGATGTCGATCAGGCCGAAAACATTTATACCCTTCTGTCGGTAATAAGAGATCTGTTTTATAGTATCATCTATGCCAGCCTTGCCGATCCGGTGATTTTCAAAGAGAAGCTTTTTAGGAGGGAACCTCAAGATCATTTTTTCCACAAGTGGATTTTGGCTGTAAGGGGTATGAAAAAGAATGTCCTTTTTAGAAAAATTGGCTAGAGTCTCTTTAGCGTTGAGAAGAGTTTTGTTGACGCCAACCATCATAACGTGATAAATGAAAGGCAGGAGGTTCTCTCCTCCGGTGCGGCCGTGGAGGGAGATAACTTTGATTCTATTTTTTTTCAAAACGGAAATAAGATTTACCAATTTGGAAACAGGACGAAAGGCAATTGCTTCGGCTCCGTTGAAAGTGCCGTCTTCAAAATAATTTTTATAAAGGTAAACAAACTGTTCGGGTCTACCAAGCAATCCGATACTGTCGGTGGAAATTAATTTTAAGTATTTTTTCCTCATGAACCTAAATTATACTCTAAACTTGATAAACATTCCTTCGTCGTTTAATATAAGGCTATGGAGATAAACGAGGCTGTATTACGCTTTCTTGAGTATTGTGAGCTCGATAAGAATCTTTCTTTGAAAACAGTCAGGATGTACGGATATTATTTAAATTTTTTCAAGCAATGGTTATTACAGAGCCAAAAGGTTGAAAATTTCCAGGTTGAAAAGATTGACGATAATATTGTCAGAAACTTCCGTCTGTTCATTTCCCATACCTATAAAAATCCCTATAAAGGCTCACTCAAAAGACAAACTCAAAATTACTTTTTGGTAGCACTCAGGAGTTTCTTCCGCTATTTAATAAGGCAAAAGGTGGCTGTTCTCTCTCCGGAGATGATAGAACTTGGTAAAAGCCGAGATCGTAATATTAAGATTCTCCAGCCTATAGAATTGGAGAAACTCTTTCGATCGGTTGAACTTAAAGATGAAGCCGGGCTTAGGGATAGGGCGATATTGGAAGTGTTGTTTTCTACAGGTCTACGCGTTTCCGAACTGGCATCCTTAAATCGGGAGCAGATCAATATAGAGGCTGGAGAGTTTGGAGTCATCGGCAAGGGAGGCAAAGGCAGAGTAGTTTTTCTTTCTCGTCATGCCAAAGATTGGCTTCAGAAATACCTAAGAGGCCGGACCGATGCTTATCAGCCTCTTTTTATCCGTTATTCCGGCCCCAAGATCAAAGGTGGACTGAATAATGAAAGTTTGAGGCTTTCGGTTCGCTCGATTGAAAGAATGATTGACAAATATCGCAAGAAAGCAGGGATCCTTTTTAGGATCGGCCCCCATGTTCTCCGCCATTCTTATGCAACCGATCTTTTGTCGCATGGAGCTGATCTAAGGAGCGTCCAAGAAATGCTTGGTCACAAGAACATCGCCACTACTCAAATTTATACCCATGTGACAAATTTCAGGTTAAAGGAAGTTCATGAAAAATATCATTCTGGAAACAAATGAATAAACTAATTGTTTGGATATCAATAATATTATTTATTATTTCCTTTTCTTGGTTTAGTATAAGAAGGTACCAAACCCTTAATTCATATTATTACGATCTTGGCATAATGAATCAGGTGGTTTACAATACATCGCAGGGCCGGTTTCTTGAGATGTCCAACCCTGACTTGAAAAGGAACGTTTCCCGATTGGCGATTCACTTTGACCCGATCTTGGCGGTTTTCGCCCCCTTCTACAAAATTTATCCAGGCCCTGAAGTCCTTCTTATTGGTCAGGCAGTTATTCTCGGCTTGGGAGCTTGGATAATATATCTTCTCGCTGAGAAAAAACTTAAGGATAAATTTACCGTTTTAATTTTTTCGCTGACCTATCTTTTATACTTTCCCGTGCAGCGGGTAGTCCTATTTGATTTCCACGGCGTTGCTTTAGCAACGACTTTTTTACTCGCCTCGATATATTTTCAGGAAACAAAAAAATGGCACTGGTTTTTCATTTTTATATTTTTATCCCTCCTGACAAAAGAGCATATTGGTTTGGTAGTTTTTATTTACGGTATCTATCTATTTATAATCAAAAAGGAAAAGAAGTTTGGATTAATAACAGGATTTTTAGGCTTGGGCTTTTTTATCTCGACAGTCTATTTTATTATTCCTTATTTTAGAGGAGAGGCTCATTTTGCTAGCAACTATTTTGTTGATATAAAGCTAAGACTTAAATCGATTATTTTAGACGGATTTCCGTACGTCAAATCTTTAATCCTTCCAAATTTCTATGCGTTGTTTTCTCCCCTAACTCTTCTTATCAGTCTGCCTGAATGGGCAATAAACATTTTGAGTATTAATAACAACCAAAGATCGGTTTTCTTTCATTACAATTCGGTGATAGTACCTTTCGTTTCCTATTCGTCAATTTTGGGTTATAGGAATTTTGACAACTTCGTCAAGAACAAAAAAGTAAAAAGTCTGATTCTTATATTATTTATTTTGCTTACTTTAAAATCGGCTTATTTATATAACCCAATCCCCTACTTTGTCAAAAATCCTGTCAAATATAAGGAGTTAAATCCAATTACAAAAAAATCTCTTAAAATTTGGATTGAAAAATTGAAGGACGACAAGATTAGAGTTTCGACGACGCCGAAACTCGCGCCTTTTTTTACAAGTAGGCGGTTTTATCATAACTTTCTTTTTGACTCGGCTTATGCCTCAATGGGTTTGACGGACGTTGATATAATAGAAACAATTGATGAGTATGAAACGGCAGACTACGTAATTATTTACAGACCGGAGATTGGTAACCTTGATAAAATCAGCTTACCAGTTAAATTTTATACTCGGTTAAAAGACGACAGGAATTTTCAAATAGTTTATTCTGACGACAGAAACGAAAAAAGTATAGAAGTTTATAAAAGAATATGATTTCAGTAATAATACCTTTTTATAACGAAAAAGAAAACCTACCAACGCTTATCGATGGTCTCACCAAAGTTTTAAAAGGGAGAGATTATGAAATATTATTAATAGATGATGGTTCGGTTGATAAATATCAAATATCAAATATCAAATACCAAATAAATATTAAACTTGTTAAACATAAAAAACGATTGGGAAAAGGGCAGGCGTTGAAGACGGGGATAGAAAATTCATCGGGAGACACGATTATTTTCATGGATGCTGATTTACAGGATGAACCGAAGGATCTACCCGCATTCATAGAGAAAATCGACCAGGGTTACGATTTTGTCAATGGAATAAGAAAAAAAAGGGAAGACAATGAATTAGTGAAATTTTATTCCCGGTTAGCCAAGAATTTTCTCCAGTTCTTTCTTCACTCTCCTTATACGGATATAAACTGTGGGTTTAAAGCATTCAGGCGAGAGGTTATCAAAGACTTTGTTTTCTATGGAAACAATTTCCGTTTTTTTCCCCTTTATGTTTCTTATAATGGATATAAGGTGACAGAAATTGAAGTAAAGAATAATCCAAGACGGTTTGGCAAGTCAAAGTTCGGACCTAGCAAATTGGTAACCGGGGTTTTTGATACATTGACAGCCTATTTCCTTTATAAATTTGCCGAAAAGCCTCTTCACTTCTTCGGGACGATCGGTGGAATTATTTTCTTTGTTGGTTTTTTTATCTCTTTTTATTTGACGATAGAGCGGTTATTTTTTGGCGTCCTTTTGGTGACTAGGCCGCTTCTTTGGCTTGGAATTCTACTCATTATTATCGGCATCCAAGTAGGAATGACCGGAATTATAGGCGAACTAATTGTCTATCTTAGCAAAAAGAAATGAATCCAATTTTGGCTTTAATAATCGCAAACATCATCTGGGGAGCGGCATCGCCTATTTTCAAATTCTCTCTTGAAAATATTCCTCCTTTTACTTTGGCTTTTATAAGATTTTTTTTTGCCGGGCTGATTATCATTCCTTTTGCTTTACGACAAAGGCAGAAAATTAGTCTTCAACAGTATTTACATATTTTTTGGATTGGATTTTTCGGGATTACTATCAATATTGCCTTTTTCTTTTTGGGTCTGCAAAGAACCGAAAGCATCAATGTACCTGTGATTGCTTCTTCCGGTCCTTTATTCATCTATCTTCTCTCTCTCGTTTTTTTAAAGGAAAAACCGAATCTAAAAATAGCCTTGGGAATGCTTACCGGGTTAGCGGGAGTTTTGATCATTATTCTTTCCCCTGTCTTGATAGATGGAAAAGCAATTAGTTTGGGACAGATCGAGGGGAATTTGTTTATTCTTCTGGCGACCTTTGGTACTGTTTTTCAGACCGTATTCAGCAAAAATATTTTGAAGAAAGTAAACCCTTATACGGTTTCTCTGATTTCTTTTTTCTTTGGCAGTTTTACATTTTTGCCTTTGGCTTTGAAAGAATTGAATACCTGGGGTTTTAACCAGTTGAATTTTCAAGGATGGACTGGAATTATTTTCGGAGTATTTTTCTCTTCAGCACTGGCTTACTTTTTGTACTATTACGGGATTTCCAAACTGGCCGCCCAAGAAGTTGGCCTTTTTACCTATATCGATCCCGTGGTTGCCGTACTGATAGCCGCGCCACTTTTAGGAGAAATCCCCAGCCTTTATTACGCGATTGGTTCTGTACTAGTTTTCGGAGGAATTTATTTGGCTGAGGGAAGAATCCACTGGCACCCTTGGCACAAATTAAAAGTGAAAAGTTAAAAGTGAAAAGTTATAATACAAATATGGCTAAAATATTAATTACAGGATGTGCTGGATACATTGGTTCGATTGCCGCTGATCTATTTTTAAAATCTGGTTATGAAGTTGTTGGTTTTGACAACTTCCAAACAGGTTACAAAAGACCAATTGAGATATTGCAGGAAAGATATAAAGATAAATTTAAATTTTATGGGGTTGATTTAAAGTCAGATCTCTCTCCTATTTTTTCAAAAGAACAAGATATAAAAGTAGTTGTTCATTATGCCGCATCATGTGTTGTTGATGAATCAATGAATAATCCCCATAAATACTTTTTAAACAATCCAAGCTCGACTCTGAACCTTCTCGAGACTATGAGTAAGTATCAAATAAAAAAAATAGTTTTCTCTTCAACTTGCGCTCTTTATGGTGAAGCTCAGTACGTTCCAATTGACGAAAAACACCCAACACTACCAAATAATGTCTACGGAGAGTCGAAATTGATGGCGGAAAAGATTGTTAAATGGTATGGTAAGTTAAGGGGAATTGATTATATTGTTTTCCGTTATTTTAATGTTTCAGGCGCTTCTGAGGATGGGGTTTTTGGTTATTCAAAGAGTCCGTCAACTCATTTGACAGAAAATGCGGTTAAATCAGCTCTTGGGATCGTTCCTTTTTTTCTAACATACCAAAAAGCCGAGACTCCTGACGGATCACCAATAAGAGACTACGTTAACGTACTTGATCTGAACGAAGCGCACATGAAAGCAGTTGATTATTTAATAAATAATAGCAAAAGTGAAGTCATTAACCTTGGAACAGGCTCAGGAAATAGCGTTTTGGAAATAGTCAACAAAGTTCAGGAATTGACCGGTAAAAAGTTTGATGTCAAACCGGCAGATAATCCTCGTGAAGGAGAAGCGCCGAAGTTAGTCGCCTCAATCGAAAAAGCAAAAAATATTTTGGGTTGGTCTCCGAGAAAAACCATTGAAGATTCGGTGAAGTCTCTCCTTATCTGGTACAAAAATCATCCTAACGGGTGGGAGAAATAGACGGAGTCTTAAATTCCCGATAGGCGTCATAGACATAGTTTATTCCGTACGACATAACCTCGAAATAATAAATAGTATTAGGTTTCAGTTTCGTTAAGATAAACCCATGTTTTGTTACCCGTTTTTCTGACTGTACATCAAAAGGATATGTTCTGTCCGGTCCGTAATTTACTTTTCCATTTGCCGGTTGATTGGTTTCCCATGTGATTTTCACGGAAGTAGCCGAAAGTATTTTTACCTTAACATTAGAAATTGTCGTTGGTTGACTGATAAAATTTGACCCGAGCCCGACAATTGCGATGCCGATCGAATGAGAAATATCCTGCCTCTTTTTTTCGATTTTTAAAGTAATTTTAGCGATATTTTTGTTTGTACTGGTTAAGGAATTTTGAAAAGAGACGGTAATGTATTTTTCTAACTGTTTTATGGCAATACTATTAGTCTGATCTATTTTTGAATCAATTGACTGAATTATATTTATCGAGTTGATTACAACTATTTTTACTGTAAAAAATTCCTTACTAAATCCGGTCAGAATAGATTTTGTAACTTTCGGAGAATTATTAACCAAGTTGTTGAAAGCTTTTTCAACGAGCTTTCCGATATTATAGACGCCAGTATCAAGACCCCGTCCGCCATAGATGATTAAAGAGCGTGTTCCGCCATCGATTAAAGTAGCAATTTTAGCAACAGAATAATTTAAATCTGTAGCGACTTTTATAATTTTTTCTTCTAAATACAAAGAGGTATTTTTAATTAAATTTATAGACAATCTTATATTGTTATCCAACTCGTTAATTATTTCACCAAAAAAATTTCCTGTTTGATTAAATATTTTTGTTATAAATCGGCTGAATTTTACTTCATTATTTTTTAGTTTATCCTGAATAACAGGCTTAGTAATTTTGAATTCTTTTTTTAATTTTTCTTTTTCAGAGGGATTAAGCGGTTTTATTTCTTTATTAACGATTGCTATTTCTTCAGGTGTAATAATCTGATCTAAAGAATCTATCTCTAAGGTCAAAACGGTTTTGTCGGAAGCGTTTTCCGTTTTATCTTTACCAATAATTGTAATTCTGTAAGTTCCTAAACCCGTAGCTTCTCCGAAAGAATAATCAAACCGTGAATATTTATCACATTTTTGTTGGGAATTATCTAAAACTTCCACTCCGGATTGGTCGGAAAAAGCAGAAGAGATATCGCAATTATAAAATAATTTATCGATATTGATTGTGTAGAGAGTAATTAATTTGTAATCCAAACCTTCTATTTTATCGACTCTTATATTAATTAGTTTGGGCCCGTTTGAAACCCCGGGACCGTCAATATTTTGAATTTGGGATGAATCTCCTCCTGCAAGATGATCAACGATCTTGCCGTAAATTATCGGTTTAAGGTTGGTAGTTACGTATCTGTCTGCGATTAACTTAATATCGTTTACCTTAATCAACTCGATTTTAGGATTAGTTCTATCTACAAATATATTTCTTGAAGCGCTTGTTTGATTTCCCGCGTTGTCAACCGCCCTTATTCTCCAGGTAACTGTTCCTTCTCTTAATTTACCGTCATTTTCCGACGGTGCCCAGAAGATTGAAGACTTGGTGTGGACGGAAATATAATTATTCTCGAGGTCGGAATCAGAAAAGTTTTCGTAATGAACCACATATTGATTTGCTTCATAATCTAATTCACTGGAAGGAGGAATATTATCGATCTTAAAGTCGCCGCTCATTTGGTTGTTACCGATTGAAGGATTATCTATTTCCAGAACATACTTTGAAAGTCCGCTTGTAGAGTCAGGGTTTGTCGCTGCCTTCCACTTGAAAATCTGTCTTTCGCTTTTAGTATAGTCGTCACTCCTCGGACTTATTAGTTCGAAATTATTTGGAATTGTAGTATCGATGACAAAACTATCAGAGGCAATACTTGATTCATTTGAAACATTATCTATCGTTTTAATATAGATTGTTTGATTTCCATCGGAAAGGGTCGGAGTAGTACAGCTAAAACTTTCTACAAAATTATTAAATGATCCGTCATCGGCTTCGCAGTTTGACCAGGAACCTGACGTTGAATTCATCTGAAACTGAACATTTGTGATTGCTCCACCGATATCGGTTGCCGTACCTGTAATCGTTGGGGTGGTCTCATTTCCCGGATCAGGAGAAACCGCTATGATTGAAACTGTTGGCATAACGGTGTCGATTACGAAAGAATCAAAACCATAATCGGCAAGAGCGGTGGTATTATTTGCGGAATCCGTTGCCCTAATATAAATCGTGTGTAAACCGTCGACCAAACTATTTGCTGTACAGGTAAATGGTTCTGATTGTTCGTCCGGTGTTCCTTCGTCAACCGAACAAGCGGTCCATGTACCCGATGTGGAATCTACCTGATATTGGATTAATGTCAAATTAGTTATTGTGTCATTGGATATCCCCGAAATTGAAGGAGTATTGTCACTGCCCGGATCCGGACTCAAAGGTATAACAATAACCGTGGGAGGAGTGACATCAATTGTAAAATTATCGGTCGACGCGCTAATATCATCGGTCGTATTTTCGTTGCTATCAGACGCCCTGACATAGATTGTGTGAGGACCATTAGTCATTGCCGGTGTAACATTGCAAGAAAAATTTTCCGAGGCAGAATTAAAGTTATCATCGTTTGCCGTACAATTTGTCCAAGTTCCGGAAATTCCATCAATTTGATATTCGACCGTATTAATTGTTCCCGAAACGTCAATCGCCGATCCGTCAATCGATGGCGTATTATCGTTATTTGGATCAGGTGATAAAGCATTTAAAGAAATTGCAGGCGCTGTTGTATCGATGACAGTAGACCCGTTTGTTGAAAAGTTTGATTGATTTCCTACGGCGTCACTTGTTTTTATTCTGAAGTACCAGGTTCCATCTGGTAAAGGGGTCGAATGGGTAAACGAACTGGAATTTGATGATGAAGAAGAGACTCCGCTTGAAAAATCGGAAGTTTGCGACCACTCGATCATGTAAGGCGTTGAAGCCAGACCGGAACCATTATCAGAACTGACATTCCACGACCATGTCGGGGTTGAATCGTTTGCGGGACTACTGTTTGTCGGTGTACCGGGAATAGTTGGCGCCGTTGTGTCAACTTTAAATGCAATCGCACCGGAATTGGCTTCAGAATATGAGCTTTGAGCCAAACCGTTATCAATCGCTTTGACCTGCCAATAATAATTTTCGTCAGAAAGAGATTGTCCCGAATTACCGACAGAATAACTACCCGATCCGGCTGCTTGACCGACAGTGAAAGATGTTGCTCCTTGAACCGCAAGATCTGAAGTATAATCGACGACAGGGCTGCTGAAATTTACAGTGTCATCAATCTGAATATTATATCTTACCATATCGGACGAATCAGGATCCGAAATAGAAAATGTCAGTGTCGGGGTATTATCTGATGTAAAAGCACCTGATGTATGATCGCCCAACAAACTAGGAATATTCGGATTATTGTTAAAAGTCAGAATGGTTTGATAACGGATCTTTGTAACGGCTATTTCGTTTTCTGTCCAAAGCCCATATATTCCGGAAGTCGTTGCCGCTAGACCGGCAAAACTAGGTAAAGGAATAGTTGTTATTTGTGTTCCTATCGGACCGGTTGTATATAATCCCGTAGTTCTATCTCTAACATAGTAGTAGGCGGATCCATCACCGTTTAGTTTTGAAGCTTGCCAGTCAACAGGAGGAGTGAAGGCCAGGAAGCCGTTTGCTTTCCAACCCGCATTGGAGGTAGTGGTAATTGTTAGAGAGCTCCACGTTGAGCAGATCACATTTCCATCAACGGCCGAACAGTATTCCCAGATATTTGTTCCTCCGCTGGAATTGGTTGAGATAGCCCAACTGATTGCGTCGAAGGTTGTGGATTTACCTAAAAAAATCATATCACCGTTGTCTTTAACTATCCTTCCGGAATCAGAGTGAGCGATATCAGCCGTGGTTGTGTTTCCCGAATCTGTCGTTTCATCCTGATAAGTATTAGCAGAAGCATCATAAAGCCAGACTTTATCAAAAGTTCCGTGATAAGAAGTGACAGTTGTCGGGCTGGCGTCAAAATTTCCCGTAGCAAAAGGAGAAACACCTTTTTTATAAACAAGCTTTCTGTTGACGCCACCTGTAATACCGGTTGTATCACCATATAAAACCCAAACACTAGTCCCGTCGGTATCAACTGAAGCAAACTGGTCGTTAATTACCGATGATGAAACTACGGCAATAGTTGACCAACTGGAAAGGTAATGGGAAAAATGTACTGCTCCGGCGCCGTTTGCCGCAAAATAAACATTACCGTTTGAGTCTCCGACTGCGGAGAATGATGCGGATCTTATTAAATAAGTGGTACTCAAAATGGTTTCACTATTCCAAGTCGATAATCCGTCACTGTCACTTCTGAAGCGCCAAGCCATGTCGCTACCTGACTCGATATTATAAATAACCCCGATTTTAGTACTAAATCTGACTTGGGTTGGGATGTGATATAAAGAATTTGTACCTGCCGTATCTATGGTGGCGGCTGATTGGGTCCATGATGGAGTTGTTCCTAATGAATCCGAGTAATAAACGGTGATACCATAATTAGTTCCGTCAAAATATCTTGTTGCCAGCCATACTCTAGTTGTCCCCTGAAGTTCAATATTGGCATAGTGAAACGCCGTTTCTGTTCCCGATCCGTCTAAAACTGTTTGGGCTGAATTAACAGTCCAAGAAGAAGAGCCGTTGTAAGATATCTTCCGGTATAAGACGTCGTAAACATTATTTCTACCGGTGTTGGCTACAGAGTAAACAACATAAATATTATTTGAGGAATCTGCTCGGGCATCGGCATACATGAGGTTAGCGGTATCGGATGAAAGTTGACTTCCACAATTCCAACTTGTACCGGAGTTTGTAGAATTCATCCACCAAAGGCCTCCTGTTCCACAGGTAGACGTGTTGGTTCCCATTTGTACAAATGCGTGAAGCGTCGCTTCAGAGGTACGGACAATATGGCGCATCGTTGAAGGTTGAGTAGAGGAAGCGGTTGAAGAATTGGCAACAGAAGCACTTATTGCAAAGACATTATGAGTTTTTAGGCTAAATAACGACAAAAGAAAAATCAAAATAATTACGAATTTGCGCCACATTAATATTTATTTAAGATGAACAAACTAATACTATTTATGTAGTAATTAAATCAATTTTTTAGGATGAATTCAAACGTATAATGTAGGCGCGATTTAAGATCATTAAACTTGGAGCGGGATACGGGAATCGAACCCGTCCTATCTGATTGGAAATCAGATGTTCTACCGATGAACTAATCCCGCAATTATATAATTATACTAAATGAGCAAAAAATTAGCCCTGATTTTTTTATTCTCTTTCTTGATTCGTTTGCTAGCTTTAAATCAATCCCTTTGGCTCGATGAGGCGACGACTGCCCGGGTTGTTCAACAGTTTAATTATCAGGAAATCATCAGCAAATTTTCTCCCCTAGATTTTCACCCGCCCCTTTACTATTTATTCATGAAACTATGGACTAATATTTTTGGCTACTCGGGAATTGCTTTACGAATGCCTTCCGTCTTGTTTAGTTTGGCAACTGGCTATATAGTTTATTTGATGGCAGGAATCTGGGGTATGGTATTTTTTTTATTCAATCCTCTAATCGTTTACTACTCACAAGAGGCAAGAATGTATATGATGACAACATTTTTTCTCACAGTGTCGTTATATTATTTTCTTTATCTCTGTCATCCTGAATTTATTTCAGGATCCCGAAACAAGTTCGGGATAACAAAATCAAACAATTTATTATTATTTAATTTGTTTACGATTCTCAGTTTTTTGACGTTTTACGGTTCAATATTTTTGATTGTTCCGATGGTTTTATACTTTTTCTTTACTCAGAGATATAAATACTTCATAGTAAATACTTTAAACTTTATACTGGCTTCTCTTTTTTTAAGTCCTCTTCTTTACCATCAGGTGATCAATGCCAAAGTTTCTCTGTCGAATGTGACTAATTGGTCGCTCGTTCTCGGCAAAGCAAACATAAAAAACCTGCTTTTAATTCCAGTAAAGTTCAGTATCGGCAGGATAGACTTCTATCCTAAGTGGCTTTATTATGCAATTTCCGGTCTCTGGACTTCATTTGTCTTATTTGTTTTATTTATAAATCTAAAATTGAAAATTGTTCTTGTTTATTTACTGGTTTTTCCGTTATTTTTGGGTTTTATTATTTCTTTTTTCACTCCCCTGCTCCAATACTTTCGTTTTATTTACTTAGTTCCAATTGTGGCGATTTTATTAAGTTTCAGCTTATCACAAAAGGCCAAAATACAACCTTCGGGGTTAATATTGGTTGGTGGTTATTTGATTTTTTCTCTTTCCTATCTTTTGATTCCGCAGTTTCACCGTGAGGACTGGAAAAGTCTGGTAAAAAGTTTACCGGCTGATAAACCTATTTATATGGTATCTTCGTCGAGCGATCCGGTAAGGTATTACAACAGACATTTAAAAGTTAACGAGTTAAAAAGCTTATCAAGTTTGTCAGGTTTATCAAGAGAAGTTATTGTTATTCCTTACGTTGCCGATATTCATGGGGTGGATTATAAAAAAATACTAAATGAAAAAAATTACTTCCTTACAGGTAAAAAAACTTTCCGGGGTTTGACCTTAGAAGTCTATTCTAAGTAATTTTATTAAACTCCCTGATGCTTAGAGTGGTCATTATCACCAAACTGGTGAGGAAAGCAAAAGTGAGGGCGTATGGAGGTCCGAACATACCCAGTTTTGGAATGAGATAGTAGCAACCCAAAGTGACTATAATAAAAACCGCCAGGTTTCCGGCCAAAATATAGCCTGGTTTTTTAACTGTATAAAGAAGGAATAAAGTAGGAAGATTCAAAAAGACATAGAGAATGAAAGGAAGACTGAGCGCCCTTGTGACGACAATTGCTTCGGCATATTTTTCAGTAAAGAAAAGGTCAAAAATCTGTTTCGGAATAAAACGAAGTATCAAAAACAGGGTAGTGGGAATAAGTAGATACGTAGCGCTGTGTTTTATTTCCGTAATTATTTCCGCCCTGGTTTTTATTTTTGAAAAATTGGGTGAGAGAACTTGAGTGACGCTGGCGATTGAAGCAATAATAGTTAGAATGATTTTTTGCGCTAGACCGTAATACCCTACTTCGGCAGATTTTGACAGGAAGAAAGACAGTAAAAATAAATCCATTCTCATTGCCAGGTTAAAAAACTGAGAAGCAATGAAAAAAGTCATCGTATAACCGAATCTGAATTCTTCTTTGACTATAGGAGCCTGTAAAACCTTAAGAAATATGTGTTTTTTTTCAAAGAAAAGCAGGAGAAAGAACAGGCCCGGGCCTATGATTCCAAAAGTGAAGATAATAGTTCCGACTGTAACAGCTTTTAAGGGAATAAGAATAAGGATTATAACTGTTTTTGTGACATTGGCCAGGTTTAAAAACAGATTGGCTTTAAGAAACTGTTTGGCGGCGTTAAGAGCGTTTATTGCGTAGTTTTGCCAGATGAAAAAGAGCACAGAAAAAGTAGTGATATAAAGTTCATATGCCGGGGCGCCTGTTTTAAAAAATATCTTGTCTAAATAGGGAAAAAATATGAAAAGTAGTGTAATGACAATTATAGAAAAACCGGTCTGGTAAGAAATGATTGTTTTTAAAAATATATAAAGATTCTTATGTTTTTTTTCTATCATCTGGGGCAGATAAGAATAGATGCTGGCAGTGGTTCCGAAATCAAGAATGTTGGCCAATACATAGGCGATTCCGAGTAAGACGCTTAAGACTCCAAGGTCGGCAGGGCCCATGATTCTAACAAGCATGAAGTAAAAGAAAGCTGTGAAGAAAACGTTGAGATAGTTACCGATAGTGTTGATGAGAATGTCGCGGCTGGTGGGCTTTTTTATGAAACCAAGAATTCTTTCAAGCATTCTATAATTTTATCATAAGAATAAATTAGAATTGACTCTTACGAAATATGTTATAATTTAAACTTAATATGGCAAAAACAGCTTTAGTGACGGGAATTTTAGGACAGGACGGACCCTATTTGGCCGATCTTTTAATCAAAAAAGGCTACAGGGTTTTTGGACTGATCCGCCGTTATTCCAACCCCAATTTTTCTAATCTTGACTATGTCGGCGTCACAAATGAAATCGACTATGTCGAGGGCGATATGAACGACGAAGCTTCGCTTTTGAATTTGATCCGAACTCTTCACCCGGACGAAGTTTATAACCTGGCAGCCCAGTCTTTTGTCAAAACGTCTTTTGACCAAGCCAAGTTGACAACAGAGGTTAATTCCCTTGGTCCGTTATATCTTTTGAACGCGATTAAGTTTTTTTCACCGACAACTAAATTTTATCAAGCCTCAACGAGCGAGATGTTTGGACTCCAGCATACAAACGGCTATCAGGACGAGCAGACTCCTTTTCACCCACGCTCTCCTTATGGCGTTTCCAAAGTTTATGCTTATTGGATGACTGTAAATTACAGAGAATCTTATGGCCTCTTTACCGCAAACGGGATTCTTTTCAACCACGAGTCACCGATTCGGGGCATTCAGTTTGTTACCAGAAAAATCACCGACGGCGTTGCCAAAATCAAACTTGGTTTGGCTAAGGAACTGCGACTTGGAAATCTTGATGCCAAGCGTGACTGGGGATTTGCCGGCGACTATGTCGAGGCAATGTATTTGATGTTACAACAAAAAAATCCGGATGATTATGTCATTGGCACGGGTGAAAGCCATAGCGTTCGTGAATTCGTCGAAGCAGCTTTTAAGTCAATCGGTATTGCCGATTGGAAAAAATATGTCGTCATTGATCCTCAATTCAAAAGACCGGCTGAAGTGCCTAATTTAAAAGCTAAGGCCGATAAAGCAAAAAGAAACCTCAATTGGAAGCCAAAAGTGTCTTTTGAGGAATTGGTGGAAATGATGGTCAAGGCGGATCTCAAACGCTATGGATCGAAATAAAGATATTGATAATCTTCGTGGACTCGCCATGTTGGCGATGATAATAGCTCATGCAACTGCTTATTTTTTGAAAGACAGGTTTGCTTTTTTGATCTGGGATTTCAGCGAATGGTCTGTTGTCACGTTTCTTTTTTGTTCGTCATATCTCTTTTATTCGAGAGACTTCATATTTAGTATCAAAAACATTGTTAATTATGTAAAAAAAAGATTGGTTCGTTTATATCTTCCCTATTTTTATTTTCTCTTGTTATTATTTCCTTTAAGATATTTTTTATATACAAAAAAAATAGACTTTGACTATATTTTTAAAAATGTTTTTTTTGTAGGAGGATTAGATCTGAATTGGCTTGTCCTGATTTTTTTTCAACTCATGTTTATCTTTCCAATTATCTATTTTTTCAAAAAAAGAAGTAGTTTTCTTTACTACCTTTATTTTCTTGTCAGTCTTGCCTCCTCAATTTATTATCTCTATGTTCGCAATTGGGATTATAGGGTGATCATGTGGCTTCCATGGTCTATCACGATATATTTCACTATTTTTTTTATAGATAATCAAAAAAAATGGGAAAAACTGGCTATAGCTGCCGTTGTTGGATTTCTTGTTTTCTTATGGTCAAGGTCTTTAGTATCAAACTTAGGCCATAATCTGACCCAGTTTTATAATAAATACCCGCCGAACATCTATCATATAAGCTACGGTATATTTTCTACGCTAGTTTTATATTTTATTTCCAAGAAGAATATTTTTAAAATTCTGGGCTTAGAAGGGTTTCTCAATTTTCTTAGCATCAATTCTTACCCGCTTTTTTTTGTTCACAATCTGGCCATTTTTGTATTGCTTTGGGTAGGGGTAAAGTTTAGTAATTGGTTTAGTTTCTTTTTGGTAGTTTTTGGATTATCTTCAGCAGTTGTTCTGTTGATGCAGACCAGTCAAATCGTTTTTTCACATTTTCGGGTTCGATCTTAACATCATTTTCAAGCAAAAACTTCATTCTCTCCAGTATTTTATTTTTATCGTTCACATCGACCAGGAATTTCATGTCAATTACCTCTTTGAGAGAAGAGTTGTCCCCGGCTATGACAGGCGTTCCGCATGACAAAGATTCCAAAGGCGGAAGTCCGAAACCTTCGTATGATGATAGATAGACAGTAAGTTTGGCTGCGCAGTAAAGATAAGGTAGATCTTCGTCATAAACAAATCCCAAAAACCTGACCTTCTTTTCTAAGTTTAGGTCGAAGACTTTCTGAAAAACTTTTTCGTTCTTCCAGCCGGCGCGTCCGGCAATAAGGAACTGATAATTTTTAAATTTGTCATCATTGATCAATTCACTAAACAGTTCGATTGATTTATCCAGATTTTTTCTAGGTTCTATGGCACCGACATAGAGCAAAAAATTACTAGGATACCCAACTCCGTATTTTTTTAAAACTACTATCATTTTTTCATCTTTGGCTTTTGATTCGAATCGATCATCGACTCCCGGATAAATAATATGGACTTTATTTGTTTTGATCTGTGGGTAGTGCCTGAGAAGATCGGCTTTCGTACTTTTAGAATCAACAATAATTTCGTCTTCGTATTTGATGGTTTTTTCGAGCTTCCGTTCGTGGGCATCTACTATTCTTTGCTCATGGTAGTTGGGAAAAAGTTTCCAAGTCAGGTCATGGATAGTCGTAATTCCTTTTGTTCCTTTGAGCAAAGGCGGCCGGAGAAAATCGGAAGAAAAAAATACGTCGACCTTGCCGATAAACCATTCTATCGGGACAATTTGCAGTTTGCCCCAGAAAATTTGCATTATGGTAGGAGGAAATCTAAAGTCGTAAACTTTTCCTCCGAGTTTTTCGAGTTCGCTTAAATAATAAAAATTAGCCGGTCTTCTTAGACTCGAATAAAAAAGCCTATATTCGTTTTCGCGGTCTACTTTAAGAAGGTTTTTAACTAGATTAAAAGTGTAGTTAGCGACTCCTGATCCAGCATAGACGAGCATCGTAATATCTACCCCGATTTTCATAACAATAAGTTTATCAAATTACCTTTCCAAAAGGTAGACAGCCATTTCCGGATCAGGATAAAAATGAGAGATTTTTTTGACCTTTTTAAAATCAAATTGAGACATCTCCCAACTATTTAGCTTGCTTAGATCCACGTCTTTTTTTTCAGTGAAAACAATGAGTTTTTTGGATTCGCCATAAAGAAATTCGCTTTTCGGTTCGTATTGATTTTTAATGAAAAAATAGCGGTATTCGAAACCGGCCGGAGTGGGGGCGTCGTCTTCACGTATCAATAAAACATTAAAGCTGTCGTTTTTCCTAAGCCAATTTTTGGTAAGCGTCTTCTCCACTCTATTCTTAATAGTCTGGAAATTTCTCGTACCCTGAAAATAGTAGCTCTTGGGAAAGAAAAAAACAGAGGTAGAAATTACCAGTATCAAAAGGGTTTTGCTGAATCGGGCGTTTAAAATAACAATCAAAAGAGTAAAAACCAAAAGAGTAATAAAAGGCGTCAGATAATGAGATGAGTATTGGAAACGAAGCATTAAAACCAGAGAGGCAAAACCAAGAAAAGTGCTAAAAATAAAATATCTTTCTTTATTCTTCTTGATCCAGGAGAACGAAAGAGCCAAGAATCCAAACATGAGAGTTAGGTTTATATTTATAAAAGGCGAAATCTTCCTTGATAGGTCCAAGGCATTGACAAAAATGTTTTTATTCAATTTGACGCCGTTTGGAAGATTGGTGTTATTAATGAACGATAGATACGATCTGTCCACAAAGGTATTTTTCAGCATGACAAAATTATTTTTTAATTCAAATAAAACAAGAGGTGAAAAAGCCGCCGCCATCCCGCCCAGGAAGAAAAGAAATAGTTTTTTGTCTTTTAAAAGTAAAAAAACAAGTAGTAAAATCGGCAAAGCAACCGTCGCATAAACAAATAGCATGGAAAGGATTAAGCCAAACGAAAAACCCAAGATAGAGATCTTTAACCAATTTAAATGACCTAAATCATAAAAATAAAGGATTGATAGAAAGACCAGAAACAAAGCTACTGGTGTAAAACCGTTACCTGGATTTCGGGCAGAAAAAATAAAAAACGGAAATAGCATTAGAGTTAATCCTGCCAAGAATCCCTTTAGGTTGTCGAATTTTTTTCCGGCTAAAAAGGCAAAATAAACTAAAGCCAAAGAAAAAATCAGGGTGTTGAAATATATGATTCCATTTAGCCCCCTGTCGCCTGCCAAAAAAGCCGGAACAAACATATAGAAATAATAAGGAGTCGTATAGATTCCACCGAAGCTACCCTTAGGGCCAAGTAAGGTTATATTGCCAAAGCTTATTTTGGCTATTTCGTAAAGATCTCTTCCCAAATCACCCTGGAAAGACGTTGAGTGAGCTAGTTTCCAGGAAAACAGGATAAAACTAATAATAAATAGCGTCAACAAAAGCCAATACTTTTTAATAAGCCTCATTAGTTATATTATACTTTGGTAGAATAACAAGTAAATAAATACCTAATAACTATGAGTTTATTTAATAAACCTTTGGTTTCGGTGGTTCTGGCATCATACAATCATGTTCGTTTTATAAGAAAGGCAGTTGAATCTGTATTGAATCAGACGATGAAAAGTTTAGAACTACTGGTTTTGGATGACGGCTCGACGGACGGGACAGCGGATATTGTTGCCAAAATCAAGGATAAACGGTTGAAACTGATCCGGCTAAGTCCGAATAGAAGATATCACCCTCGAAATATCGGAATTAAAATGGCGCGAGGCAAATATATCGCTTTTCAAAATTCAGATGACGTTTGGCTAAAAGATAAACTTGCAAAACAACTAAAATACTTTAGTAACAATCCAGATACTGTCTTGTGTTTTACACGTTTAAATATGATCGACGAAAAAGGGAAAATAATTAAAAAATCATGGGCTCACGGAAATCTTGCAGGATCTAATATGAATAACGATGCTTGGTTGAGACAGTTATTTATAGCAGGTTACAATTTTGGTATTGCATCGGCTCTTGTTAGAAAAGACAAGATAAATAAACTGAAAGGTTTTAACGAAACCATGGTACAAATGTCAGATTATGACCTTTGGATAAGGTTACTTGGTCTTGGCCAACTTTATATAATTGAAGAACCACTGACGCAATTGAGGGCAACTAAAAATAATTACAGCTATCCAAGAAAAGAAGTTTTTCTTAGAAGTGCTTTAGAAAACGTTGATATTTTAAATCGTTATACCGAATGGCCAATAAGTAAATATTTACCTAATATTTTTCCAGATATCATGCCAAAGAAAGAAGTCTCTTTAAATATTCAGTTGGTGGCTTTAGCCCGTTATGCTTGGCGTTTAAAAACCCCACATCATGCTTTTTTTTCCGACCAACTGTTGGCGCGTTTGTTTAACAATCCAAGATCAAGTCACGAAATTCTTGAGTATTTTGGAGCCGGTTTGAAGAAAGAATATATAGAAAACCGGGGAAAGTTAAAAGTAGAAATTAATAAATAAGAGTGAATAAATTAATGAATCTTGATGAATGGTTTAGCGAACTTATTAAAAAATCATCTTTTCATACGGAATGGATTTCCCTCTCGAAAAGTTCGTCATGGCATTTGAGGGACGGCAGAATTAGCCATAAGTCAGGTCGTTTTTTTAGCATAGTAGGTATTGAATATAAAGATAATCAAGGAATCACACAGTATCAGCCTTTTATAGAGCAGAAAGAAATAGGGACTTTGGGTTTTTTAATGAGGGATACAAAGAAAGGAAAGGAAATTCTTGTTCAAGCAAAGATCGAGCCGGGAAACGTTGAAGTTGTCCAATTGGCTCCGACCTGTCAAGCTACCAAAAGCAATCTGCTTCGGATTCACGGCGGAAAAAATCCACCTTTTTCCCACGTCTTTGCCGATAAACACCTTCAAATAATTAAATCGTCATTGCAGAGTGAACAAGGGAGTCGTTTCTTCGGAAAACAAAACAGCAATATTATTGCGTTAATCAAGCAGAAATTGAATCTTCCCGATACTCATCGTTGGTTATCAATTGATAATCTATTAAATTTGCTTTCGAAGGATTATCTTGTCAATACAGATGCCAGGTCGGTTTTAGTGACAAGCCCTTGGGATAAATTGGTTGACCGTCCGGTCTTTTCTCGTTATAAGGACGATTTTTCAAAAGACCTGGCAAGATCATATAAGGAAGAAATAAATACAGCGTATTTTAAGAGAATGAAAAATAACATAGTCTTTCTTAGACAAAAAGACAAAAAGGCCAGAATAATTCCATTAAATAAAATGAAAAACTGGGAGATCAAGGAAAAAGAAATTAAGCCTTTGACTAAAAAACCGTTCCGAGTGAGATTCTTGAAAGTAGTGGCCAAAAATCGCGAAGTCCCGGAATGGGATCAGCCAATTATTGATAGTTATTCTGAAGGTCGAGTCGATTTAGTTTGCGGAAGAATAAGAGGCGTTTTACATTTTCTTTTTAAGCCGGTCGAAGAAACAGGTTTATATAATAATATCGAGTTATCTCCTACCCTTTGTGTCGAGCCTGGAGAAAACAAAAAAATAAAAAATATCTATAAAGGCAGGGTCATGGTTTCAGTAAAACAATCAGATGAAGGTGGAAGATTTTACCAAGATTCAACCAGGTATAGCATTACAGATATGGGAGAGGCCAGCTTAAAATTAGGAGGCTATTGGCTAAATTTAAAGCAAATCCAAAATCTCCTGTTTGAAAATGGTTGGCTTACTAATGAAGCTCGTTCAGTACTTTCACTTCTTCTTTATTGGCTTTAATCCGTTACAACATTATTTACTGATTTAATCACGTAGTTTATTTCCTTTTCAGTTAATTTTGGATAAAGTGGAATTGTAATTGTTGAGTCTCCTATTTTCTCGGCTATTGGGAAGGAATCCTTTTTGTATCCATATTTATCTTTATAATATTTCATTAAGTGGATAACCCTGAAATTTACTGCGACGCCTATATTCTCGTTTTGGATTTTATGTAAATATTCATCTCTTTTTGAAGGATCTACCCAGATTGTATAAATATGTCTTGCGTGTTTGGTTTTTTCCAAAACCATTGGGAATTTAATATTTTCATTTTTTTGAAAACCTTTATTGTATTTTTTTGCGATAAGTTCTTTTTGGGAACGAAATTTTTCAACGTTGTCAAGCTGATTAAATAATAAAGAAGCCTGGATATTAGTCATATTACATTTAAATCCCAAAAATTCCATATCGTAATGTTCATATTTTTTTGAATATCTGTCGACTGCGTTTTTGCTCATTCCGTGTTGTCGGGCTTTTAACAGCCATTCGTACATTTTCTTGTCGTTTGTTGCTATAGCTCCACCTTCACCTGAGGCGATATTCTTTGTCGCATAAAAACTAAAACAGGAGGAATTTCCATATTGCCCAACTCTAATACCATCCCTTTTACCTTCAATACAGTGGGCAGCATCTTCTATAATTTTAAGAGAATATTTATTGGCAATTTTTCTAATTTTTTTCATATCACACATGTGACCGTATAGGTGTACAGGCATGATTGCTTTTGTTTTAGAAGTTATTTTGGATTCGATTAGATCAGCATTTATGTTGCCGGTTGATTCCTCAACGTCAACGAAAACAGGTTTGGCTCCGCAATACTCAATTACGTTTGATGTAGCGATAAAAGATAACGGGGTCGTAATAACTTCATCGCCTTTTCCGATGTTAAAATATCTCAAAGAAAGTTCCAGAGCGTCAGTGCACGTATTAACAGTGACCACGTATTTTATATTCAAATATTTAGAAAACTTCTTTTCGAATTCCTTGACCCACTCTCCGGTTGTTAAAAATATGGAATCTAAGACTTTTCTGACATTATTCTTGTCAGTCAAGGATAAATTGTGTTTATAAAATTCAATCTTTTTATTTCTCATATTAGAATAAATTTTTGTCAATTTTAATTTCTTCAATTAATTTATGTGCATCCATAAGATACTGGTAATATTTTAATGTACTTGTTTTTAAATCATTTTTAATTATACCTTCTTCTAAAGCTTTTTTTATTTCAATAATTCCGTCATCAATATTTTTTTTGGTAATGAATTTTAATACTTTTTTTATCTTTTTGAAAGATACGTGATAACTTCTTTTGTCAGGGTCATCTGGAGTATCTTCTATTATTAAATTAGGAAAGAATTTTTTAAAGTTTAAAGCTACTTTAAAAACCTGGTAGTTCTCCGAATCAGAACCGACATTAAATACTTGCCCGTTTATTTTACTTAGATTATTCTCTTTTATAACAAGATAGAAAGCATTGATGCAATCGTCCAGATGCATTAATGGTCGCCATTGCTTACCACCACCCATAATGAATATTTTATTATTTTTCCATGCGTGCAAAGTCATTATATTTATAATTAGGTCAAATCTCATTCTTTTCTCTGATAAGCCGTATAACGTTGATAATCTTAGTACTGTAACGCAAAAATTTTTCCCCGATAATTTCAAAATTTCCTTTTCAGCGTTTATTTTTGATTTGGCATATTCAGAAATGGGAGCCAAGTCAGAATTTTCATTTAGGATTTTTTCCCCGTGACCGTAAACACTACAAGAAGAAGCAAATATATATTTTTTTACTCCGGCTTCCTTAGAAAATTTTGCCAACCTTACTGCTCCTATATAGTTTACGTCTTTTGTGAGTTTTGGATCGAGTTCGCTGGCTGGATCGTTTGAGATAGAAGCAAGGTTTATTACGACATCAATATTTTTAAGTATTGCTTTATCGAAAAACCTAATGTCGTTTTTTATAATCTTAAGGTTTTTGTTGACGTTGTCTTTGAATATATCTCCAAAATAAAATCTGTCGAGAACAGTTACTTGATAGTTATTATCAAGAAAGAATGAAGCCATTTTAGAACCTAAGTATCCTCCGCCCCCGACGATAATAACGCTTTTCATATTTAATTATTATGTTTATGATACACTAATTCTGTTTTTTGTAAAACGAATTGATTTCTTTGGTAAAAAGCATTAGCGGCTGTATTTTCACCTTCTGTGACGACGTATATTTTATCAATTCCGCGGCTTTTTAAATAATTAAAAGCTTTGTTAAGCAATACTGAACCTAATCCTTTATTTTGATGAGGTTTTAAAACAGCTATAAGATCAATGAACCCGACACCTTCTTTGACTTTAACAGTTATAAAACCGACGGCTTTATCACCGCTTAGTGCAAAAATGCATTTGTCGGCATATTTATTGTAGAAACTATTATTAATCCAAGTCAAATAGATTTTCTCCCCAATTTTTCTGCTAATTCTTCTGTCTTTACTGTATCTACTTGTTTGTAGTAATATCCGAATAAATTTATCTATATCATTACTATTTAGTTTTGATTTAACTTGGTCGGAGTGGGAAAACTTAAAAAATTTTGGCATAGATATATTTTTATATTTATACTTTGAAGAAAGCTGATAGGTGTTCCTTATGCTAACCAGGTTGAATCCCAATTTTTCCAGAATTTCTATATTCTGATTGTCAAAAACAGTAAAGCAAAACACAACGTCAACGGGAAGTTTTTTTATTTTTGCAATAACTGATTTTTTATTTTTTAAAGTTTTCTCCAAATATAATTTATAGACGTTTTTTCCGAACAGGCGGCTGTCGAATTCTTCCCTGAATAATTTAAACATATTATTTATAACAGTTTTGTTTTTATAACATATAATGGTCTTTTTTTGGACTCGATATAGTTTTTTCCCAGATATTCCCCCATAATACCCAATAATATGATTTGGATCCCTCCGATTAAAATAATAGAGCTAAAAAGAGAAGTCCAGCCAATAATAGGTGTATTGTAAGCAAATTTTCTGAATATTATGTAAATGTTCAAAACAAATGAAGCCATAACCAATAACAAGCCTACTCTGTTGGCAATTTTCAGTGGATAGTCGGAGAAAGAAGTGATGGCATTAATCGCCAAATCAAGTTGTTTAAAAAAATTATACTTTGTTTTTCCGTTTGACCTTTCACCGTGCTCTACAAAACAATAACCATGTTTAAAACCTACCCAGCCGACTAATCCGACGATGTATCTATTTGATTCCCTAAGCTGTCCAATGCTTTCTTTTACTTGTTTAGTCATGATTCTGAAAATAGTACTGTTAATGATTATATTTTCGTTGATTAAAAACTTGATTATGTAATTGAATAAAGAAGAGGAAAGTTTTTTCAAAATCCCGAATTTTTTGTTTTTCCTTACCGCGTAAACAACATCATAGCCTTTTTTGAGCTTATTAAAAAGATTGACTATTTCTTCGGGCTGATCCTGCAAATCTCCATCCATCATAACTATATAATCTCCTGCCGCGTGATCAAGTCCGGCCGTAATTGCGATATGATGACCGAAGTTTCGACTGAACCCGATTATTTTTATGTTGTTGTCTTTTTTTCTTAGCTTCTTTAATAGTTCAAGCGTGATATCTTGGCTACCGTCATCGACAGCGATGATTTCATAACTGAAGTTTCTAAAATATTTTCTCAAGGTAACAGAGAGTCTTTTATATATTATATTTACATTTCCTCTTTCGTTATAGAAAGGGATGACGATTGAGATCTTCATAATAAGGTTTAACTGTTTTTATTATATAATAATTTAGTCATTTTTTTAAAGATTTCCCTAATTGACAGCCTTGAACAGCAAAAATCATTTTTACAACTTGGATTCTTTAAGGCTCTTCGCTTCTTTACTAATACTGATCCACCATGTGGAACAGTTTAAACTGTGGTCAAATTTACCCAATCTTTATGGGGATTATTGGATAAAAGAAATCGGTAGATTGGGAGTTTCCGTTTT
Source organism: Candidatus Roizmanbacteria bacterium (assembly GCA_016215445.1). Lineage (GTDB taxonomy): Bacteria > Patescibacteriota > Microgenomatia > UBA1406 > GWC2-37-13 > GWC2-37-13. The sequence continues at coordinate 232,720 of JACRJL010000001.1, forward strand.
TTTTGTATTAAGCGGATTTGTAGTTACAAACAGTTTTTTAAAATCGCTTAAAAAAAATAAAAATATCTCCATAAAGGAATATATGCAAAAAAGATATTCCAAGCTTATGCCTTTATATTATTTGGTGCTTTTTTTAAGTTTACTTGTCATTCCCTTATTCAATAAAATGGTTGGAGTAAACTTAGGATACACAAAGATTACAGTCTTTAACTTGCTATTTTACTTATTGTTTTTCCCAGACCTTCTTTTCATATTTGGTAAGCCCTTATTGGGGATATCACAATCTTGGTTTCTTGGCGTTCAAGAACATTTATATATTTTTTGGCTTTTTATTTTAAAGAAGTTGAGAAAAATCAGTTTAAAGACAGTTATTTTCATAATTGCCGGAAAATTGGTCTTATTAAATTCGTTTTATTTACTTTACTCTTTTATAAACTCCGATTTAATTTCAAAAATAATAACGGGCTTTATATTTGTGGATTTTGAAAGCGTCATTATAGGAAGTTTCGGCGGCTACATGCTTTTTAGCAGTAGACAAATCAAAAGCAAAAAAATCATTTTTTTTCTTGGGTTAGCCTATTTGATTTTATCTACGGTTTTTAATTTTGCTGGTTTAGTAAAAACAGAGATAATCAGATACAATTTCCAAATAATTCTTTCAACTATCAGGGCCTTTTCACTTTTGTCAGTAATTTTTTACATTTCTTTCAATGAAAAATTATTTCCTTTTAATTTGAGTCTTTTTAGAAGGCTCGGTAACTATTCGTACGGAATTTACATGTTTCATCCTTTTGTTAGCGTTTTTTTAATCAATTACCTGAAGTTGAATAAAAGCCTTTTAGAGAACTATTTTTTTATTTATTCTTCCGTGATACTTTTAACCGCGGGAGTATCGATTGTCTATTTCAGGTATGTTGAGTCCAGGCTGGTAAAATAGGATATTAAGACACTTTGTATATTGATGTTCGGAGCCTTTATCACGGTTTTCAGAAGCGAATCACCCGGAAAATTCTTGTTTACTAAATAGGAAAAACCAAAACTGTTTGAGAAAATTTTTTGATCATCTATAAAAGCGCTCGGTTCATTATCGTTAACCTTGGTTTGAAAATTCAATAAATATTTTCTGTACTTGGAATATGTATATAGATTGACATTATTAGAAAAAAAACCGAAAAGTTCGCCTTCCTTTACTAAACTATCGATTTTAGATAAGGTTAGAAAAACGTTCGGATCTTTTTCTTCCTGATAATAACCTAGGTAATAAAGTTTACTTGTCAATTTTTCAGGCTCATCCTTATATTTTTTGTTGAATTCTTCTTTATTTATAATGAATTCTATATTTTTACCTGTTTTTATTTTTATATAGTTATCCCAATAGCCTTTATACGTAAAAAAAGTATTAAGATTCGGTGAATAAATATAACTATTATTGGGAATTTCGTTAAATTCAGGAGTTTTTAATAAGGGTTTTATTACATTCCACATTAAAGTCATTTGTTTTTGGGAAAGGTTTATATGGTAGTTTGTGTAATCGATGATGATACTTAGAATTGACACTGTGATAATAATAAAAAAAAGAATCAAAGATTTTAAAATATTTGGTCTAAATATTTCTTTTGCTTTATAAACTATCAGACTTAAAAGAAAGACACTGCCGAAATATGAAAAATAAGTAGTCGTAAAGCCAATGATTGATCCGCCCAAAACCCAAAATTGATATTTATCAGTTAAGGCAATTATTAATTGAGGTATAAAAACAAGGAGTATGGAAGTCAAAATTAGAAAAAAATAAGATTTATTATTGATAATCTTTTCTTTAAAGTTAGATATTAACCAGATTAGTAAAGACAACAGCAAAGCTTTAATTAACCAAATTAATTGAATGTTTCCCAATATAAATAAAATGTTTCTCCTGTCTCCGAATAACGAATATGAATGTTCAATAAAATAATTTGTATATAGTTTATTTAAATAGATATATCCTGGAAACGAAGAAATCCCGAGTTGAAAGGCCGTTTGCATATATTTTACGGGTTCAAGTTTCCCTAGCATATTTCCTGCATATCCTCCGGCCGGATATCGGAGCTGAAATAAGGTATAAACTGAAAAATAGACAAAAATCGAAAACAGATGATAGCCAATATTTGTCAGTAACATTTTGGCTCTGTCTATTAGATGGAATTTTGTTTTCAACGCTTCATTTAAAGCTATAAAAAAATAAAATATAAAATAAACGAGGAAAGTTTCATAAGTGAGTAAAGATAGGAAAAAGCAAAAAGCGCTAATTATCTTCCAAAACTTTTTAGGTGAGTAAAAATATTTTTTATAAAGTAATAGTCCTATTAAAGTAAAGTTGAAACTGGTTGTAAATACGAAGGGATAAGCGGTAAGAAGGTTGTGTTCCCAGGAATTCTGCATAAAAGCGAAAAAAAGAGCCGCCATTATTAAAGACAGCTTTTTTGATTTGAAAAACTGAAAAATCAGCAAACTAAAAAGCGTTATATTTAAAATAATAGGCAAAAAACCAATTATCCTTGTGTAGGTAACACTGTCGAACAGATAGGGAAAAAAAAGCAGAAGACCACTATATATGAAAAAAAATCTTCCCTGTCCTTGAGCAAAAGAAAAAGCAGTCTTGAAAAGATTATTTTCTTTGTTGATGGCAAAAAGTTTATTAGTTAAGTCATCGTACGTAAGGATTCCTATTTGCGAAAAAGAGGAAAATACAATTAAAATTATCGTAACCAATAAAACAGTTATAACAATGTTTAAAGGGTCTTTAAGGAAATCGAGTTTCTTATTAAATAAAGTCATATAATTTTTTAGCTGTTTTTTCCCATGAAAATTTCTGGCTTTGTACGATTCCATCCTTGGCCATAGTACTAGCAATCGTTTTGTTTTTTATCAGATATGATATTTTATTCTTGATGTCCAGAAAATTATTAGGATCTACATAGAGAGGAGCGCTACCTCCAACTTCAGTCAAAGAAGAATTAGCCGAGGTAATGACAGGAGTTCCAAGATACATACTCTCCAAAACAGGAAGGCCGAACCCCTCATAAAAACTCGGGTAGACTAAGGCGTAGGCGTTTTTGATTATTTTCTTTAAATATTTATCGTTGATGTAATTTACAATTATGATTGGTGACTTTTCGTCGTTTGGATAATTTTCCCGCAAATATTCTATAATTCTATTTCTGATATTTCCCCAGCCTTTTCCGCCAATCATCAATAGTTTATAATTCTCTGGAATTTTTTTAGTCTCTAATAGTTCAAGGAAACCTTTAACCAAGTAACTCAAATTTTTCCTGGGTTCAAAAGTGCCATAGTAGAGTAAATACTTATTAGGTATGAGTGTGATTCTGCGGTTTGAAACGATGTTTGTAGTTTGAATCAGTGTACTTTTCTTAGTTTCTTTATTACTCTTGAAAGAGTCATCGATACCTGGATAAGCGATTATGATATTTTTGTTTTTAAATTCCGGTGAATACTTAAGAAGATCTCTCTTGGTGGATTGACTGATGCATATAATATCTTGGCAATATTTTCTTGCAAATTTAAGTTTTCTTGTCTGCAGATCTATTGTTTCATTACGGTGAAACTCAGGAACAATAAAAGCGGTTAAATCATAGATAGTAATGATATTTCTATAATTATTTAATGGGTAAAAGCTGGTTTCCGAATGGACAATTGTCTTTATGGAGTTTTTTTTAAATTCTTTATCAAGAATTTTGAGGTAATTGTTAAATCTGAATCTATTAATTATTTGTTTATAAAAGCTCTTTATATTAAAAATTTTATCTGCCAGTTTCAATATTATTCTTAGAGGTGGAAAATCAAATAAGTCATTATAAATCATATTCTCTTGGTTAATATTTGGAAGCTTGTTTAGATAAATGACGTTTTTATTTTTTAATAAGCTGTAAAGTTCCGGATTGAGAGGTTGCTTGAGAAGGTCGTAATTAAAAGTAAATAAAAAAATCGTCGCGTTTTTATCTTTTTTCTTAAGGAAACTACTCAAAGAAGAAATTAGGCCATAAGTATAACGGTAAACCCCGGATTTATCCCCAAACGTTCCGGATGCTGTCATCAAAGGGCTAATCTCAAAAGCTATTTTGAACGCCTTATTTTTTAGTTTAAAATTCGACATATTCCTTTATCTTTTCAAAAGATACTTTGTTTTCAGTGCTGACTCTGAGTATTTTATCAATTTCTAACCTTAATTTCATTAAATTCGTATTAATTTTATTTTCATCAAAATATTTTTTTTGAAAAAATGAGAAAAAGGGTTTTAATTTTTTTTCCTTTGAATTAATGAGAATTTCGATAAAAGCTTTTTTTGTTATTTCATTTTTCTTAAGTTTTCTAAGAAAAAGATTATAGGCATTTTTTTCGGGTGATCTTCCGAAAAGAAAATGATACGATTTTTTTATAAGTCCAGCGATTTTTTTTTCTTTATATAGACTATCAACCTTTTCGGGCTGATTTTTGATAATTATTTTTGATTTTTCTCCTATAAGACCGCGATTATAAACAATACTTTCTGTATTTATAAATTTTCTATTAAGATTGACTAGTCTTGTGGTGTTATCGGTCATATGAGGATTATTTTTACCTAAATAATATATGAAAGTTTCGGCGTAAATATATTTTTCCTCTTTAAATAACTTTTTAAATTTAAAATAATCATAATCTATTCGAGATCTATTATTAACAGCGTTATTAATTATCAAATTCTTCAGGAAGGAGATTGAAAATAAATTTTCATTTAACGGAGTCCCTAATTTGGAAGTAGATAAAAATATCTTTGTCGTTTCTTCAGTCAATTCTCCGCTGTGGGCAAAATTAGTGTTATTTACAAACTCGGTTTTCCCTTCTCCGTGGTCACTTAAGAAAACGAAGAAAGTATTGTTATCATTAAAACCCATAGAATTTAAACGTTGATAGATTTTAGTTAATCTAAGGCGGTCAAATTTCTCTATACCTTTTGAGTAGTATTGCATTAGTGTTCCCTCTTGATCAATTTTATTGATTTCTATGAAATTTCTTATTTCGCTCCAAGCATTGTGAGGTTTTTCTTTCTGATTTATTTTTGATTTTAAGTGGATTTTTTTTCTTATTTCTCTAATTGTATCGTAATAGTCTTCGTTTATTTTTTTGTTTTCAGACTTATCTTCTATTAATAGGTATGGTTCGTGAACGTCAAAGGTGTGAATAAAAATAAAATTACATTCAGCTTTTAAGTCTTCTACAGAATTCCAAAGCCAGTTCATTTTAGAGTGGGTTTTAATTTTGAACCCACGCCAGATATCCATGACAGAAAACAGTTCGGGTATATCAGAGTAAAAAAAAGTTTGGTAATTTAGACTATTGAGATTTTCCGAAAGAGTTTTTACTTTTGAGCTTAGTTGTTGTTCAAAATCAAAAAAAGATCTTATTCCATGAACAGGCGGATATTTCCCTGTAAAAAAAGAGGCATGTGCGGAAGTTGTGTAAGTATTGGTTGAATATGCATTTGTGAAGATAGTTCCCTTCTTAGAGAAATTATCTAGATTTGGAGTTTTAATTAAATCATGATTACCTTTTCCGTAAATTAAATCCCGGCTGTAGTTAGTTCCGTCAGCTCGTAGGGAATCGATTAAAATTACGACAATATTTTTAAACATTACGAGGAAATTCTAACAAATAATTTACCAATAGCCAAGCTTACGAAGTCTGTCCATGGTTTTTTCCTTGGTAGCCTCTCTCCCCGCCCGTTCAGGAGCATTTTTGTCTTTCACAGGTTTGGTAAATGGTCTTTCTCCTAATGATTTATATCCCTTATCGTATAAATTTACATAGGGAACTTTATATTTTTTAATATATGCCCAAATATCTTTGATTGTAAACTCAAGGATTGGATGGACGCGATCGTGTGTAGCTCTTTTTGAAAAAAATGTTTCTTTAGATCGGGCTTCGTGCTCATCCAATCTTATTCCAGAGATAAAAGCTTTTATATTATATTTAGAAATTGTATAGTTTATAGCGTTGATTTTGGCAATTCTCATTATTTCCATTTTCTCCTCTTTGTTTTTTGTTTTTTTATAAGATTCAAGATCTTCCTGCGTGTGTTTTTGCCAAATAAGATCTAATTTCCATTTTTTTGTCAATTTTTTGACAAAATCATACACTTCTGGAAATTCCAAGGTGGAGTCGTTAAACATAAGTTTGAAAGGGACTTTACCTTTAAATACTTTTCTTACTAAGTGGAGGACTACGGTCGAGTCTTTGCCACCTGTCCAGGCAATTGCAATAGACTCTTTCGGATATTTTTTTACAGCTTCCTTGATAATTTGGTGGGCCTTTTTTATTTTTTGATTGAGCATCACTTTATAATGATATCAAAAGATTTCTTGAAAAGTTTGAAGGAAGACAAAAATTATAGTATTATTTGGCTAATTAACAAAATATCAAGAGTGATGGAAAGAGAGCTATCTCGCGATTATCCATCCAGCAGCCGATCCCAAAAGGGCCACGGTGCTAAATCTAGATACAGATATGCCCAATACGAGAAAAACTTATACTTCAGAATCTGTTTGTGCAGGGCACCCGGATAAAATCTGCGATCAAATATCAGATGCGATACTGGACGAAGCCCTTAAAAAAGATAAATTCTCTCGCGTTGCCGTTGAGACATTAGTGACAAAAAATTTTATTGCTTTGGCAGGGGAAGTCACGAGCAAGGCAAAACTGAACTATAAAATAATTGCCGGAAAAGTTATAAGGCAACTGGGTTACACAAATCCAAAACTTAAATTCACCAATAAGTCTCCAATTATAGTTAAAATTCATACCCAGTCACCCGAGATTGCCGTTGGTGTTAACAAATTAGGCGCAGGAGATCAGGGAATGATGTATGGATTTGCCACGGATGAAACAAAAGAATCTATGCCTCTTCCAATTATGCTGGCTCATAAATTAGCAATGAAGATTGATGAGTTAAGAGAGACAAAACGTCTTCCCTACCTCCGACCGGACGGCAAGACGCAGATTACAATGTCTTATGAAAATGGAAAACCGGTCAGTGTGGAAACGGTTGTAATTGCGGTACCGCATTCGGAGGAAGTAAAACTAGAACAGATGAAAGAAGATCTTTATCAACAATTAATAATTAAAGAATTAACGAATTACGGATTACGGATTAAGAGAGATCAATTGATAGTAAACGGTACGGGAGTATGGCATATTGGTGGTCCGGCAAGTGATACTGGAGTGACTGGAAGAAAGATCATCGTTGATTCATATGGTTCGTTCGCCCATGTCGGCGGGGGGGCTTTTTCCGGCAAGGATCCGACCAAAGTCGACCGGTCGGGTGCTTATGCTGCTCGCTTTTTGGCTAAAAATATCGTCGCAGCCGGTTTGGCGAAAAAGTGCGAAGTCAGGCTGGCTTATTTTATCGGCGCAAAAAAACCAGTCATGCAAGAGGTGGAAACTTTTGGAACGGCGAAGAAAAGTGAAAAAATAATTAAGAGTTTTATGAAAAAGATTTTAGATACATCACTATCGGGAATTTTAGAAGGATTGAATCTTCGTAGGCCAATTTATTTTAAAACAGCCGTTTATGGACATTTCGGAAGAGATGGGTTTCCTTGGGAGAAAATTATTCTATAATTTAGATACTTCATTTAAAAACGCATAACATAATTTTAATTCTTTATCTGGGTTGCTAAGAAAACTACCTATTGATTTCCAGCATTTTAACAGATTGTTCTGAAGATCCTTTATATCAGATGATAAATCGCAACGGAGAAGTTTATTAACAATTTTATCGTTGTTAACAAAGCCTGGTATCTCGTCAATAAAATCCTTCAGGTAATCATGTGGATTACGAATCTGATATGAGTTTGGGGAAAAAAACGTAACGTGAGAATTAATCTTCCATAAGCAAACTTGAGCTACCAAGGATCTCCATATGTCGCAAGTTCTAAAACTTGAATAGCTAGGTAAATAAAGTAGCGGAAAGATTTTTTTAAACCATAAAGTTGATTGGGAATTAAATGGTGATACGGTTTTTTTTCCTAGTATAAGAGGAATCCTCTTATTGAAATATACGTGTTTATCTAATATTAATCTATAAATAGCATCAACGTCTGGATCCTTATTAACTACGTACTGGTTTATATAGGATCTTTTCTCTTTTTCTTTTAGTTCGAACTTACTAATTTTAGATTTAGTATGATATAAGGACAAACCTCTGGGCCAAATTTTTTCCTTTGTAAAATAGGAATAAATATTAGTCCACGAATTTTTATTTAGGAAATTACCTTTAATTAGTGAATTTTCGTTTAACCTAAAATTTGCGTAAGGAATATTATCATCGTCTGTTTCAAATATTTTATCAGCGCCGTTCTTAATCGCTAAAAGGTAGCCGAGATTTTTTCGGGAATAATTATTGTAAGGCAATAGTTTATTGAATTTAGGGAAAGATTCTTTTTGTGATTTTAAGTCAAAATAGTCTATTTTTTCATTTTTATTCAAATGAGGCGTTTTTAAATCAGAGACAACAATAAGTTTTTTTCCAAATAATTTGTTAAATTTCCTTACGGCAATGGTCGGTTTTTGTATTGAAGTAATAACGCAATATGTCATTCTATTTTTTTGTAAAGAGCAAAGGCTAAAATTCTGTTATCAAGAAGATAAGTTTTGCCTTTTACTTTAGTTGCGAATTTAATAATATTTATTCCTTTTTTGATTGTCAGATTGGCGAGTTGCAGTTTATTATTCATACTGCTTAAAATTCCTAAACTTTTTTTATTAAAAAAAACCTCGATGGACTGTTTTTTATCCAATATAGTTAAGTTTAGGCTAATTGGAGAAACGATATCTTCTTTATAATCGTTGTTGATAAATATTTCTGCACTTCCTTTTGCCCAAATCCACCAAGAATCATTATTAAATTCTCTTTTATACCAATGATCGCTTAGTCTGTAATAAATATACTTTGATAAATTTAAATTTACGTCTTTAAATATTGACAATAAAGAATTTGACAGCATTTTCTTTAATGTTTTTAGCCATAGTCTGTAGTTCTTTTTTATTTTTTTGTAAGTATTTCTCAAAGGCTTAGAAAATTCATCGTTATATTTTAAGTAAGGGGGTATCTTTTTTACTTCTTCGCTGTTTCCGCAATTCAATAATTTTGAATGTTTGGTAGAAATCGTTAATAATCCAGCCTCATGATAAATGGCTGTTGCAAAAAGCCAATCCCATCCTAATTCTATACTCGGATGTTTGAGAGGGTTAATCGCCAAGTTCTTTAAGAGTTCTTTTCTGAAAGGATGAGCAATTGATACGGGTGGAATTTTATTCCAGGCTTCAGAAGTAAACAAACAACATGTTGCACCAACTACATCGTTTATAAAATAATTTTTATTAGTTTGGATAGTCCAGCCTTTTATCGAAAAAGGGGTTACAGAACCAATTTTTCTTTTATCTATTTTAGCCTGTTTAACTGCCTTTAAACATTCATCCAGCCATTTATCCAGAAATAAACAATCGGATTCGAACATACCCAACCATTCGAAGTTGTCTATTTTTTTCAATTTATTTATTCCTATTTGGGTGACGACGGCTGGGCCGAAATTACGAAAACCGGGTATTTTTATAAGATTAATATCTGGAAAAAATGCTTTATTAAAATAATTTTTTGAATTGATTTCTACAGATCCGTCAAGCCATAAAATAGTTACTTTATATTTAGATGTATCGATTCCTTTGACAGCGCTTTCTAAACTAATGCGCGTCAACTCATATCTGTCTTGACTTGTAAATAGGAGACCTATTTTGACTTTATTCATATATTTAACTATTTTTAATATACCAATCAACAGTTTTCTTAAGTCCTTTTGTTAGTTTGGTTTTAGCTTTAAAGCCGAATTCCTTATTCGCCTTTGAGACGTCCAGGCAACGTCTCGGTTGACCATTAGGCATTTCTTTGTTCCAAATTAATTGACCCTTAAAACCTACCGCCTTTTTTATTTTTTCTGCCAGTTTTTTTATAGAAATTTCCTTTCCTACTCCTAGATTTATTGGGTCACTTTTATTATATTTTTTAAGTGCTTTGACTATACCCAAGGCTGCGTCTTCAACATAAAGAAACTCCCTTGTCGCTGTACCGTTACCCCAAATTTCAACAGATTTGAGTTTATTTTCTTTCGCCCAAACCATTTTTTTGATCAAAGCGGCAATAACATGCGATTTTTTTGGGTCAAAATTATCTCCCGGTCCATACATATTGACTGGCAAAAGGTAAATCCCGTTAAAGCCATATTGTTTACGATACGCCTGAAGCATAACTAATAAGGATAATTTAGCAATGGCATATGGCGCATTAGTTTCATCAGGGTAGCCCAACCATAGATTTTCTTCTGCAAATGGTATAGGAGATAGTTTCGGATAAGAACAGATTGTTCCTATACAGAGAAATTTTTTTACCTTATTTCTTCGAGCAGCTTCAATTAGGTTTACACCGATGGTAATATTGTCGTAGAACATTTCACCCGGGTAGAGTTGATTATGTTTTATTCCCCCGACATTACCAGCCAAATGAATTACATAATCTATTTTTTTTGTTACAATAATTGCTTTATTTTTATCTCTTAGGTCGTATTCTGATTTTTTGGGAATAAAAATATTTTCTTTGGCAAAACCGCCTAATATCAACTTTTTAAAAACGTGAGCACCGACAAATCCGCTGCCACCGGTCAATAATATTCGTTTGTCAGTTAAATTCATGAATGTAAATATTTTACTATTTTAAATTTCATATTCAAGATTAGAAGAAGATGAAGGTCTTAGAATAATCTATTATAATATTGAAATGAAGACGAATTTGACTGTTGTTATTCCCACTCTAAACAATGTTAAAGGTTTGAGTTATCTTCATGAATATTTTAAAGACAAACAATATAAAGTTGTTGTAATTGACAATAGCAAAAAGAATCTAGGATTTGCTGGAGGAGTTAATAAGGGAGTAAGGGGTACTAAAACAAAATGGCTTTTAATTTTAAATGATGATATTGAATTTAGTAACGACAGTACGATTGATCAGTTGATCGCCGAGGTAGAAAAGGAAAAACTAGATTCTCTCTCCCCTATTTTGAGAAATCCAAATGGAAAAGTTGAGAATTTTGGATATAGAGTACTTCCGTATGGCAAGATAGAATTAATTAAAAGTTTGTCAAGTTTATCAAGTTCATTAAGGAATTTGGACGGGTTGACAGCTGCGTGTTTATTGATTAAGACAGATATTTTTAAGAAGCTAAAAGGGTTTGACGAAAATTTTTTTGCCTATCTTGAAGACGTGGATTTTTTCCTTCGCTTCAAGAAGGCTGGTTACAAAATGGGAATATCAGATATTCAAGTACTCCACAATCATATGACGACAACAAAAACCATGGGAAATTTCAAATCAAAACAGGATATGGTCAATTGGTGGAGACTTTATATAAAACATCCTGATAAATTTAAATTTGATTTGAAATTTATTATTGAAAGATTAAGGAATGTTTCTGGTTTTATAAAAGCTACTTTCTTTTAAATTCCCAAAGTTTCTTTGTATTTTTCTATACCTGCTTTTGCTTCACCGAAATAAATCTGCTTTCCTTTATCAAGAACAAGGACTTTTTCACAGTAATTTTGGATTTGTTCAGGTGAATGAGTCACTAAAATAAGGGTTGATCCAAGGTTTTGGAACTCCTTGATTCTTCTTAGGCATTTTTCCTGGAATTTACTGTCACCGACAGCCAGAATTTCGTCAACTAACAAGATATCGGGTTTTTCGGCAACGGCAACGGAAAATGCCAAACGCATATACATTCCGGAAGAATAGAATTTTACTGGTTGATCCATAAATTCCTCCAGCTCGGAAAACTTTACGATTTCCGGATAAAGCTTATCCATCTGTTTTTTGCGGAGACCCAAAATCGATCCGTTAAGATAGGTGTTTTCCCTGCCGGTTAGTTCTGGATGAAAACCTGCCCCAAGTTCAATAAGAGGGGCAACTCGGCCATTTACGGTTATCCGGCCGTCCGATGGTTTTGTGACCCCGGCAATAATTTTCAATAGTGTAGATTTGCCCGAACCATTTTTTCCAAGCACTCCTAGGGATTCACCTTTTTTTATTTCAAAGTTAAGATGGGAAAGAGCAAGTAGGTTGGTTTTAGTTTCCTGACCTGAGAATAGAGCGGGAAGGAATTCCTTAAAGGTGCGTTGTTTTGCCAAGCTATATTTTTTTGTTAAATTTTCTGCTTCTATCATATTAGACATAATCGGCAAACTTACCTTCTGATTTTTTGAAAATCAAAAAGGAAACTATAAAAAATAAAATCGAGGTGACAGTGGCTATACCTAAACTATTTAAATTCGGTTCCCCTCCTCCAAGGACGGTTTGCCTATAAGCATTGATGATTACAGACATCGGATTAAAAATAAAAATCCAACGGTATTTTTCAGGAAACTGTTCGACAGGATATAAAATCGGTGTCAAATAGAACCAAAGCGAAATAACCAAATTTAAAAGATACTGGATGTCGCGATAAAAAAGATTGAAAGTTGATATCAAAAGCGAGAGGCCGGCGGTGAAAATGAGTTGGATAATAAAAATTGGGATAACCCAAAGAATCTGAGAGTTTAGTGGAACCTTAAAGTAAATGAAAAAGAGAATCAGGACCAAACACGAATAAAAAAAATCGACAATTTTTGCCATAATGGTGCCGTAAACAAGAATTTCCCGCGGAAAATAAATTTTTGTTATCAGGGAAGAGTTGCTCGTTAAGGCATTAACTGAAGAGCTCAAAGATTGGGCAAAAAAATTCCAGGGCAAGAGTCCGACAATGAGAAAAATGGCATAAGGGACGTTAAAAGAAGATACGCGAAATATGGTCGAAAAAACAAAGGTCAGAACCAAAAGCTGGAAAAGTGGGTTGAGAATAACCCAGGCATAACCGAGGATCGACTGTTTATATCTCTGGCTGATTTCCCGTCTTGCGAGATTAAAAAGCAGTTCACGATAGGAAAAGAAAAGTTTGATGTTATTAATTAGTTTTTGAACCTCGTTCATATTAATATTTTAACATAAAAAGCTCGTGCAAAAAATTTGATATCTTCGCTTTCAATTTAAATTGAACATTTTTCCTATGAAGGTAATCAAGACGGCGCAGGTGATTATGAAAGCGGCGGCGATGATTATAAATCTCGATATTCCTGTAACGCGATATTTTCCCATAATTTCCTGGTTTCCGGAAAACTTGATAAGGAAATAGAAGATAATAGGTAGCATGGCACCATTTAAGAAGTCGGCATAAAGAGTAAGTTTAAAAAGCGAAGTCTGTGGGAAAAGAGATACGATTAGTGCTAAGGCAATCTGGATGATAAAAAACCCGTAAAAAAGCCGACCTTTTTTGAAGTCGGCGTCGAGCGAGCCTTCAAAGCCAAACATCTCGGAGAAGACGTAGGCCGTCGCCAGAGGGACGATAGTAAGGCCAAGAATTGAGGCTCCAAGTAAACCGAAGGAAAATAAGAGTGTCGAGAGTTTTCCCGCTAGAGGTGTCATAGCTAGGGCGGCTGAATAACCGTCCAAAACCTTGATATTATTGTTAAATAAAGTATAGGTGACGGCGATTGCCATCATCCAGGAAAAAAAACTCGTGACGACAGAGCCGAGAAAAATCTCCGTTCTTTCTGCTTTTAGATGAGTTGGAGTTAGATTTTTATCCAGAATGAAACTGGAAATAAAAAACTGGCCCCAGGCTGTAATGGTTGTTCCCATGACAGCGATTCTGGAAAACCAAAAACGGAAATCATTGAGGTTAATCTTAGTTGGCAAGATGAGACTTTCCCTCATTGCTTCACCCCAATTAGGGTGAGAAAGAATAGCGGAAATTACATAAGCAAAATAGAAAAAGATCATGAAAAGGAAAATATTTTGCAGTTTTTTATAATTGAAATTGACGACAATAAATATTAAACCGGCGCAGGTGATAATTAACATCAATTGCCAGTTTAAATTGAAAAGCTGGAAAGTCGATTTTAATCCGGAGACATTTTGGAGAACGACACCTTGGTTTGTAACGAAATAAAGAGCAAAGAAGATCATAGAGACTGTTACTCCGTATCTTTCCCTGATTAAACTACCCAGACCTTTACGAGTGACAATGGCTATTCTAGAGCCAATATCCTGCGTAACAGCAAGTAGAATCGTTTCTGGAATAATTAAAAATCTGGACGCCATTCCGTAAAGTGAGGCAGCAACAGTATAAGTTGCGACCCCTCCTGCGTCATTGTCGGCAACAGCCGTGATAATTCCCGGTCCTAAAACTGCGAGAAAAATTAGTATTCTATAACGGAATTTTTTTAATAAACTGCCCAGCTTGGCAATCATTTATTTATTATACACCTCTCCATTTTCTTTTTTTCCCAAAAAAATCCTCCGGGATGGAGATTTGCGCCCAGTGAATCCACCACTCTTGGACGATTTTGACTATAAAGACAAATATTAAAGAAAAATAGAGATTATTCGGTCTAACCAAAAAATTCATATTTGAGAAATAATTACTAAAAAAGAAAAGAAAAAATGAATTTTCGAAAAAGTTTGGAAATAATATGAGAATTTTTCTATTTCCTCTTAAAAAAAATAACATATCTCCTATAAGTCGGAACAGGAAAAGAATCAATAAAAAACCAAACCATCTACTAAGATTGAAATAGGAATAAAGAAGACTCACTATATACCACCAAAGATCGAATATTTTGTCTATATTTTCATATTCTTTAAGTGTGGTGACGCCTCGGGAGGCAAATTCGATATCAATAACGTCAAGAAGAAATGATACAATTATTGATGTCAAAGGCCAAATAAAAATAAGCGGCGCAAAAATAAAACGCAGAATTAATATAAAAATATACCTTATTTTTGCCATAAATTCCATTATATGAAAAAACGACTAAAAATTGCCATGTTTTTTTCTAGTGATCCGTCGACTGCCGGAGGCGTCCAGGAGCATATTCTTTTTTTAACAAAGGAACTAAGAAAAAGAGGCCACAAGATAACTATTTTTGGCCCCGAAAAAAACGTCCTCCCCTATATCAACTATCGAGTAATTGCAAAATCGGTTATTCTCCCTGTTCCTAATGGAAATTGGGGAAACATTACGCTTGAGAAAAAGGATAAGATTATTTCTAAAATAATCAAACAGGGCGGTTTTGACCTGATTCATATTCATGAGCCATATATTCCTTTTATAAATTGGGAGATCATAAAAGATGTTACTTTGCCCAAGGTTGCTACTTTTCATACTGCTTGGGATAACGATTCTATAGTCAATTTTATTAATCCTTTTATCTCTCTTTTTAAAGAAGGATTCTCTAAAAGTTTTTCTGGAGTCATTTTTGTTTCAAAAATAGCCAAAAAAAGATGGCAAGACTTATGCAAAAAAAACGTAATTAAACAAGTAATCCATAATGCAGTTGATAGATCTTTTTTCCCAATTAAAAAAGAAAAAACTAAAATAGTAAATCTCTTATATGTGGGTAGAATTGTTAGCAGAAAAGGATTACAGTATTTGTTGAAAGCCTTTAACAAAATAAAAAAGGATTTGCCGAAAATAAAATTGACGATATTAGGAGAAGGGCCTTTGAGAGAAAGTTTGAAAGAATATGTGCGAAACAATAGTCTTGGAAGATTGGTGGATTTCAAAGGGGAGATAATCGGTAAGGAAAAAATAAGATATTATCAGAATGCCGACATTTTTTGTGCTCCTTATTCTGACGAATCTTTTGCTTTGACTGTTCTTGAGGCGATGGCTTGCGGTCTTCCGATTGTTGGTTTTAAAAATGAAGCGTTTAAGGAAATTTTGAAGGATTATCCTTATAAGCAATTTCTCGTTGAACCCAAAGATACTGGTGAACTGGCCAAAGCTTTGAAAAAATTAATTTATGATGAAAAAATCCGTAGTGTCATATCTTCTTGGTCAATAAAAGAAAGCAAGAAGTATAGTTGGGAAAAGGTCGCCGAAGAAACGGAAAAATTATATTTTCAGATTCTTAAATATGAATAATATTCGGAATTTTGCCATTATTGCCCACGTTGACCACGGTAAATCAACCTTGGCCGATCGTTTACTTGAATTGACTGGAATGGTTGAAGCGGGTAAACATGATGAGCAGATGCTTGATCGTAATCCGATCTCGAGGGAAAGAGGGATTACGATAAAGTTGGCGCCTGTTAGAATGAGACATCAGTATAGAGTATCCAGTATCCAGTATCCAGGGAAAGAAAATAAAACCTCGATACTCGATACTCAATACTGGATACTTAATCTCATTGATACTCCCGGACACGTTGATTTTTCCTACGAAGTGGATCGTACTTTAGCTTGTGTTGAAGGAGTAATTTTGTTGGTCGATGCTACGCAAGGAATCCAAGCCCAAACGATTGCCAATGCTTACAAGGCAATTGAGAAGAATTTAGTAATCATTCCTGTTGTTAACAAAATTGATCTGCCATCGGCTCAAGTTGAAGAAACAAAAAAACAAATAGTGGCTTTTCTTGGAATAAAAGAAGAAGAAATATTTTCAGTCTCTGCAAAAACTGGACAAGGGGTAAAAGAATTATTGGAGACTGTGGTAGAAAAAATTCCCTCACCGGAAGAAAATATACAACATCATGTTTTCTCAAACGTTTCAGAATCATTAATTTTCGATTCTTATTATGATTCTCACCGGGGAGTAATTGCCTTTGCGAGAGTTTTTGCAGGGGAATTGAAAAAAGGAGATAAAGTCAAATTAGCCAATTCGGAAGTGGAGTTTATTGTCAACGAAGTTGGTTATTTTAATCCCGAATTGATTCCTTCTGAAAAATTAAACCAAAGTGAAATTGGCTATGTTGTGACAAACCTAAAAGACATCCATCAGGTTAATGTCGGAGACAGTATTGTTGATCTAAAAGGAATTGGAAAGCCCTTGCCGGGATACAAAAAAGTTAAACCGATGGTGTTTGCGTCGATTTTTCCGACTATCAGCGCTGATTATCTCAATTTAAAAAAAGCCCTAGAAAAGCTCTATCTCAACGATTCGGCCTTACAATTTTCAGGAATATACAGCAAAGCCTTGGGAGCTGGCTTCAGAGTCGGGTTTTTGGGCTTACTCCATGCCGATGTTGTCAGAGAAAGGTTGGAGAGAGAGTTTAATTTGAGCTTAATATTGACACCGCCCCAGGTTGAATACAAAGGTGAACAAGGTCAAATAGAAGAGCCAGTGGTAAAGATAATGATGATTACGCCGAATGATTATTTAGGAGCTGTAATGAGACTCGCCCAGAGTTATAGAGGTAAATTCATAACTATGGACAACAAAAATAAGATTCTTTTGAGCTATGAGATGCCTATGAGCGAATTGATGTCTGATTTTTTTGACCGTTTGAAAAGCGTTTCTTCTGGATTTGCCTCACTCGACTGGGAGTTTTTACGTTACGACAAAGTTAAGGCCGATAAGTTGGTAATTATGCTCAATAACGACCCGATAGAAGAATTTTCGGAAATAGTTGTTGTAGAACGCTCTATGGAAAAAGCTCAGTTGATCACAAAGAAATTGAGGGAATTAATACCTAGACAACAGTATGAAGTGAGGATCCAGGCCAAATTTAAGGGTCACATTATTGCCAGCGAAAGAATCTCCCCTTTTCGAAAGGATGTTCTTATTAAAAGCGGTAAAGTTATTGGCGCAGGAGATGTCGGCCGGAAAAAGAAACTGCTAGAGAAACAGAAAGAAGGAAAAAAAAGAATGAAAATGGTCGGTAAAGTAGAAATTCCAAAAGAAGCTTTTTTTAAACTTTTTAAGAGATAAATCGCCATTTAATATTTCTATCTTTTTTCATAAATGTGAGTTGCCTTTTGGCATACTGAACTTCAGCTATTATCCATCTTGTAATCGCTTCATCTTTCGCAATATTACCTTCAAGATAGTCAATGATTTGTTTATAGCCAATGGTTTTCATTCCCGGATCAGTTTTTTTATAACCTCTTTTCAAAAGCGATTTTACTTCCTCAATAGCTCCTTGTTTGAGCCGCTTCTCTACCCTGATTTTTATGGCTTGACGAAGTTTTGCCTTATTTTTATAACGAAGTCCTATCATTAAAAAATCGGATGTTGAGAGGGGAGGGATCCCGGCGGCGCGCAGTCGAGGGGTATTATTCGAAGCGAGCACCGGCGGGAGGAAACTCGATACAGGCCCCGATTTTTTATCTGTTTCAATTTCTATCTTCCTTATAAGCCTTCTTGGGTTGTACCTGTCGCTATGGTTCAAATCTTGAAATACTTTTAGATTTATTTTCTTGAGGATCCTTTGCAACTGCTCGACTGTTTTAATATTTAATTTATTACGCAGTTTAAAATTGGGAGGTGCTCCAGCATCAAATCCGTAAATGAGGTGTTTTAAGTATAAGTAACTGCCACCGATAATTATAGGTGTTTTACCTCGTTTTTTGATATCTTTAATTATATTTTGAGCTTTTTTGACATAGTCAAAAGAAGAGAAATATTGATCGGGTTTAACAATGTTATATAAATGAATTTTAGTTTCTGGGATATCTTTGCCAGTTATAATATCAAGAAATTTATAGATTTGTCGAGAGTCGCAGTTAACGAGTTCACCGTTATATTTTTTAACAAAATCTTCGGCAAGTTTGGTTTTTCCGGTGGCAGTCTGACCGGTAATTATGATCATTTCTGTAATTTGGCAGCGTCGACAAGGTTTTTAAAAAGATAGATAACGTCAATTGGCCCGACACCTCCAGGGGTCGGTGTATAGTAAGAAGCAATGTCTTTTACTTCGTTTTCGTCATAATCCCCTTTCAGCTTCCCTCCTTCTTTGCGAAGACCGACATTAATCAGGATGACTCCTGGTTTTAACATGGAAGGCTCAATTATTTTTTTACCAACTGCTGTGATAATTATGTCAGCGGTCTTGAGATATTCCTCCGGATTAATGGTTTGGGAATTAACATTGATATAGTTTATTTTAACTTCTTGCAATACGTGGCCGATTGGTTTACCACCTGTAACTCCTTTTCCAAGTAAGACAATTTTTTTGTTTTTTAGAATTTTCTTGAAAAAGGCTCGATCTTTGCTCAGATTTACAAATAAGCGTTTATCTATTTTTTTTCCTGAAAAAATATACTTTATTACTGTCAGCACAGCTAATCCTATTGGGGGGTAAAAAACAGCTTTTTTTCTGTGGCCTTCTATTTCCTTTTGAACTGGAATGTAATCGTAAATACTATCTGTTGATAGTTGAGCTGGGAGAGGTTGTTGGATGATAATTCCGTTGACTTTTGGACTGTTTACCTCATCTTTAATTTTATTGGCCAAAACAATAAAGTTTGGTAGACTTTTCAAGTGAATTAGCTTATATTCAATTCCAAGTCTTTTAGCGGTTTTTGACTTTATTTTAACAAAGGAAATTTGGTCGGCGGATGTGCCAACTAAAAAACACGAAAGGAGAGTTTTTGTCTTCTTTTTGAGTTGTTTAACCTCTTTTTTTACCTGTTTTTCGATAAAAAGAGCGATCTTCTTACCATCGATCTTCATACTGTATTTTATCATACTGAGGTTGCGCTGACAATCCGATCTGTTTTTTCGGAGAACCTCATTAGGATAACGCCTTTCGCTGTACGGGAACGTGATGGAATGGCTGATAAGGAAATTTTGACAACCTGTCCTTGGGCAGAAGTAATTATCAACGTTGTGTCTTCCTGTTCAACAATTTGGGCAAAGGCAATATGACCAAATTTCTGGTCAATAGCGGCAATTTTTACTCCTTTGCCTCCACGATGTTGACCTTTGAAATTGGACAGTTTAGTCTTTTTGCCTATTCCGCGATCCCCTATCACCAAAATATCTTTTTTGAAATCGCTATCGTCAAAAACGTCAGCAGAGATAACCTGATTATCAGGTTCGCTCAAATCCATTCCTTTGACTCCAATACTGGCTCTTCCGGTTGGTCTGATTTCTTTTTCCTTAAAGACAATCGCTTTGCCGTTTTTTGAAACTAAGATGACATTTTTCTTGCTATCTGTCAACTTAACCCAAAGAAGTTCGTCTTTAGATTCAAGGCGGATGGCAATAATTCCATTAGTTCTTATATTTGAATAGTCTTTGAAACTAGTTTTTTTAACCGTTCCAAGTTTTGTCGACATGACGACGAACATCTTATCGGCTTTTTCCAAAATCGTTGTGTCGTAAGAAAGAATCGAAGTGATTTTTTCGTCAGGTTTGAGAGCAACTAGATTTATAACAGCTTTACCTTTGGAAGTTCTGCTGCCAACTGGTACGTCCCAAACTCTAGTTTGAAAAACTCTTCCTTGGTTAGTGAAAAAAAGCATGTAATCGTGGGTCATTGCCGTTGTTATGTAATAAACATTGTCAGTATCTTTTGTTTCCATACCAGCGACTCCTTTGCCACCGCGGTGCTGGACGCGGAAAGTTTCCCGGGGAACCTGCTTTATGTAACCCTCTTTTGTCAAAACGACAATTACTTCTTTGTTCTCGATCAACATTTCATCGCTGATTTCTCCAGGTTTTGATTTAATTACCTGAGTTCGTCTTTCATCACCATATTTATTCTTTAGATAAACCAATTCGTCTTTAACAACTTTCAAAATTTTAAAAATATCTTTAAGCAGTGATTCGAGATATTTTATAGTCTCATGAAGTAAAGCTAGTTCGTCTTCAATCTTGCTTCTTTCCAAACCAGTCAGTCTTTTTAACTGCATGTCCAGGATTGCTTGTGATTGTAGATCGGACAACCCGAATTTCTTCATCAATTTTGTCTTGGCGTCCAACTCGTCCTTGGCTTTTTTGATAATATCAACGACTTCATCTATATGGCGCAGGGCAATGAGATATCCTTCCAGAATATGGGCGCGCGCTTTAGCCTGGGCTAATTCATATTGGGATCTTTTCGTAACAACGTCAACCCGATGTTTAATATAAATTTCTAAGATTGTTTTCAAAGAAAGTGTTTGGGGCACTCCGTCAACCAAAGCGACGATATTGACGGGGAATGAAGTCTGTAACTCTGTGTATTTAAAAAGGTTGTTAAGAACTTTTTTGTAGGAAGCATCGCGTTTTAATTCAATGACAATTCTTATTCCGTCCCTATCGGATTCGTCTCGCAGATCAGAAATACCGACTATTTTTTTATCATTGGCCAAGTGGGCGATTTTCTCAACCAAAGTTGATTTATTGACTTGATAAGGAATCTCCGAAACTATAATAGCTGTTTTTCCATGACCCATGTCTTCGTCGTCAATTTTTGCCCTAATCAGAATTGATCCCCGACCTGTCATATAAGCTTGTTTGATATCGTTGGCACCATAGATCATTCCGGCAGTTGGAAAATCAGGTCCTTTAACAAACTCAATCAGTTCTTCAACCGGAGTATTAAAGATTAAATCGGATGCAGACTGTTTCTCGTTTGAGGTTTTTTTTGCCTGACCGCTTTCCGATTTCTGAAGCTTGGCCTTTCCTATCATATAGATAATTGCATCGACCAGTTCAGTTAAATTATGGGGAGGAATTTTCGTCGCCATACCAACGGCGATTCCTTCGGCACCCATCAATAATAGATTTGGTAGTTTGGCCGGAAGAAAGTTTGGTTCCTTCAAAGTACCGTCGAAATTGTCAGTATAAGTAACAGTCTCTTTTTCTATGTCCGCGATCATTTCGTCGGCAATTTTGGAAAGTTTTACCTCTGTATAACGCATAGCTGCTGGAGGATCACCATCAACTGATCCGAAGTTTCCTTGACCTTTTATCAAAGGATAGCGCATAGAGAAGTCTTGAGCCAATCTAGCCAACGCTTCATAGACAGACGAATCACCATGCGGATGGTATTTTCCTAGCACTTCTCCAACTACTTTTGCTGATTTTGAGAAACGTGCGCCATGGGATAGCCCCATTTTGTACATCGCAAAAAGAATACGGCGGTGAACTGGTTTTAATCCATCCTTGACATCCGGTAAGGCACGGGAAACGATTACGCTCATGGCGTAATCAAGGTAAGCCCTTTTCATTTCTGTTGTGATTTCGGCTGTTTGGATGTTATTAGGCATATGAATCTAATTAGATTTATTTGATTGATTTTTTAATCGCTTCAAAAGCTTTTTCCTTGGCAAGAAAACTTTTAGTTTTAACCCATTTTCCAGGTTCGAGCTCTTTATAGTGGTTAAAAAAGTGTTGTACTTTTTGTTTTGTGACTTCATCTATATCTGTAATGTCTTTGATATTTTTGAAAAACGGATCGACTTTAATAGTCGGTACTGCCAGAATTTTCGTATCAATCCCCTCTTCGTCTTCCATTTCCAACATACCGATCGGTCTTGATGGAATGATTGTTCCAGGGTGGACTGGGTAAGTTGAAATTACCAAAACATCAACAGGGTCACCATCTTCGGCAGCTGTTCCTGGAATGAAACCATAGTTAAAGGGATAAAACATGGCCGTATAGGCAAAACGGTCGACCATAACTATGCCCGAATCTTTATCGAGTTCGTATTTTATAGACGAACCCTGGGGAATTTCAACAAAAACATTGATTTCATCCGGTGGATTTTTTCCCGGAGAAAGTTTATTTGTGTTCATAAATATTTTAAATTTATAATTTTAAAGGTCTAAATTTGCTGTTTTGGCATGAGTAACTATAAATTTTTTCCTTGGCGGAACTTCATCACCCATAAGCATTGAAAAAACATAATCTGCTTCTTGAGAGTCTGAAATGTTTACTTGTTTTAAAACACGGTTTTTCGGATTCATGGTAGTATCCCAGAGCTGTTCTGGATTCATTTCTCCAAGACCTTTATATCGTTGAAGAGAAGGAACGGTTGTGTGCTCGAGAGTTAAAGAACTAACGAGTTTATCTTTTTCCTCATTGGAGTACGCATATTGGATCTGTTTTCCTGATTGGATTTTATAAAGTGGAGGTTGGGCGATATATAAGTGACCTTTTTGGATAACATCAGGAAGGTGGCGATAGAAAAAGGTCAACAATAATGTTCTGATATGTTCACCGTCGACGTCAGCATCCGTCATGATAACGATCTTATGATATCTTAATTTAGCATAATCGATGTTTTCACCTATTCCCATGCCAAGTGCAATAACTAAATCCTTTAGTTCTTTAAAAGACAAAACTCTGTCTAGATAGGCTCTTTCCGTATTCAAAACTTTTCCTCTTAAAGGCAAAATGGCTTGATATTTTCTATCTCTACCTTGTTTGGCTGTACCTCCTGCTGAATTACCCTCGACCATAAATAGTTCGGATAAAGCTGGGTCTTTTTCTTGACAGTCTGCCAGTTTTCCTGGAAGAGAAGCTCCTTCCAATGCTCCTTTTCTCAAGACAGCTTCTTTAGCTGCTTTAGCCGCTAATCTGGCTTTTTGAGCCAAATAAATTTTCCCTAAAATTTCTTTACCGACTTTTGGATTTTCCTCAAAATAACTTTCCAAATATTCAAACACAGACTGTTGAACCAATGTTTGTACTTCTGAGTTACCTAGTTTTGTTTTGGTTTGACCTTCAAACTGAAGGTTTGTCGCCGGCATTTTGACATAAACGATCGCCGACAAACCTTCTTTGACGTCGTCACCTGTGAATGTTTCTTCTGTATTTTTGTCGCCAAATTCTTTTTTGGCATAGTTATTGATGGCGCGAGTAATGGCAGTCTTAAAGCCAGTCAAATGTGTTCCGCCTTCGTGGGTATTTATTACGTTGACAAAAGAATGGATATTTTCATTTATAGAATCGTTATATTGAATAGCGACTTCCAGTTGTTTGTCTTCGGCCTGTTTATTTATATAGATTGGTTCATGGAGTGTTTTTTTACCGCGGTTTAAATCGCGCAAAAGAGAGATTATTCCACCGTCAAAGAAATAAGCAAAATTATCGTTATTTTTATAGTTGAAAATTTTAAAGAAGACATTGTTAATCAAGTAGGCTCTTTCTTTGACCTGTTTTTTAAAAATTCCATAGTTTAATTCGATGGTTTCTTTAAAAATTTCACTATCGGGAAGAAACGAAACAGCTGTTCCCTGTTTGAAATTAAAACCAATAATAGATTCTTTAACTGGTTTTACCGGATAAAGTGGGACTCCTTTTTTATACTCTTGACGGTACAGTTTATTGTCACGTCTGACCTCAACAATAATGTGGGAGGAAAGAGCGTTGACTACAGAAGCACCTACTCCGTGGAGTCCGCCGGAAACTTTATAAGCTCCGACATTAAATTTTCCACCGGCGTGGAGTTTTGTCATGACAATTTCCAAGGCCGATATTTTATATTTAGGTACTTTATCGACGGGAATACCTCGTCCGTCGTCAAAAACCGTTAAGTAGTTATTTTTTTCCAAACGGACTTCGACATTTCGACAAAAACCAGCCAAAGCCTCATCGATAGAATTATCAATAATCTCGTTGAGACAGTGGTTAATTCCGTATTGCGAGGTTGTCCCAATATACATCGCCGGCCGTTTTCTAACCGGCTCTAAACCTTCCAAAACGACGATTGATTCGGCATCATAAGAAGATGTTTTTTTAGCTCCTGTCATAGATTAATTTTAGCTTTTTGACACTCTGAAGTCAAAGCTTTTTTACTATATACGTTTATCAAAATTTACTTCAATTCAACCTTTCCTCCGGCAGCTTCAACTTTTTTCTTGGCTTCTTCGGCGACATCTTTTTTGACTTCTTTAAGAAGTTCTTTTGGAGCCGATTCGACTAATTTTTTAGCATCCATTAGACCCAAATTAGGTAAGATTTCTCGAACTGCTTTAATGACACCTAATTTATTATCTCCCGAAGCTGAAAGCATTACGGTGAAAGTGGTTTTTTCCTCGGCTGGGGCGGCAGCTGCAGCAGCTGGCGCGGCGTTGGCCATAGGCATAGCGGAAACACCAAATTTTTCTTCTAAATATTTAGCTAAATCAGCCATTTCCAATGTGGTCAAACCTTCAACTTCCGTAGCGATTTTTTGTAATTTTTCATTTAATTTAACATCTGACATGATTTATTTCACCTCCTTTGCTTTTTGCTGTAATATATAAACAAATTTATTCATATTAAATTTCAACGAATAAACGAATTTGCTCGTTGGAGATTTAAAACCGCTAATAATTTTAGCGATAAGTTCGTCGCGGCCGGGTAATTGGGCGATCTTTCCAGTTTCCTCATCACTATAAAGAGTATTGTCTAAAAGCGCCAGTTTAAAGGAAAGGCTTTTTTCTTTCTGAAAAAAATTGTAAAGAGCCTTTACTCCACCGCTCCAATCTTTTCCGAGTGTTATTAAAGCTGAAGGGTATTTCAAAGGAAAGTACTTTTTCTTCAGTTCTTTAAATAAAGGTTGATCTTTTACTGATAAATTGAGAGCCTTTTGAAAGAGGGTATTTTTGATTACTTTAAAGGTAGAGTTAGTCTTTTTTAGTTCTTTTCGTAGTGTCTCCAAGTTTTGATGAGTGGTTTTACCGATTCTTATCAAAAGGAAATTAGACCTGTCTTTAAGAAGATTATTTATTAAATCAACCTGAGATTTCTTTTGAATACTAACCATATTTTGTTACCTTCTCCCGCCGTTCGGGATGTTCGCCAGGAAACTATTATTAATGCCACCTGGGTCTTAGGTTTTTAAATTATATCACGATTCCTGCAAAAGTTCACGCAAAGTTTTTACCTGTTTTTCTCCTTTGTCTTCTTTACTGTGTTTTTTACCTTTGTAGGCGATTTTATATTGTTTGGCAAAAGCCTGTTTTTTTTGGAAAGTATCAACACGACCTTTTCGATCCAAGAATTTATGCTCGCCTGTATAAAAAGGATGGCATTTGTAGCATACTTCGACTGTTATGGTTTGTTTAGTTGAACCGGTGATAAAAGTGTTACCGCAGGCGCAGACGACAGTGGCGTCTGAAAAATACTGTGGGTGGATATTCGTTTTCATAAGATATAAATTATAACACAAAATCTTAAAAGGCAAACACTTTTTCCCACTTTCCCTCAGAAATGATGTCTTCGAGATTGTGGAAACTTTTATTGATACGATGATCAGTTAACCTGTTTTGGGGAAAGTTATAGGTTCTGATTTTTTCCGCTCTGTCTCCAACCCCGACGTCCTTGACATATGAATTAGCTATGCCTCTTTTCTTTTCTTCCTCGAGTTGAAATAGTTTACCCATAAGTAAGTCATAGGCTATTTTCCGGTTCGCTTCCTGGTAGCGTTCACGGGAAGCTGTTGTGACTATCCCGGTGGGTTTGTGAGTGAGGCGGACAGCTGTCGAAACCTTATTGACATTCTGTCCGCCGTGGCCTCCCGACCTGTAAAACTGCCAATCTAGTTCGGACGGATTGATTCTTATATCTGATTTGATTATTTGAGGAAGAACGACAATAATGCAGGTTGAAGTATGGATTCTACCTTTTCTTTCGGTTTCAGGGATTCTCTGTACTCTGTGAACTCCTGTTTCATTTTTAAAATATTTAAAAGTTCCTTCGCCGTTGACTTTTATTGTATTGTCGTCCAGATAAACAACTTTAAAAAGTTTTTTTTGGGCAAAACGGATGTATGAGGTTAGCAACTCATCCATCCAGAGTTTTGATTCGTCTCCCCCAACTCCGGGAAGGGCTTCGATTATGGCGGCATTGGGATTTATTAGCATATGAGACTTATCAGTCTAATGAGCTTAATTAGATTTAAGAAATGCTAACAATTTTTCTTGATTTAGCTCTTTTTGATCTCCTGTTTTCATATCTTTTATCTTTACGACATTCTTTTCTGCCTCTTCAGGGCCGATTATTATTACAAAAGGAATTCCCTTTTTATTGGCATATTTGAGCTGTTTGTCTAGTTTTATACTTGAATTCGAATAAAGATCTGTATTGATATAGTTTGTTCTTAAAAAATTAGTAATTTTTTGGGATTCCTTAATTAAATCTTGGTTAAAAATAGTGACAAGAACCTTAGTTTTTGTTTTTATTGCCGGAAACAGTCCGAATTCGTCCATAGCCAAAACTGTTCTGTCAAAACCTATAGCAAAACCAACGGCAGGAACGTTTCGGTTGCTAAATCTAGACACTAGGCTGTCAAATCTTTCGCAACCGGCCAATGAACCGGCGTCAAATTCGGAAACAACAATTTCCCAAATAGTTCCGGTCGAATAAGAAAAAGACCGGGCTAAAGTTGGTTTAAAGATATAGTTTTCTTTTAAACCATAATTGTCAAGGTATTTAAAAATTGTTTTTAGTTCTTCATTTGGTTTCGCCGAAGCGACCTTATCCAAAAGTTTCTGAGCGTCATTTGCAGAATAGCCTTTTTTTACAAGTTCATTGACGACTCCTTCTTTGCCGATTTTTTCCAGTTTGTCAATGGCGACAATAGCTTTATAAGGAATATCTTTATACAATGCTCTGTCATTAATGATCGCCAGCGGTTTTTTGAAACCAAGGTTTTTAAAAATATTGATGGTTAAAGCAATAGTTTCTCCGTCGGCGGTTCTGTTGTCTACTCCGAAAATGTCTGCGTCGCACTGCAGGAATTCTCTGTATCGTCCTTTTTGCGGTTTTTCTGCGCGCCATACGGTTTGGATTTGATACCTTTTGAAAGGAAACGTGATTTTATCGGAATACTGAGCTATGAATCGGCAGGTCGGGACAGTTTGATCGTATCTTAAAGCGACTTTTCTTCCTCCTGTGTCCTCGAATTTGTAAAAAAGTTTTTCATCTTCGCCAATATTTCCTGTAAATACCTCTAGATACTCGATTGCTGGAGTTTCTATCGGTTCAAACCCGTAAAGTTCAAAGGTTCTCCTAATGACATCAATAACATATTGACGCTTAATCGCCTCTTCGGGTAAAAAATCTCGGAAACCTTTTAGAATCTGTGGTTCAATTTTTTTGTCCATATTATTTAATTATACAATTAATAATTGATATAAAAAATCCCTCCTTGCGGAGGGCAGATAATTTTATTTTACAAATTACATTACCCTCCGTTAGGAAGGTGGTGATGAACTATATCTTTTGAATTAGTTATTTTCATAAGGAATATTATATCATTTATTGGGCTGATTCGAGAATGATATTAAAAGATTTAATTTCTTTGTTCCTCCAAACTTTCAAAATGACTGTTTGGCCGACTTTTTTGTCCGCGATTAATTTTGTCAAAGTTTGGTCGTCGTTTCCGGTGATCTTTTTGCTATTAAACTCAATGATGATGTCGTCTGTTTCCAGTCCGGCTTTTTGGGCAGGTGAACCAGCGATGACGTCGACAACATAAGCGCCTTCAACTACTTCATTTAAGATGGCGGTTTGCTTATCAATCATTTTATATCTGACGCCTATATATGGTCTATCGAAACTGGCGCCGTTTTTATTAAAATTGTCAATCAGATTTTTAACGACATTAACCGGAAGAGCAAAGCCTATATTCTGACCTGATTCGGCGATCGCAGCATTAACTCCGATAACTTCGCCGCGGGAGTTTAAAAGTGGTCCACCGGAATTTCCAGGATTTATTGCCGCATCTGTCTGAATGACGTTATCCAATTTTTCAACAAATCCTTCAAATGGACTTCCGGCTGTAATACCTCTACCCAAGCCGGAAATAATACCAGAAGTTACAGTATTCGTAAATTCGCCTAGAGGAGTTCCAATAGCCACAACTAATTGACCGAGCTTGAGATTGTTAGAGTTGCCTAGTTTCAAAGGTTTAATTCCTTTGGCGTTGATTTTTAAAATAGCCAGGTCGTTTAACGGGTCGCGGTAGATTTTTTCGACATTATGTTTTTTCTTGTCATTAGTCAAAACTTGATAAGTGGCTTCATTATCGGAGACGACGTGTTTATTAGTGATGATTAGTCCGTTGGCGCTGACGATAAAACCGCTACCGATGTTTTGTTCGACTTTTTGTTGCTTACCGGGAATCTGTCTGAACGGACTGAATGGATCAAACGGATTAATTTCAATGATATTACTTGATGAAGTTGCTTTGTTTATGATGACTGTGACAACAGATGGTAAAGATTCTTCAACGACTTTTGTGACGACTGATTCTTCGTAGACAACAGTCTGTTTTTCAATAGATTGATCTCGTAGATTAGGGATTTTAGGAGCATTAGGAAAAAGATTAAATTTTTGTCCGACTAGAGCGACAATTATGAGAGATCCTAAAAGAAAGAGAAATTTTTTCATATATTGAAAAAAATTATTTCAATAATTCTAATGCTTTTTCCAATTGTTTGTCAGTTTCGTTTGTTAAAGTATTTCCTTCCGATATTTTATTTTCGATTTTTATATCAGGCTCAATCCCTTTGCTGTTAATCCAATCTCCATTGGGTAGAATCCATTTAGCTACTGTGACGTGTAGTCCAGCTCCCTGGTTTAGATCAACTGCTTCTTGAACAGAACCTTTGCCAAAACTTTTTTCACCGACTAATTTTGCTTTTTTGTGATCGCGTAGGCTTCCGGCTAGTATTTCAGATGCTGAAGCCGAACCCTTATTTATAAGTACAGTCAAAGGTATATCTTTGAGTTTTCCTTCCCTTTCGACTAAATAGTCTCGGGGTTCACTTACGGTAGATTCTTGTTTGACAACAAGCTTGCCTTGAGGAAGGAACTCCGACGCTAGGTAGACTGAGCTTTCCAGATAGCCGCCTGGATTGTCGCGTAAATCCAAAACCATACCTTTGATTTGTTTTGCAATCCACTTGTTTTGAATTTCGGAAACCGCCTTATCCCATTCTTCATTAGTGTTTTCACCGAATTGGTTTAGTTTAAGGACGGCTATATTTTTATTGAAAGAGAGTTCGACCGAGGCGACAATAATTTGGTCTCGAGTTATTGTTACTGAAAACTCTTTATCGTTTCGTTCAAGCGTAAGTTTGACTTTCGTTCCTTTTGGACCGCGAATTTTTGAAACTGCTTGAGGAAGCGTCCAGCCGTTTGTTTTAGCACCGTCGACCTCATTGATTAAATCGCCTGCTCTGACGCCAGCCTTTTCCGCTGGAGATTGCTTCAGTGGGGCAATCACGATTATTCTACTTTCTTTTAAACCTAGTTGAGCGCCGATCCCCTCAAATTTACCTTGAAGATCATCTTTGGTTTGTCTATTTTCGTCTGGGGTTAAGAAGAAAGTATAGGGGTCGTCGAGGGAAGCGACCATTCCTTTGATTGCCCCAAAGTACATTTTTTTAGGATCGACCTTCTTTTTATCTATATACTTTTTTTCCAACATTCCCCAGACTTCCCAAAACAGATCAAAATTGCTGACAGATATTTTATTAGTTCCTGAAGCTTGAAAATTTGAAAGAGATCTATACTGTCCCAGTTTATAACCTCCTCCAAAAAGAAAAACGCTGAAAGCAAGGAAAAAAATGAAATTAACTAGTTTAAATTTAAAATTCTTCATTGGTAAAAATAAATCTTAGCAGATTTGGAAACAATAGTGCAATAGTGATATTTTAATTTTTCGATTTTCTTCACATCTTCAGCATTTTTAACTTGGGCAAAAAAAGCTTTTGTATTTTCTGGTAGTTCTTGGAGCGTAATATAGCCTTTAACACCTAAGGCTTCACTTTTAACCTGGAGATAGGGAGAGAGTTGCTCGCAAAAAATAATTTTTTTTGAGACTTCGGTTGTCGATAGAGAAGACAAAGAATTTAGATAAAAAACTTCCCCTCCGAAATCTTCACCGGCTTTTTTTAAGGAAAATTCCTGGGCTTTGGAGACATTGATTGTAAGACTTTCTTTGGTTATTTTCTCGATTTCTCCTTTGAAAGGTGAGAGCGTCTGACCTTTTTTCTTGTCCTCTGTTTCGATAATAAGTTTTCCTTGATTATGATCAATTTCCTTAATTATTCCATTTTCAGGGCTGCGGACTTTTCTATTTGTGAACAAACCTTTGTTAATAGCTATTACATCTCCTTTATTCACTTTTTCACCGACTAATTTTTTAAGGTAACGAAAAATGCTTTTTGGATTAATCTCAAGTACACTGGAAACATTAACTTCAAGATCCTGGTGAATTCTTTTTTCAAACAAGGGAGTTTCAAAATCAACATTACTCCCAGCTTTAACAAGGCAAACATTACCGGGGAGAATATTATAAGTAATAACCATAACTCCTTAAGTATAGTAGAAAAAAACCTCATCGTAAACCCTGATAAGAAACGTAAGCGACCAAACCAAGGAAACGGGCATATTTTATTTCTTTAGTGAGAGCTCTTTGATGTTTTGCACACAAACCTGATCTTTCCCGACTGACAATCTTTTTCCTTGGGCTCAAAAATTTTTCCAAATTATCGGCATCTTTGAAGCTTGGATTAGTTTTATATTGACAAAAAAAACATTTCATATGATTTAAAAGGGAATATCGTCAGGGTTAACTGTTTCCTCCTTGTCCGCCGAAGCTTCAGCGGGGGCGGATCCTTCTAATTGCTTGTCTTTTCTTACTTCCTCTTTAGCAGTAACTGTTTCATCCTTTGGCGCGACTGACTCTGTTGTTGTTTCGCCCATTCGTCTACCGTCGCTAAAGACTATAAAATCATCAAGAACGATTTCAGTAATTGATCTTTGTTGTCCGTCTTTACCTGTGAAAGTTCGGTAAGTCAGTCTTCCTTCAAGAAAAATTTTTCTTCCTTTTGTTAGAAGTTTACCACATAGTTCGGCTAATTTTTGCCAGGCAACAATTCTGTGATATTGAACTTCTTCTTTGGTCGAACCATCAGCTGTAGTCCAACTACGGTTTGTCGCCACTCCGAATGTACAAACGGCTGTTCCTGCCGGAGTATATTTTAGTTCTGGATCGCGGGTCAAATTTCCTATTAAAATAACTCTATTTAAAGATCGGCTTGCCATAATTTATTCCTTAACTAGTAACAAGAATCTGATTAATTTTTCATTGAAATTGAGTTTTTTTCTCAATTCAGCTGTTTTTGTTTTATCAATATCAAGAGTTAAGTTATAGAATTTAGCTCTTTGAAGTTTTTTAATAGGATAAACAAGGGTTTTTTCTCCCCAGTTTTCTTCTTTTTCTATCTTTCCAGAGAGGCTGGTAATTAAATCCTTAATATTTTTTAGTTCTGCTTCTTCATTAAGAAGAAAGGTTAGTTCATATTTCATACTTAGATCTGTAATATAATACTAAGCATGGCAGAAAAAATCAAGGGAAACTATCTATCAATCACTATTTGGTTATTACTAATTGGTCTATTGGTTTATACCCGATTTGTAAATCTAGGTTGGGGACTTCCCTTTCCAATGCATCCTGATGAACGAAATATGGCTAACGCCGTTCAACAATTAAATTGTCAGTTGCCAGAATTTAAACTGAATCTGCCCAAGTCCTTTTCTGGAAATTGGGAGCCAGTTACTTCTTGGTTGAAAATCACTAAACCCTTCGATCCTTCAGACTGTCTTAATCCGCGTTTTTTCGCTTATGGACAGTTTCCCCTTTTTTTAGGTTACGCTTTAGTTTGGCTAATTAAATTTATTAAAGACTCTTCGACATCTTTTATTAGTTTCCAAGAAGCAACGATGGGTCTAAGGATAGTTTCCGCCTCGGCATCCCTAATGAATTCAGTTGTCTTATTTAAGATTATCTTATTAGTTTCAAAACGTAAAGTTTCTTTCAAAAACCTATTGTTTTTTTTAGTATTTATCTTTTCCCCTTTTGCAATCCAGTTTGCCCATTTTGGGACTACTGAGTCTCTTTTGATCTTTTTTTACAGCCTCATCATATACCTTTCCCTCTCTTTAAAATTAAATAAAATTAGTGTCTTACCTTACGTCTTATTGACTTCTTTTTTTATTGGTCTATCTTTGGCAACTAAGGTTTCTTCAATAATTTTTATCGCTGTTCCGGTAGTGACAATATTTTCCAAAAAGAATTCGAGATTTCCACATTTTTATTGGTTTGTAACAAGTTTTTTTGATACCTTTATAATAGGGTTAATCAGTATTTTAGTTTTTGTAATATTTTCTCCCCACAATATTATTCATTGGCAAGAATTTATCGGTTCAATTAAGTACGAAAGTGATGTCGCTTTAGGTAAATACACTGTTTTTTATACAAGACAATTTGTTGATACCATTCCCGTTTGGTTCCAGTTTACTAAAGTTTTTCCTTATGCTTTGGGATGGGGAGTAAGTCTTATGGGTTTAATTGGACTTATTGGTCTCTCCTGGAAGGATAAACAAATCAATCTACTTAGATTTGCCTTTATAATTTATTTTTTACCAAATGCATTCTTATTTACTAAATGGACGAGATTTATGGCCCCTGTTTTTCCATTAATTACAATATTTGCCATATTATTTTTATCAAAATTATATGATCTATCGATTAATCTCAAGCAAAAAGCTTTAAGAATAGTATTAAATGCTGTATTTTTACTTTTTATTCTTATATTTATTTTTCCCGGATTATCTTATCTTTCCATTTACAAAAAACCCGATATCCGTTATCAAGCATCGGAATGGATTTACAAAAATATTCCTAATAATTCATATATTCTTTCCGAAACAGCCAATGTTATTGATATTCCTATAAATTTGGAAAGTTATGAAGCACGTAAAATTTATAATGTCGTTCCATTCAATTTCTATGATCTCGATGAGAATCTTGAATTAGAGCAAGAGTTAAAAGAGATTTTGGGAAAGGTTGATTACATTTTTGTTCCTTCAAGAAGGCTTTTTGCCAATCATTCCAAATCAAATTATCCTTTATTGAATCAGTATTACGATAAATTATTTAGCGGTGAATTAGGATTTATAAAGGTAGCGGAATTCTCTTCAGGATTGAATGACGAAACTGCTGAGGAAACTTGGACTGTCTTTGACCACCCTGTGATAAGAATATTCAAACGAGTCAAAAGTTCATAAACTTACTAAGTTTTTAAAGTTTTTTGATGGTATAACCTTCATCAGTATCTTCAATCTTAAATCCTAATTCTTCAATCTTTATTCTTAATTCGTCTGATTTTTTAAAGTCTTTACTCTGTCTAGCGAGTTTTCTTTCTTCAGCTAACTTGATTATTTCTTTTGGAATTTTTTCTTCAGCCACTTCAATTAATCGAAGTCCGAAAACCTTGTCAAAATCTAATAGTAATTTTAGTTTTTCTTGGGGTGCTAAATTTGATTTAACCAAGTTCCACATAACGGCGACAGCTTGGGGAATTTGGAAGTCGTTACTTAGCGCTTCGGCAAATTGCTGCTTGAAATCAGCCATATTGGATTCATTAGTCTCATGAGACTCATTGGCCTTCAAGTCAAGTACTATCGTTCTTAGTTTTTTCAAACTAGATTCGGCCGCCTCAAGAGCTTCCCAGGTAAAGTTTTGTTTTGATCTATAGTGGGCAGAGAGAAAAAAATATCGTAGAGTAATAGCGTCAAATCCCTTGTTAACGATTTCTTTCAGCGTGAAACCAGTGCCCTGGGATTTAGCCATTTTTTCGTTGTCGACATTCAGATGTTCGTTGTGTAACCAGTATCGGACAAATAATTTTCCGTTGGCAGCTTCGGATTGGGCAATTTCGTTTGTATGATGAACAGGAATATGTTCTACTCCGCCCATATGGATATCAATTGTTTCTCCTAAAATTGATTTTGCCATAACACTACACTCGATGTGCCATCCGGGGAATCCTTCGCCCCAAGGAGAGGGCCAGGTTTGCAGGGCATTTTTGTGAGTTCCTTTTTTGAAAACCCAAAGGTTAAAATCGGCGAAATGTCTTTTTTCCGGATCTTCGACGACGCCCTTACCAGCTCCTTGTTGATTGAAGTCAAGTTTTTGTTTGTTGAGTTTATTGTAATCAGGGAATTTGCTGACATCATAAATGACAGCCAAATCAGTCACATAAGCAAATCCTTTTTCAATAAGTGTTTTTATCATTTCTTGCATTTCCTTAATGTATTGACTGGCGCGAGGTTTATAGTCGGGGTCAATAATATTCAGGGCTTTTGTATCGTTTTCAAAAATAGCAATGTATTTATCGGCAATTTGTTGAGGGGTTATCCCTTCCCTTTTGGCTCCTTTCTCCATCTTGTCTTCTCCACTATCCTGATCGCTAGTCAAATGACCGACATCGGTATAGTTACGGACAAATTTAATATCGTAATCCAGATAAATTAAAGCTCTTCTTATCAAATCTGCCCAAGTCATAGCGCGGAGATTTCCGATATGTTGGACCCAGTAGACAGTCGGTCCGCAGTGATAAAATAATACTTTTTTATCGTTGATAAGTTCGAAATCTTCTATTTTTCTGGATAAAGTATTGTAGAGTTTCATAAATGAAAGTATAGCATGAAATTGAGAGTCATTTATTCTTGAGATGATCTTATCATTGTCAATACCGGGCTCGGGTTTTTCTGCCTTGAAAATAAATATGCCGGAATAAGGGCCATTAGGGCAAATATCGCCGCGATATAGAAAGAATTAATAATTCCGTATAAATCGGCGACGCGACCAAGAATGATCGGGGCCAGGCTGGTCGCTGAAGTGGCAACTACGCTGGCTATGGCAAAAACCTTTTCGTATTGTTTGTGATGTTTGGTCGATTCAGAAATCATGGTTGAACGGACAGGGATAGTTCCGGCGGTGAGAATTCCAAGGATGACAGAAAAACTAATGATAACCAACTGGGAGTTACTGGTTGTCAAAAAAAATATAAAAACCGCCATAAAAAATTCGGCGACAATAAAGACAGTTGTGTTTTTAAATTTATCGGCCAATCTTCCTAAACCTGTTTTTCCTATGAAATTTCCTGCGAGAAAAGCACCAGTAAAAATTCCCAAAAGCGAAGGGTTAATATTTCTTTCCAAAAGTAAAAAAGGGAGAAAAGCGAAAATAGCCGAAGAAGCCAAATTGTCAAAAAAATTTGTAAGAAGCGCGAATACAAACTTCCTATTTTTGATTATCTGCCAGAAGTTTAGCTCTTTTATTTTTTTATCTTGAGTCACTCCGGTATTTTTGTTATGGAGGAGAAGAATGATAAAAAGAAAAAAAATCGAAATTACTGCATAGATAAAAGAGGTATTTCTCCAACCTATGGTGACAATGATAAAAGGAATACCTGAAGAAAGTATAATCCTTCCAACGTCGCCTATTGCGGTAAAATCACCCATAGAACTGCCTATTTTGTTAGCTGGCGCCCATTTGGCTACGAGAGAAAAGCCGATCGGATGGAATATTCCAAATCCTAGGGCGGCTATCAAGAAAGATAAAATTAAGAAAAAATAAGAAGAAGACAGTCCAAGGGCGATGAAGCCGGCGGCGTAAAAAAGTAAGGCTAGGGAAAGAATTTTCAAAGGTCCGAATTTATGACCAAAATAACCGGCAGGTAGAGAAAGAACTATTCCCGATATAGAAAGTATCGATGTCAAAAAACCAATTTGAGTCAAAGTTAAACTAAGATTTTGCTTAATAAAGGGCAGAAGAAGAATAATGCTAGCCAAAAATCCGTCATTCAAAAAATGAAGGGCAAAAAGTTGATTCAATTTATTCTTCATAAAAAAAGTCGGGACGGCGGGAATTGAACCCACTGCCTTTCGGTCCCGAACCGAACGTTCTACCGATGAACTACGTCCCGTATTCGCAGCTATTAATTCGTAGAGATGGCCGCGTTAAGCAATTATATCATTATTGTTTTCCGGTGGCGGGTTTTGTTTCCGCGTGTTGCTGCTCCGCGGTTTTTTTTGAAGAAAATATGCTGCGGCGGATCTTTCCAGTTGGCATGGGAGCGGCTTGTTGTCTTTTCTTCTCCTCGTCTTTTCTTTTCTTCTCCTCCTCAAGATAAACTTCCTGCCTTTTTTTCTCAAGTTCTTTTTGACGTTTTTCCATCATTAGTTTTTCATCTCCTTGTTTTACCATTTGAAAAAGCCTGTTTCTTAGAGCTTCTGCTTTAAGTTTTTCTTTGTCTTGAAATTTATTCTTCAGATTATCAAAATCAAGAGGCGTATGATTTTTAGATTTTTTTAACGACTCAAGAGTTTTTTGATTTTGAGGATTTTGTGTTTCTGAAGGTTTGTCAAATGGATTTAAGGTTTGTGCCACTGATTTAACGGTTTTTTTGGCTGATGAAACCCCGAGCTCAGCCAGTTGTTCAAATGTATCCTCTAAGATTTTTCCTTTTGCCATATTTAGCTAATTCCGAGTAATGCTTTTGCCTTTTCACTCATTTTTTCCATACTCCATGGTGGGTCAAAGGTTAAGTCGACTGTAATATCTTTTTCGTTGAGGCCTAATTCTTTTAATTTACTTTTAACTTCGTCTTCGATTAAAGAAATCAGTGGACAGCCGATCGTTGTCAAAGTCATTAATACTTTTACCTTGGATTTATCAACAATGACATCGTATACTAGTCCTAGATCGACAATAGAGATATTTAGTTCAGGGTCGAGAACTTCCTCAAGTTTTTTGTTTATCTTTTGGGTACTTATTTTCATAACTGCTATAATAATTATAGCGGTTATAAATATTATATTTTTATGGAAAAATTTAAAGTTCGTTTTGTCCCTTTAGGAGGAATCGTCGGAGTTACTAAAAATCTGTATGTTTATGAGTTGTATTTAGACGATAAACTTAAGGACATTTTAATAATTGACTGCGGAATCGGTTTCCCTTTGGAGAAAGAGTTAGGAGTTGATTTTGTTATTCCTGATATTTCCTATCTTCAAGATAAGAAAGACAAAATCAGGGCACTTCTGTTGACGCATGGTCACGAAGACCACATCGGTGCCTTGCCTTATCTTTACGATAGTTTGGGGCGACCTCCAGTTTATGCCAGTAAATTAACTTCGGTTTTCGTAGAAAATAAATTTAAGGAAAATAAGCAAAGGATTACGGTGACAAGAGTAGACTTTGAGAAAGTATATTCTTTCGGAGATTTCCGAGCCTCTTTTGTGAAAATGACTCACTCTATTCCTGATACAACTCATATTATAATTGGTAGCCCCATTGGATCTTTTTATCACGGACCAGATTTTAAACTGGATCTGACGCCCCCTTATGGTTCGCCTCCGGATTTTTATAAAATAGTCAAATCTGGAAAAGACGGAATTTTATGCCTACTCTCTGACTGTCTCGGGGCGGAACGCCCTGGTTTGACTTTATCTGAATCTATAGTTGGTCAGACCTTTGAAGACGAAATGAGAAAGACTAAGGGCAAATTTATTATGACGACATTTTCTTCAAATATTTCCAGGATCCGCCAATGCGTTGAAGCGGCAATAAAATTCAATAGGAAAATATTCTTTTTGGGTAGATCCATGAAACAAAATAGCCAACTGGCGGCGGAAATAGGCTACCTGCCTGTTCCGGAAAAATTGATTGGCAGGGAGGAAGAACTGATAAAATTACCGCCTAACAAAGTATGTCTTATTGCGGCTGGTAGCCAAGGTCAGTATGGAAGCGCCCTTTCGAAATTAGCCGATAAACAAAATCAATATACAAGGATTAAACCAGGAGACAAGATAATATTTTCGTCAGACCCGATTCCCGGTAACGAAAATGAAGTGTATGGTGTAATTGAAGATTTAGTAGCTCAAGGTGCTGACGTTGTCTATTCTGACATTGCCGATCAGCTCCATTCTTCGGGCCACGGAAACCAAGAGGATTTAAAATTTCTAATAAGGTTTACAAACCCAGCCTACTTCATTCCTATCGGAGGAACAATCCGTCATCAAAAACAATATGAAAATTTGGCCGAAGGATTGGGTTACGATAAGAGTAAGGTTTTTTCTTTAAATGAAGGTGAGACGATTTGGTTTGATGGAGGAAAGGCATATAAGGGGCAAGAGGTTGAAACAAAAAATATTTATGTCGATGCTTATGGGGTTGGAGACGTTGGCAATATTGTTCTTCGAGATAGAAAGACGATTTCTTCAGAGGGTGTCGTTTTCTCGTTTGTTATTATAGATAAAACCGGAAGACTAGTGGCAAGGCCAAAAATTGTTTCCCGGGGATTTGTTTTTGAAAAGGGAGAAGAAAAACTTTATAACGATGCTCTTTTTTTGATTGAAAAAGTGATGAAACCTAAAGGTGGAAAAATTCTTGAATTGAATCATATTAAAAGAGAGATTATTGATAATCTTGAAGGATTTTTCTTTAAAGAAAGAGGTAGAAGACCACTGATTGTTGCTGAAATTGTTCAATTATAAATGTCCACTTTACCTAATAATCTAAAAAAAATTTCTTTATTTTTAGAACGCCTGCCTGGTATAGGAGAAAAGACGGCCAATAGATTGGCTTTCTATTTTTTGAGGCTACCAGAGGAAGATTTAAAAGATTTCTCCGAGAGCATTTCTACTCTTAAAGAAAAAACAAAATTCTGTAAAAATTGCTTTAATTTAACAGAAGACAGTTTGTGTGAAATATGTTTAGACAGTAAGCGTGATCACTCAATTATCACGGTTGTGGAGACGGTTTTAGATCTGCTTTCTTTTGAAACTGGAAATATCTATGACGGCGTTTATCACGTCCTTCAGGGTAAAATTGACCCATTGAACCATGTCGGACCCGACGATATTAAAATAAACGAACTTTTTAAAAGGATTAAGGCGGCTGGTGAGGTTAAAGAAATAATATTGGCAACCAGTCCTGATATGGAAGGGGAAGCGACAGCTATGTTCATTAAAAACAAGCTGAGCGAATTGACTGATTCGAGAATCAAAGCCTTAAAGATTACTCGATTGGCATACGGACTTCCCATCGGCGCCAACTTGGAATATGCCGACTACATGACTTTGAAGAAAGCAATTGAAGGTAGAAATAAATTTTAGTTTAGAGAAGATTTCTAATTTCGTGGGCGATTAAAGGTGCAATAGAAATCTCTCTAAGCTGGGGAAATTTTTGTCCAGGTTTCAATGCGATACTATTGCTCATAAAAATTTTCTCGATCGGACTCTTTGCGAGAATCACCTGGGCGTCTGGAGAAAAATCGTGATGCACAATACATGCCAAGACCCGTTTAGCTCCCCTTTTTAAACAAAATTCAGCCGCATGAACCAAAGTCCCTCCGGAAGTTATAATATCATCGATTATAATACAAGTTTTATTTTTAACCTTTCCATAAAGATTTAAAGCCTTTGATTGATGGATTTTTTCAAGATTTCGTCTTTTTTCAATAACGGCAATGTCAACTTTATTGCTGTGGAAAAAATTTTCTGCAAATGTTTGTGCCCTTTCTACACCTCCTTGGTCTGGAGAAACAATGGCTACCTCTTCTGTATTTTTGTTATTTTTCAAATAATGGGCAACTTCTTTTCCTAGAATATTAAAAGCAGATAAGTTTTTAAAAGTGATTGAAAATATTCCTTCTGTTCCTTCGTCGTGGAGACTGATTGTGTAGACGCCGCTAAAACCAATTGTCTCCAGAAACCTAATAATAACGTTAACCGAAACAGCCTCCCCTGGTAGGTGTTCTCTATTTTGTCGGGCATAACCGAAATAAGGAATAAAAGCAATTATTTCTTTAGCACCGTTTCTTTTTAAAGCGTCGGCAAAAAAAAATAATTCCATTAAATGAGTGTCAGTAGGATTTGAAGTCGGTTGAATAATGACACAGATATCATTTTTTATTTTTTCCTTTATGGAAACGCGGACTTCAGAGTTATCAAAGCGGACGACTTCAGAAGCAGAAAGAGGTATATTAAGTAATTCTGATACTTGTTTGCTTAAAATCGGATTGGCTGACCCTGTAAATAGTTTAAGCATCTTATTTTTGCTGGGACGATATTTCTATCAATTTTCTGGCGGCTAATTCCTGTGTTTTTTTAACAGCCTCATTGACGGCGTCAGCAATCCTGTTTTCAATAATACCGTCGACTTCGATCGATTCAATTACCTGGTCGCCTCGAAGCGTTACTTTAACGCCGTTTCTGTCGACGATAACCTGTTCTTTTTGTAAAGCCGACTGCATCTGTTGAGCCTGTTGCTGTAATTTTTGTAAATCTCCTAAACCTGACAAAGGGTTAAACATATATAAATTAAGAATTTTTAATTTTCGATTTCTATTTATTATAGAATTCCACTAAGGCAATCTCAAGCGGAAGTGATTCAATCGGTGTTGATCTAAGTAATTGATATGCTTCCATCAATAGTTTAATTAACCGGCTGATTTCAGTAAGTGTTAAAACACTGGTTTTTTCATCTTCAATTTTTACCCCTTTTTTTATAAGAAGTTGGACTCTCAACTCTTCCAAAATGTCTTCAATCAAATTTTTAAAGTTTCCTCCATTTTGGGCAAATTCTTCAATCCAGATAAAAGTTTTTTTACTATCTTTTTTTTCTATTATTTCCAAAAGGTCATTTTTACCTCTTATACCAAGAAACGATTCCAATTCATCAACTGTCTTTATTTTTTGCATTGATACTTCTTCTAAAATTTTGGCAGCGTCGCGGAAGGAGTAATCGCTATGATGAGCTATTAATGAATAAAAATCATTTTGGTAGTTCAATTTTTCGTTTTGACCGACTCTTTTCAACATTGAAACTATATCGGCTTTCAAGCCTTTTCCAAAGTTAACCTTTACACATCGGGAGACTATTGTCTTTGGAAGTTTTTCTAAATTAGTTGTCGCCAAAATAAATATGGCCGATTCAGGCGGCTCTTCTAGTGTTTTTAAGAGGGCATTGAAACCGTCAGAAGTAATCATGTGGGCTTCGTCGATAATAAAGACCCTGTAGCGACCCGACATAGGCAAGAATGATGTTTCTTTTATCAGATTCTTTATTTCTTCAATACCGCGGTTTGAAGCAGCATCCATTTCGATAACGTCTGTATAAGACGAGGAAGCGATAGACAGACAGTTGACGCATCGGTTACAAGGTTCTATTTGATCTTCCTTTTTATTGAGGCAGTTGACTGCTTTGGCAAATATTCGTGCCGCCGACGTCTTTCCTGTTCCCTTCTGTCCGATAAATAGAAAAGCATGAGGAAGATTTTTCGACTCCAAGATTTTTTTAATAGTTTCTTTTACCCTTGAGTTATCGATTTCCGATACAGTTTTTGGTCGGTACTTTAAATAAAACATTTTATTTCAAAAGATTCTCTACTCCATGTTTAATAAGGGTCAAGATAGTTTCCTCTACCTTTCGATTGCGTTCAGCCGCGAGTAAGACAGACTGAGGATAACAGATAATGATTTCTCCAAGCAAAACTTCGTTATCCTGGTTTTTTTCATTGTAAGGAAAGGCTAAAACAGGAAGAGCCTCGTTTTCCTTTTTGTATGTTAAAGCCAGTTTTTTCATCTTGTTTCTTCCCACAAAAATAAGGTTGACGGTCATAGTTGAAGGTACTTCTTTAGAGAGAAGTATTTCTTCGGTAAGTCTCTTTAACCGGCTTCGATCCATTTTATAACGAGAAGAAGAAGTGATATTAACCATATCTTTTATATATTTTTGTTTTTCTGCCAAAACGGTTTTTTCTTCTTTCTTTTTCCTCTTCTTTACGGACCAAAGAGGGTTTTTTATAAAATTGTTTTTTCTTTAAGGTGGTGACAATGTCTTCATCAATAAAGACTCTAGTAAATTTTCTGAAAAGAGAATCCTTTGTTTCACCTTTTTTTTTAGTGATCACAACCATAGTAGAACTTACGCCTCCTCTCTAAATTAGTTTATAAAGTTTTTAAAGTTTGTAAGGTTCATAAAGTATTTTTCTTTATAAACTTTATAATTTTATGAACTTTACGAACTATCTTATTATACACTTTTTATGATTTCAATGAGTTTATTCAAAGTTAGAGAGGAAGGGATAAAGTTTGGATTTTTCGAAGAAGAGTTTAGAAGCATGTTGCCAGAGGCGTGTAAAAACCAGGTGGCTTTTTTATCTACTTTAAGGATCTTCAGATAGAGGGGTTTTAAGTCGAGTTTTTTATCCGGTAGGGTTTTAATTCTGACGTTTCCTCTTTCTGGGTTTTTTTTGGCAACAAGCTTATACCCGCTTTTTAGAGCGAGTTTCATTGTTTCTTCATTTTTTGATTCTAATACGATGCTTCTTCCCCAATGTGATTGGAAGATAAAACCATTTTTTAGCTCCTCTTCGGCGTTGTTTTTTTTGATAAAGATGTTAAAAACAGCGTCCAGAAAAGGAAAAACAGCCTGTAAAATTAGATAATCCTCCTTCAGAGTTGATTTTAGCCCTCCCTCGATGATTTTATGAAGCATAAATTCATAATGATCGGCAGCAGGATTAGGAAAATACACTTCTCTAAAATGATCAAAAGAAGTTATCTGGGTGACTATTTTTTCCAAAGCTTTCACCTGATGTTGTTTCAAATAACCTTCTTTATTCAAGTGTTGGTAAACAAGTTGTGAGGCGCTTGTGTAATCGCTGGTTTGGTGATGGTCGAAGCGCCCCATTCCTGTATCGACATGGATAATATCTATGTCAGAATCGGCTGATTTATCGTCGAGAGTTGAGCCAGCTGGAACGAACTTTAATTCTGCATTTTGCCACCCAGGTAAAAAACGTTTGACTAGCCAAACCGACGTAATCGAGTCAATATCAGGAGTTAGATGAGATACTATCGTTTTCATAAACTCTTTATTATATCAGGAAGGGTGAGTAATTCGGTCTTTTTTTCCATTCTTTTTTTGAGTTCGATTTTGTCACCGCTTCTTTTTGAAACAACCAGTCTGTTTGGAATTCCGATTAGATCGGCGTCGGCGAATTTTTCTCCTGCTGATACATCTTCCCTATCGTCAAAAAGAACCTCAATATTTCTGTTAACTAATTCCTGATAGATTTGTTGAACTTTTGAATTGATAGATTCTTCTTTCAAATCAAGTCCTATCAAGTGGACTTGAAAAGGTGCTATTTCTTTAGGCCAGACAATTCCTTTATCATCATGGTATTTTTCAACAATA
The DNA here is from genome assembly GCA_016215445.1 of Candidatus Roizmanbacteria bacterium. GTDB lineage: Bacteria > Patescibacteriota > Microgenomatia > UBA1406 > GWC2-37-13 > GWC2-37-13. The sequence goes on from JACRJL010000001.1 coordinate 276,654, forward strand.
ATTCCCATTATCCTTGACGGTCCGATCCCATAGCAGCCCATGTAGATTGGTTTTTCTTTCCCATCGCGGTCAACAAATTTATAATTAAAAGCTTCGGTGAATTTTGTATATAGAGGAAAAATATTTCCGACCTCTGAAGCTTTAAAAACTTGATATCTTTCATTACTTTCAGGGTTTAAATCTCCGTCTTTGGCTACTTTCAGGTCATAAAATTTTTCAGGGATGGGAATATCTCTTCCGAAATTTACATTGATTGAGTGATAATTAGTTTTATTGGCACCTGTTTCAATATTTAATCTTCCTCCGGCTGATTCATCTATATAAAGCTCGACTTCTTTCGGAAGATTTAAGATTCCTGCATAACCAACCTCGGCACCGGTTACTTTTTTGACAGTTTTTTCGTCTGCCAGTTTTAGCGCTTTACATTTTACGACCTTTCTTAGTTTATCTTCGTTTATATCGTATCCTCCGCGAACCGCCGCGGCAATAATTCGTTTGTCGTCAGTTTCAAAAATCAAAGTTTTAGTGGTTTTTTCAACAGGAATCTTTAAATATTCAGCGAGTTCTTCAACGCCGATTATTCCTTCTCCTTTGACTTCCTTTCGTGGAAGTTTTTCCTTGTCTTCATATTGGACTTTTGGAGCTTGACTGGGTGCAACTTCTCTATTGAAATAAACGTTGTTGGTTTTTTCATAAAATAGAGTGTCTTCGCCTGTTTCACAGATAGTTTGAAATTCATGAGAATAGTCGTCTGTAAAGGATCCACCTGACGCTAGAGTAATGACAGTGTCTTTTCCAATTCCCAATCGTTTAAAAATCTTCATATAAACTTCCTTTGATTTTTCGTAGTATTTTTTTAAGTCAGATTCTGTTGTATGAAAACTATAGAGATCTTTCATTCTGAACTCCCTACCACGGAGTAAGCCGGATTTTACTCGGGGTTCATTTCTAAATTTGTTTTGAATTTGATAGAGACCAAAGGGAAAATCTTTGTAACTTAAGACAAATTTTTGAGCTAAAGGTGTGACTACTTCTTCATGGGTTGGGTTAAGAACGTATTCTGTATCATTTTTTGCTTTTGCAAAAATATTTGCTGGAGTTGTTTTCATAAGAACGTCAACGGTATCAAATCTTCCGGTTTGTTTCCAGCTGCTGATCGGCGTTAGAGCCGGCATAAGGATTTCTTGACCAATAGTATCCATTTCCTCTCTTATAATCTGTTCAATTCTATTGAGAACTCGGAGCCCAAGAGTTAAATAAGTATATGTTCCTGCCATCACTTGATCAATAAATCCTCCCTTGATAAGTAAGGTCGCATTTACCGAATCGTACTCTTTTGAACTTTTTTTAGTTTTTCCGAAGAATTTAGAGTAAAGCATGAATTTAATTATAAGCGATTTATTTCATTTTTTCGAGGACTTGTTTGAGGACGGCTTGAGGCGTGATATAAGATGTATCAATTATTAAGTTATAATTTTTTTTATCGGTGAATTCTTTTACATTTATTTTGTGTATTTTTTTAATTTTGACAAACCAGCTATTTTGTCGATCTTCGACCTTTTCCTTTGCTTCTTTTAAGGCAATTTTTTCCCTTTTTGAAAATCTTTTATAGCGAATATCGTCTTTGCAAATTAATAATATTTTTAAAATATCAGGTAATTTATTTGCCATCAGACCTGACATCCAACCGTCAACGATTAAATTTCCTTGAGCATGGAGCATGTCACGGACTTTATAATCGACGACCTTTGTCAAATTCTCGCTTTGTTCTTCAGCGCCTTCCAGGTTAAGTTTTTGCTTTGAGGCGTAGTCACGGAAAAGTTGTCCAGTCATGAAAGCAGGCCATTTTAATCTTTTTTCTAGATATCTTAGCAGGGTAGTTTTTCCGGTGCAGATTTTTCCGGATATAGTAATTTTATTGTATTTCATTTATGTCTGAAACCCAATTTGTCCAAGACTTTCCCTAAAGTTTCCATTGGACCGGTTTTATAAGTGTCTATGACTAAATTAAAGTACTTCTTATCCCAAAAGTCATAATCCCCGTATAGTTTTTTCCATTTTTTTTCATTTTCTTCTTCTCTTTGTTTGATCCAGTGTTTGGCTTCTTCAATGGAAATGTTTTCCCTATTAACAACACGGTCGACTTTTAAGTCCTCGTGAGAACAAAAAAGAAGTACTCTAAGGACGTCTTTGTAATTTCTGGCCAAAAAACCCGACAGCCAGGCCTCGTAAATTATATTTTTTTCAATTTTAAGCATTTTTTCACCCATTTCTTCCATTTTCTTTTCATGGTCATCGGAACGTGCCACAGCTCCTTGTCTATTTTCATTAATGCCGTGTTTTCGGTCATATTGCCTTTGTAGGGCGCCGAAATTAATATGTTTCCAACCAAGGGTATGGACGAGGTTTTTTGTTAAGGTTGTAGTACCAACAGCGACTTTTCCAGAAACAGTAATTAAGCGATATTTTGAGTTAAAAGGAGTAATCATAAATTATTATAACAAAAAAATTATCGATAAATTTTGATAATGTCGTTGATGGTTATGACTACTGCTAAAGATAACAATATTAGAATTCCGATTAGGTTGGCATATTTTTCGACATTCTTGTTGAGTCTTTTTTTGGTGACTGCTTCGTATATGACAAACATCAGTCGACCGCCGTCAAGAGCAGGAAAAGGAAGAATATTAATAATAGCAAGATTAAATGATAAAAGAGCAATCAATTCCAGATAAGCATTTTTCCCAAACTTTATAGCAGTTTGGGCATATTGGGCAATGCCAACTGGACCGGCGACATCGACTTGCGGTCGTTGAAAACTAGCAATTTGTACCAATACTTTCAAAAGTTCCACGGCGATTTTATAAGTGATTTTTGAAGCCTCTATCAATCCATAAAAAGGAGCTTGATACCAAGGAAATTTTTTTTCTTCGAAAGAGGTAATTATAACACCGATTGGACCTTCTCCAACTGGCGGATTTTTTCTAGGAGTAATGACTACGGGAATCTGCTTTCCGCTTCGGAGAATTGTGATTTTAATTTGTTGTCCGGCATATTTTTTAGAAAGTGCGATAAGATCTTCGGAATTTTTTAGTTTGGTAGGAGAAGATTGGACTGCTTGAGCATAGAAGGTCAAGACGACATCTCTTTCTTTGAAACCAGCTTTTTCCGCCGGTGAATTTTTGATTACTTTTTCAACAGTTACTTTATTACTAGGAACAGGAACTCCTTGCGTAAACAGGTAAGAAATAAGAGCCCAGCCTAAAATTAGGTTACCTAGAACGCCAGCAACTATGATGAGAGCTTTTTGCCAAGAATTTTTATTAATGAATGCCCTTTTTGACAAGTTTTTATTTTTGATTTCATGATATTCCTCACCATAAAGTTTGACAAAACCACCGATGGGTAAAAGATTAATACTATAGAGAGTTTCTCCTATTTTTATTCCAAAAAGTCGTGGTGGCAAACCAAAGCCAAATTCCTCGACCTTGACGCCTTGTCTTTTCGCGGCCAGAAAATGGCCAAATTCATGGACAAGGACTAACAAAGCTAAAGTAAGAATAAAGATTATAATCGTCATAGAATTATATTTCTCTGATTTCCGCTTCTTTTTTAGTTTTTATGGTTTCTATTTCTTGAATGAATTCCTGGCTTATATTGTCGATTTCTTTTTCCAGGCGGTATTTTACGTCTTCGGTCGTTTCCTTTTTCTCAAAGGAGGTCTTAATTTTTTTTCTAACATCGTCTCGAAGATTTCTTATCTGATTTTTCTTATCCTCAATTTTTTCTCCGGCTGTTTTTATAAATTTCTCTCTTTGTTCTGTAGAAAGGGAAGGGATTTTAATAATAATTTTTGAGCCTTGGACGTTTGGAGAAAGACCTAGTGGTGATTTCAAGATAGCCTTTTCAATATCAGAAATAACTGATGGATCAAAAGGTATGATTAAAAGTGCTTGAGGTCCTTCTGTCGTGATAGTTGCCATCTCAAGCAGTCTTAATTTACTTTGACCGCCGTAGGTTTCTACGACAAGGTTTTCCACAAGAGAAGGCGTGGCTCGACCTGTACGAATAGATTTTAAATCCTCTTTTAGTGACTCGATTGTTTTTTGACAGCCTCTTTTAAAGTCCGAAGTATAGTCCATGGTTATATTTCCCAACGGATAATTTTATTTATTTTTATATTTTCTCCAAATTTTAAGACTGCTTCTTTAATCAAGTCCGAAATTTTTTTGGATGGATCGCGGACATATTCTTGCTCCATCAATTCTTCTACTTTTTCAGCCTTAAGAGAAGCAACTTGCATAGATAATTCTTGTCCCAAATTCTGAAACTCTTTGTTATTTGAAACAAAATCAGTTTCGCTTAAAAGTTCTACTAAAGCAGCTACTTTTTTGTTGTGATGAACGTAGGAAAAAATCGCGCCGGCATTCATTTTTCTATCGGCTTTGTCTTTAACTTTATCAGCTCCCCATTTAGTCAAGAGCTTTTTTGCTTCATCGACATTATTTTTGGTTTCTTCAAGAGCTTTTTTGCAGAGAGAAAAGGATACTCCGGTTTCTTGTCTTAACTGTTTAAGCTTCTTTATATCGTACATATAACTTTAATCTCAATTTTTGCCTTTTGAATCTTGACTTTTGCCTTGAGAGTAAGCATCAACTATTTCTTTAACAAAATATTCTATCGAAGTTGACGCATCATCGTTGCCTGGAATTGGATAGGTAATTAAATCCGGATCGACGTTTGTGTCAACAATACCAATGATGGGTAGTTTTTTTTCCAAGGCTTCTTTGACTGAATTCTTTTCTTTTTTAAGATCAACGACAAAAACTGCGTCCGGAAGCTTTTCTAAAGAATCAATCCCGGCATAAAACTTTTCTAATTTATTTAACTTTTTTTGCAACTGTATCTGTTCGTGTTTAACAAATTTATTCCATTCTCCAGTTTCTTTTTCTTCCCTCATTGTTTTTAATTTTTTCACATTTTTGGAAATCATGTCAAAATTAGTCAACAATCCGGCTGGCCATTTGACTGTAACATGAGGTATATTATTCTTTTTGCAATTTTCGCTTACAAAAGCTGAAGCGACTCTTTTAGTGACAACAACGAGAAGCGTTTTATTGTTTTTGCTCAAGTTTGTAACAAAATCCTTAGCTTCTTCAAGAAGTTTTACAGTTTGGGAAAGGTCTATAATTGAAGTTCCTCTATCCATACTGTAAATATATTTTTTTGCTTTAGGATGAATCTTATTACTTTTATGTCCTAAGTGAGATCCAGCGGTAAATAGTTCCTCTACTTTTTTATCAGAATTAGTCATAACTTTACATTTTAACAATGAAGAGAGGTTTTTTCAATCATAAATTTAAGGATTTTAGGAAGTTCTTAAACTCTCCATTAATTTCTTTGTGTTGGACGGCGAATTCAATAACAGTTTTTAGATATTCAAATTTGTTTCCTGTATCATAATATTTACCATTTTCAATAACTACTGTATAAATTGGAACACCCTGTTTTTTGAGAAGATTTATGGCGTCGACCAACCAAATTTCTCCACCTTTTCCAGGTTCTATTGTTCTTAAGGCAGAAAATATTCCTGGAGGTAGAATATAACCGCCGTGGGTGGCGATATTTGACGGCGCCTCTGACGGTTTTGGTTTTTCAACTATCTTATTAATTTTATAGACGTTATTTTCAACATGAGTTAAATCAGCGATTCCATATCTTTTCAGATCTTCCTTATTTTCAATTTTTACTCCGGAAATAATGACTCCTCCCAATTTTTCATAGACTTTTATCATCTGCGCTAAACGAGGGGGCTTACTATGGATAAACTCATCTCCCCAAAGAACAGCAAATGGTTCATCTTCGATAGCTGGTTCTGCAGTCAGAACAGGTGTTCCATTGCCGTAAGGGCCTTTTTGTCTGATATAGATAAAGTTAGCCATTCTTGAAATTCTTTGAATCTCCTCAAGAAGATGTTCTTTTTTTCCAGACATTAAATTATTTATCAAATCCTGAGATGGTTCATCAAAATGATCTTCGATAGCGCGTTTATTGGCACCTGTAATAATAATAATATTCTCAATCTTCGAATCGATTGCTTCTTCGACTACATATTGAATCACGGGTTTATCAACTATAGGCAGCATCTCTTTTGGCATCGCTTTGGTTTGTGGTAAAAACCTTGTACCAAATCCTGCGGCAGGAATAACTACTTTGGTAATTTTTTTCATATTATAGAATTACTCGAATTTAATTGTGATAGTTTGTTTAACTTGAATTTGATTATCGACCATTGCTGTCACCTGAGCAATACCATTTGACGATGATGTTAAGTTAAAAGAAGCTTTTCCGGATTTGTCTGTAGTATTAGTTGAGGTATCAAGGTTTCCTAGGTCGGTTTGCAATGTAACCTGTTTGTTTGTGAGAGGTAGGTTATTGGCATTTCTAACAAAAACGTTTATTTCTACTTTGTCTGTTCCATTGGCTTTGGCGGTGAGAGGCCAAGCAAAGATAAGAGAACTATCCGATGAAGGTATCAACTCTTCTTTGGCTCTTGTAAAAGTTTTGATTGGTTGATTAAAAACAACCAACCCGACAAAAAGTCCGAAGACTAATACAAAGATAGTTAGTAAACTTTTCAATTTCTTGTCCATATAACACCAAGCTTATCAGGAAGAAGAAAGTTTGTCAAACACCCGCCTGCCAATCGCCTTCGGCGATTGCCGATGGCGGGCAGGTCAGGATATATAGCCCTTTTTTCGAAGAATGTCGAGGATTTTTCGGTTGATAATATCTGGCGCCAGTATTTTCCCATTTTCTACACAGTCTATCTTGACCCAATGTTTATTTTCCGATGCAAATCTAAGATACATCTTTTCTGACTCAATCCTATTTTTTAAATCTTTTTCTTCTATATCTTTATTGCCTTGTAAATATTTTTGATCAGATTTTTTTTCCGTTAATTTTATTCCAATTTTCCACGGAACATAAAGGTAAATTACTATATTTTCCTTAGGCATTTTATGAATTTTATATTCAAGCTCGGATAACCATTCTATAAATTCTTTTTTATCTTTATCACTTTCAAATTTAGCGCCTTGATGGGCTAAATTAGAACTAACATAACGGTTAGAAACGATTAATCCTCCCCGACTTAAAAAATCATCCATTTCTTTTTTTACAGTAGCCCGATCTAGTGCGAAAGATAAAGAAGCTAGGTAAGGAGATACTTCATCTATATTTCCAAACTCCCCTCTTAAAAATTTCGCAACAGTTTTACCGTGAAAGGAAGTATAGTATTGAGGAAAGTCTATATATTTAGCCGTGACGTTTTTGTTTTTAAGGTATTCAATTAAAAGTTTTGCTTGAGTAGTTTTTCCTGAACCATTACCGCCATCTATAACAATCAGCTTACCTCTTCGGTTTTTTACTGACTCTACGTGATCAAGAAAATTTTTTAACAGATAAGGAAGCTTTTCTATTGAATATCTTTCCAGGAAAAAATTATCAGAAGGGTTTCCAGCAATCATTGGCGAAATGACATCGTTACTATCCTGGAAAACTAATCCAAGTACAGGTTTATTTGATATAAGTCCGTAAACTATTTCTCCTCCAACTCCGTGCGACGGATTAGTGACTTCGGCTATAATGCAGTCAGATTTCTCTATTCTTTCTTTTTCACGTTTAAAGATTTGTTCTTTTGAAAGCATTTTATCTTGATCAAGAAGCTGTTTATTGATTATTTGATTTCCCGAAGTTAGTTTGAAGCCGTGGTCTTTTATATATTTGACTATTTTTTTGTATTGCTCCAAATATTTTCCGTCAAAAGAAGTCGAAGCGGTGAAATATATTTTAAGCATATAGAATGGATTTAATATAGCACAAAAGATAGTAAGTATCAAGAATTTATTAGAGAGTTATTGTGTCACCTGGCTTGATTCTATCTTCCAAAATTAATTTGGCAATTTTATCCTCGATCTCGTTTCGTATAACTCTTTCTAAGTTTCTAGCTCCGTATCGCGGGTTATACCCTTTCTTTAGTAGAGATTTAATTGTTTCTTCGTCAATTTTTATCCTAACTTGATGTAGTTGAAAAACATCTTTGGAAAGTTCGTCCAGGATTTTCTCAGAAATCAATCTTAAAGTTTTATGGGAGAGTTGATTAAAAGTAATTACTCCGTCAAAGCGGTTTATAAATTCTGGTAGGAATATGCTTTCATCTTTGGCATTTGATGTAGCTATGATGACGAGATTCTTACAGTCTATATGATGGCCAAATCCATCCATAAAGTAACCTTCATCAATTATAGTCAAGAAAATATTTAATAAATCTTTATCTGCTTTTTCTATTTCATCTAAAAGTAGAACTCCATAGGGTTGTTCTCTTACGGCAGAGCTCAAAAGTCCTGGCTCACGACTATTGACGTCGCCGATTAAATGGGGGATGTCATATTTTGATTGATAGTTGGACATATCAAAACGAATAAGATATTTAGAGATATTGGGAATATTAGTGGAAGAAAAAAACACAGAAGCCACAGCTTTGGCAGTCGCCGTCTTCCCTACTCCGGTCGGACCCAAGAATAAAAAGCTTGCTAAAGGTTTTTTTCTTTTTCCTATTAACAAAAAAGAGCTTCTTAAGTTGGCAGACAGTTTACTTATTGCTTCTTTTTGTTCCATGACTTGAGAGGAAAGAAGTGCTTCCAAATGAAGCAGTTTTTCTTTCATTTGAGAACTGATTGTGGTTGGAATATGAGTTTTTTGAGAGAGAATTTCATCAATTATCTCTGGAGTTACTTTAGGAAAATTTTTATGATTAGGAGTTTTAGTTTTAGCATAAACACAGGCAGCATCTAAAAGATCGACGGTTTTTTCTGGAAAAGGAATGTAGGTTAGATAGAATTCGCTTTTTTCTATTGCATCTATTAGAGAATCATAGGGAATAATGACTTGATGGTAGTCTTCAAAATCGAAAGTTTTTTCTAAAAGGATTTCTAAAGCCTCATTTTTGGAAACTTCGTATACATCCACTTTATTAAAAAGTTGGCTAATTTTTTCATCAGGTAGGACTTCTTTTTGATAAAAAAAAGGCGATGTAAGACCAATAAATTGGAGCTGATCAGTTTTAAAATATTTCTTCAAAGAAGTTGAAAAGTCTAAATATTTTTCAAAATCGTCAATAAACAAGATGATATTTTTTGCTTCAGCAGCCTCATCTAATAGTTCTTCAAAGAAGTTCTCTCTTTGTTTATGATCAACAAATTTATTGAGAATTTTTTCCATATTTAATTTCAGGATTCGTCTGTACATCAAATGGACATTCGTTTTACCTAAGTAAATTTTTTTCGCTAAAGCATCAATTATCGTATGTTTACCTACCCCTTCTTCTCCAACAATGATGACGTTAGCTTGAGTATTTTTGAGTAGGATTCGTTCTATTTCATTTATTTCCTTTTCTCGGTTGACGATGTTGTTTATGTGGTGCAGATAAGATGAAGAAGCGAGATCAGTCGTATAGTCGTCAAGATTAGGAGTATAACCTACAGACCAATCTCGAGCTAGAGGCGGGAAAGACAATAAATTGGATAATTTCCACCATTTGATCTTTTCGACATGTTGTTGATAGTATCTTTCGAACCAAGCTTCAACCTTTTGCCTGTTCTCTTCATAGAGTAGATGATCATTTACAAATTTTACTTTTAAAGCCAATTTTTCTTCTTCCGATGATTTTTTTAGACGCATAAAAAAATAAAGGAAAGGCTGAAGTAGAAAAAAACCCATTGCTATTAAGGGTAAAAAGATCATAAAAAGGGTTTGAAAGATAAAATAAAAAGAAATAATTGATAACCTCATAAAAAAACCGATTACCTTTGAAATAAAATTGAAAGCGAACCGGTTCCCCCAATCAGAGAAAGAAAATCCTGGAGTGGTTTTCTTTACTGAAAGATTTCGCCACGGAGAGAAAAGTGTTTTTAATAAAGCAGGTACAGAAAAAAAATAAGGTAAGAAAATAAAAATATTGATAACGAATTCTCCAAAATTTTTAAAGTTGTCTTTCAAAAAAGATAGTAAATTTCTCTTCATATTATGAGTATAATAGATTTTGTATTTTTATGAATAATAAAATTATAGTTGTACTTTATTCTGAAGCAAAGAGGAAGTATTTTTCTACTGAAGAGCATTATAAAACCGAACTTGAAGTTTTTCCAAGATCGAAGGTAGTAAAAAAAGAAATTGAAAAATTAGGTTATAAAGTGATACTTTTACCGGGTAATGCTAACTCTTTGATTAAACTAAAAAAAATTAAACCCTTATTGGTTTTTAATTTGGTAGATTCAGTCTTTGGTAAAGAGGAACTTATTCAAATAATTCCGGCGACTCTGGATTTATTTACTATTCCATATACAGGTACAGACGCAATAGGATTGTCAATTAATTCAAGTAAATTTTTGACAAAGGCAATTCTCAATCAGTCTGGCATACCTCAACCAAAATTTCAATTATTTACTAACAAAAATATTCGATTAGACAATAGTCTCAAATTTCCATTAATTGTTAAGTTGAACGAATCACACGGAAGTTTAGAAATCAATCAAGACTCAGTGGTTGAAAGCGAAAACAAGCTGAGAAATCGGGTTGGTTTTTTGATCGACAAATATCATCAGTCTGTCATTATTGAGGAATATATTAGAGGAAAAGAAATAACGGTTTTGATGATAGAAGATAAAGAAGAAAGTATTATTTTAGCCGAAGAAAGAATTTTTTTTAAAAAAGAAAAATATCCCTTGTATAGCTATGAAGCAGCTTGGGGTGAAAAAGAGATCTATGATTGCATATCCTATAAATTGAATGAAAAAATAAAAGAAGATGTGAGGAAGGCCTTTAAAATTCTTCAATTCAAAGACTATGCTAGATTCGAATTAATAATTGACAAAAATGGCAATCATTTTTTTATAGATCCTAATGCCAATCCTTCATTTGGACCTTATGGGACGACAAGCGGGCCCTTCGGTTATCTACTATTTTTGAACAAAATTCGCTTTGTTTCAATTGTGAAAAAAATAATAAATAATGTCTCTCGAAGATTTAAATAAAACCTCAATGTTAAATTCTCTTGACAAATAGGCAAAATTGTAGATAATCTTCTTAGTTGAAAAAAATGAAAAAAAGAAATAAAAGAAGATCTCACAGAACTCCAAAAAAAAATTTAAAAAAAGTTTTTTTGAGAAAGCTTAAGAAAGAAAAAAAGGAACTTGTCATTTATATCTATAATGTTGTTGAAGATGAGTGGTCCTTTTTATCTGCTATTCAACCAATAGAGAAAAGATTTGAATTAATCAACGAATGCAATGATACATCTGAATGTTATCTTTTTGCCAACGCCAGTGAAAAAGAGTTTATTTACATTTCTCCAATAGAAATTTCCAACAACTTTAAAAATTATTTTCAATCGATTACAAATAATAAAAAAGTCGACATCTATGTCCCTCAAAAAAGAACTGGGCTTATTTGCAAAGATTTATATACGGATAAGCAGTTGTTTAGTGATTTAATCCAGAAAGCAAAAAAATACAAAAAAGTGAAATTAATCAGTTATGCAACTTCTCCAGAATTTTTGGAATTAAAAGAAAGAATGATCCAGCTCGGACTCAATGTTTTTACACCAGAGGCGCCGGAAATAGAGAACGCATGGACAGTCAATTTTTTCGGCAGTAAATCAGGTATAAGGCAGTTAGCCCAACAATCAAGAGCTGTAGAGCCTGATTTTATTATGCCCGAGGGAGTAATTTGCGTTGGAAAACTCGACGCCGCAAAAATTGCCGCCAACACTTATATAAGAGAAAAAGGAGTAGTGTTGAAGACAAATAAAGGAAGCGGTGGCCACGGCGTATTGATTTTTAGAGAAGGAGAATTGCCTAGAGACTATAAATCATGCGAAAAGAGAATTTATGAACTTCTATCTGAGGATGGTTATTGGGAGAGGTTCCCGATAATAATAGAAGAATTAATTAATGTGAACTATGAGGCTTTTGGCGCTTATCCGAATATCGAATTTAAAATCCACAAAAATGGCAAGATAGACATGTTGTATTACTGCGTAATGATGGTGACAAAAGAAGGAAAATATTACGGACTTGATATTCACGAGGACGTCTTAAACGAAAGAACAGCGGCGAGAATTACTGATACTGGTTACTTCATAGCGGAAAAATATGCCGAAGAAGGTTACAGAGGTCATTTCGATATAGACATGATTGCTGGCAAAAACAGTCATATCTATGTTTGTGAATCCAATACTCGAAATACTGGAGGAACTGATATCTATAAATTAGTCTATGATCTTTATGGTGAAGATTTTTTCTCTGATATATATGTTCTTAATAGAAACGATTACAAATTTAAGTCACAGATATTTCCTTCTTTCGATAAAATAATAAACATTCTAAAACCTATTGTTTATGACAAAAAGAAGAAGGAAGGAATAGTGCTTTCATCGGCAGCTCCGGTCAAGGATGGGCTTTTGTATTACACTGTTTTAGGAAAAAACAAAAAAAGAGCTTACAAACTACAACAAGATATGTTTGACCTTCTGGACAAAATTAATTAATATATTTACTTATGAAAAATATTGCCTTTCTTTATAACGTTCGTCATCATTATCCAGACCCAAAAGATTCAAAGACTCTGAAAGAGACTGATTTTGACGATCCAGAAACAACTAAATTACAGATAAAATATCTTAGAAAGTTAGGGTATACAGTCTTTCCGATTGAAGCAAATGAAAAAGCTTATCTAAAGTTGTACCGTCTAAAAAATAAGATTGATTTGGTTTTCAATGTCTCTGAAGGATTACATGGATCTGATCGAGAAGCGCAAATACCAGCTATATTAGAAATGCTTCAAATTCCTTATACTGGTTCTGCTCCACTTGCCCAGGCTTTAATGTTGGATAAAGCTAAAGCAAAAGAAATACTTTTAGAAAATAATATTTCAACTCTTCCTTTTTATTTATTGGGAAGAAATGACGTTAATTCTAATATTTCCTTTAAATATCCATTGATGGTCAAACCTGTGTCGGAAGGTTCTTCGGCAGGAATCACAAATAAAAGTGTTGTTAGAGATTTTGTTCAATTAAAAAAGCAGGTGAATTATATTGAAAAAACATTTGGAGAAAAATCATTGGTTGAATATTATTTATCGGGAAGAGAATTTTCAGTTGGCATGGTCGGAAATCCTCCGAGGATATTACCTATTTTGGAATCTGATCACTCGCTATTACCTAAAAAATATCTACCTTTTGATTCTCTTGAGGTCAAATGGTTTTTTGAAATAGAATCTAAAGGACACGATCATCTAAAAATTCCTGCAAAAATTTCTGAATCTTTAAAACGAAAAATAGAAAAAATTTGTTATAGTCTCTGGAATGCCATTGGAATTAGGGATTGGTGTCGCATAGATATTCGTTGTGATGAGAATGAAAATCCTTATGTATTGGAAGTAAACTCACCACCAGGAATTACACCGCCAGAACACGATCCGGCTTGTTATATTGTTAGGATGGCTCAGGCAAGCGGAATGGAATATGAAGATCTTCTTCAAGAAATAATTTATACTGCAGCTAAAAGATACGGTATAAAAATTTAGTGGTCGCTGAGGGATTTGAACCCCCAACATCTTCGATGTAAACGAAGCGCTCTGCCGTTGAGCTAAGCGACCTGGCGTCCTTTTGTGCGTGCGGATAGAATCGAACTATCGCTCTGTTCTTTATCAGAGAACTGTTTTACCATTAAACTACGCACGCTAAACTTTTAAAAATTATAGCATATTGTTAATAAGTTATATATAATAAAATCATGCTTTATTTTTCTGAAATAGTTGGGAAAAAGGTCTATACAGAAGATAAAATCCTCATAGGTAAACTTGAAGATCTCATCTTTTTAATTTCCGAAAACCCAATTGTGACAAAAATACTCGTGAGAAGTCTGGCAGACCAGGGACTGATCATTTCGACAGATTATTTGCAAAGGATAAACGACAACTTAACAATTGAAAAAGAGTTCCTTTCTTCATACCTTGAAGAAAATGAACTTTATCTGGTTAAAAACCTACTTGATAAACAGATAATCGATCTTAAAGGAAATAAAATTGTTCGTGTCAACGATGTCGCTTTAAATCAAGATAAAGAAAAATTGACTCTTGCCGGAGTCGATATTGGTTTTTTGGGATTGGCCAGAAGGATTAGGATATTTGGAGGCGATAACTTTTATAAGTTTATCAGAAGATTTAATCTTAAGATGACTTCGGAATTTTTATCTTGGGCTGATATCCAACCTTTAGAGTTAATCCGCGGTGAAGTAAGATTAAAGAAGCAAGAGGCAAAACTTCAGAAAATAAGACCAGAAGATTTGGCAGATTATTTGGAACAAACAAATGTCATCAATGCCCGTAAATTTTTGAAAATTCTTGATACGGAAAAAGCCGCTGAAGTTATTAGCAATTTAAATATAAATTATCAAACATCTTTATTTAAAAGTTTTCGAGCGGAAAAAGCCGCTAAATTTTTGACCTTTATTGATCCAGACGAAGCCGTTGATGTACTTCTGACTCTGCCAAAAAAAAAGCAAGATGAAATTATCGGTTTATTGAATTCCGAAACAAAAGCCAATATAGAAAGACTTTTGGAATTTTCTAACAACCAGATCGGTCGACTAATCACTACTGAGTTTCTCTCGGTTGATCCAAATGACAGTGTTCGTCAAGTTATAGATAGAATAAGAGAGAAAACAATTGATTTTTCTTCATTAGATTACATTTATGTCGTCAATAAAGAGAGAGAATTGGTTGGTGTTTTGAGTCTTCATGAACTTCTAATGCAAGATTTAGATACTCCTGTTTATAAATTCATGACCCAAAACGTCGTCGTTGTCCATTTTACCACTCCTGAAGAAATCGTTGCTAAAAAAATGTTAAAGTATAAACTTTATGCATTACCTGTAATTGATGAAAACAAACGAATCCAAGGATTGATTACGCTTGACGACATGAACCCATTAATTTTAGATAAAATAAAATAACAAATGAAGAAATTAATTGTTGTCGCTGATTTGGCTAATGATAGTTTGAGTTGTGCAGAAATAAAAATTGCCACAGAAGGTTTTTTAAAAGACTCTAAAAACTCCAACATTAGTTTCGTCTCTTCTACCCCATCAACAATTCATACCGCTTTTTTGATAAATCAGTTAGTAGAGGACATAGAAATGTTTGGTTCACCCTTGGAGACTGTTATATTTCAAAATACCGATCCCAGACTTCACTCTAAAGAAAGTATTGATAGAGCCGCCGGAGCTAAACCACTAATTATAAGATTAAAGTCGGGAATCTATCTGATAGGTCCTAATTCAGGCTATGATTTTTCCATGATCAAATATAGGGTTGAGAAATTATTTATATATAAAGGATTAAACGAAAAAGGCCAGTTTCATTCTCGAGATTTATTCTCAAGACTTTCAGCTCATCTTATGGATTATATGGAAGACGAGCTTGAACTAGAAGATATTGAAGTCGATGAAATTCCGAATTTATCAGGATACCATATAGGTCACATTGACAATTTTGGCAACATAAAAACGACAATTACCCGTGAGGATTTTAAGGGCAAATATGAATTTGGGGATTTTATTAATATTAAAATCAATAAAACTGTAAAAAAAGCTAAATATGTCCCCAATTTATTCGGTGGTACTCCCGGTGAACTAGTTATATATCCGGGTTCTTCAGGTAAAAAAGATAATCGATACTTAGAAATTACTATTTGGCGACATTTTACCGAGGAAAAACCGACAACAGGTATCTTTGAATTTAACTTCCCGAAAATCGGGAGCGAGATTGAGTTACTTTCTTGAACAATTTAGTTTATTAAACGGGCTAGGAAAGTTTAAGGTCTTATGTAAGACCAATTTCTTTCATAAAGAAAAAAATTAGAAAGGAGGTGATCCAACCGCTCCTTCCAGAACGGTTACCTTGTTACGACTTAACCCCCATCGCCGGCGTTATCCTCTCTCACCTAATGGCAAGATTCAAATATCCCCGACTTTGTTGGCTTGACGGGCGGTGTGTGCAAGAGGCAAGAACGTATTCACCGCGGCGTGACTGATCCGCGATTACTACCAATTCCGCGTTCATGAGGTCGAGTTGCAGACCTCAATCCCCACTGAGGGATGGTTTGAGGGATTTGCTGGAACGTTACCGTTTGGCAAAGCCCGTTGCTCATCCCATTGTAACATGTGTGTAGCCCAGGGTATAAGGACCATGCTGACTTGACGTCTGCCCCTCCTTCCTTCCCGCCAAAGGCGGGACCGTCTCTTGTGACAGATTTAACACAAGATAGGGGTTGCGCTCGTTGTCCCACTTAAGGGCACTCCTCACGGAACGAGCTGACGACAGCCATGCAGCACCTGTGCTATCATCCTTGCGGATTTCCCACTATTTCTAGCAGAATAAACGATAGCATGTCAAACCCTGGTGAGGTTTTTCGGTTCGTATCGAATTGAACCACATGTTCCACTGGTTGTGTGCCTCCCCGCCAATTCCTTTGAGTTTTAGCCTTGCGGCCGTACTCCCCAGGTAGCTTGCTTAACGGGTTACCTTCGCTACACCATTCCACCCGAAGGTGGAAAAATGCGGCTAGCAAGCATGCGTTTAAGGCTAGGACTACGCAGGTCTCTAATCTGCTTCGCTACCCTAGCTTTCGTGTCTCAGTGTCAGTTATCTTTCAGAGATTCGCCTTCGCCACTGGTGTTCCCCAAGGTATCAACGCATTTCACTACTCCTCCTTGAGTTCCAATCTCCCTAAAGATAACTCCATCCTATTAGTATTTCACCCTTTCCTATAGTTAGGCTATAGTATTTAAAGCAAAACTTAGTAGGACACCTACACTACTTTTTACACCCAATAAAACCGGATAATGTTTGGGGCCCACGTATTACCGACGCTTCTGGCACGCAGTTAGCGGCCCCTTTCTAGTAAGGTACCGTCAATCCCGACTAAGTCGGGACTTCTTCCCCTACTACAGTAGTTTACATTCGTTAGAATTTCTTCCTACACGCGGCGTCGCGCGGTCAGGCTTTCGCCCATTGCCGACTATTCCTGATTGCTGCCTCCCGTAGGAGTGGGGGCCGTGTCGCAGTCCCCCTCTGGCTGACCATCCTCTAAGACCAGCTACTCGTTATAGGCTTGGTAGGCTTTTACCCTACCAACTACCGTGATAAGCCGCAGGCTCATCCCTTTCCAAGGAGTTAACCTCTTTACCCCGACTAGGTCGGGGACCATGGAGTATTATCCCGCCTTTCGGCAGGCTATTCTCCAGAAAGGGGAAGATTCCTACGTGTTACTCAGCCGTCCGCCGCTCCTTTTCACCTTGCGGCAAAAAGGTCGCTCGACTTGCATATCTCAGGCACGCCGCCAACATTCATCCTGAGCCAGGATCAAACTCTTAAAAAAGTTTGTTGTCAGACGTATTCCGTCTGACTCCTAACCCGTTTAATGAAACTAAATTTATATTGGCAAGAAAAAACTGTCTCTAATTTTCAAAGAGCGGAATTTAATTCTATATAACTATATTGAAAAAATCAACCTCATATTAACGGATTATTAGTTTGGTAAGCTGGTCTTTGTGTCGGGCTAATTTAGCTAAACCGTTTATTGTCGCGTATTGGTAGCTTTCTTCGCTTAAAACTTTAATCTTAATTTCCTGTTCAAAAAACTTATCCAGTCCTTTTATTAAGGAAAGTCCTCCTGTTAAAATAATTCCTTTACTCATGACCTCGTCGACTATTTCTGGTGGCGATGTTTCTATTAATTCCTTGATTGCGTCAATAATTTGATTAAAGTTTGTTAAGAGGGCCTCTTTTATATCAGAACCTTTTATCCTGACAGACTTAGGTAGTCCGGTTTCCAATGATTTTCCCCTAATTGTGGCGTTTTTGTCAATTGAGTCAAAGCTTAAAAGATTAATTTTCAATTCTTCACAAGTTGCCTCACCCAAAATCAGTCCATATTTCAAATAAATATAGTTATATATAAGTTTGTTCATATTATCTCCGGCATTTTTCAAAGTTTTTTGAGATATAATTCCGCCGCTTCCGACTATGGAGAGTTCAATCAATCCTCCACCCAGATCAGCAATTAGATTTGGTTGATGAGAAAAAATATTTAGATTGCAGCCAGCAGCCGTGGCCAATGGTTTTTCAACTAAAAAAGCTCTTGATACTCCAGCTTTGTATAAAGACTCCTCGACCGCTTTTTGTTCAATCTCGGTAGCAACAGGTGGAATTATGGCAATTCCTGTCAATATTGGTTTAATCATTTGATTAGAAAAGTAAAGATAAGCAGATCTTTCTAGATATTTTTTTAATAGTGCGACTTGGGCATCAAAATCAGAGATGACTCCAGCGATGACTGGACGGACAATTTTAATGAAATCTGGAGTTTTACCTATGATTGATTTGGCTTCTGTACCAAAAAAAAGGTAGTCGTTAGTACGGTTGTTGTAGCCTAAATAGGTGGGTTCCCGCAAAATTACTCCCTTGTCTTTTATGGCAATTTTTGTCACAGAGGTACCCAAATCAAAATAGATTTCAAAACTCGAAAAAAAGGGCAGTTTAATTTTTGTCAAGAAACTAGTAAAATTGAACATAATGAAAAAATTAGATAATATTTTAAGATTCCTTTATGGAAGTCTTTTTTTTCTGACTCCACTGATTTTTGCTCCAATGACTTCTGAACTTTTCGAATTTAATAAAATGATTTTTATATATGTTGTGACTATTTTGATCTCTTTTGTTTGGCTTCTTAAGATGATTTTATCAAAAAAAATATTGTTCAAAAAGACTCCCTTAGATATCTTTTTAGTACTTTTTTTATTATTCCAAATTCTCTCAACAGTATTCTCTCTTGATCGTCACAGTTCTTTTTACGGTTATTACGGCCGGTTCAATGGCGGTTTATTATCGATAGTTAGTTATATCATACTATATTATGGTCTGGTCTCGAATCCGATTAATGTTATATCTCTTTTAAAGACGTCGATCTATTCTTCTATCTTCGTGATTATTTGGGGTTTGCCTGGAAAATTGGGGCACGACTTGACCTGTCTTTTGGTATCAAAAGGAAAGAAATTTGATAATTCTTGTTGGGATAACGCTACTTTGCAATTTAGACCGGAAGATAGAGTTTTTTCCACTTTGGGTCAGCCAAATTGGTTGGGCGCCTATTTGGCTATCAATTTTTTTATTGGGCTTTACTTTTTAGTTAAAAACAGAAAGAACATTAAATATACAGTATTGAATACTTTGTATCTTCTTTCCAATTTTATTTTTGTTGTTTTTACGCGGTCGCGTTCTGCTTTAGCCGCTGTAGGCTTGGGATTGATATTCTTAGTCATTTATTACTTTTACAAAAAAGTAAAAAACAAGGGTAAATTTTTACTTGTTGTTGTTTCTATTTTTACAGTCTTGATTGGAGTTTTGCTGTATAACCAAAGATCTTTTTTTGATTTACGACTATCCAAAATTAATTCTGCCAATGTTACAGAGTCGCTTGATATTCGAAAAATTGTTTGGAAAGGTGCCTTAGATCTCGGATTAAGATATCCACTTTTTGGAACGGGTTTAGAAACTTTTGCGTACAGTTACTATTTTATCCGTCCAGTAGAACATAATCTGACTTCGGAATGGGATTTCGTCTACAACAAGGCACATAATGAATTTTTTAACTACTTAGCAACAGCTGGATTTTTGGGTTTAGGCAGTTATCTGTTATTGATAGGGGCTTTTATATATTTTGTAATTTTTCTTATAAAAAATCAGAGCGATAAGAATATCCTTTTGTATTTTTTTATGCTGATCGCTTATTTGACAATTTTGATTACAAACTTTTTTGGTTTTTCTACTACCATGATTAATGTTTTCTTCTATTTGATTCCCGCATTTGTTTTTTCTCTACAAGAATTAAATAAAAATAAGGAAGAAACTATTCAACTCAAAAAATTATCAAATTATCAGTATTTATCCATTTTTATTAATTCAATTATTGTCGCATATTTATTATTTTCGGTTTTTATTTATTGGTTAGCTGATACTTACTATGCTTTAGGCGTAAACTATTCTAAACCGCAGATTTCCGACTATCAAAAATCTGCTTTTTATTTTGAGAAGGCTATAAAGATAAGAAGAGAGCATGTTTACGAAGATAAAATGTCATCGAGTCTGTCTTATTTAGCTGCAATCGCTGCCTACCAAAAACAAACTGATGTCGCAAAACAGATAGTGGCTTTGAGTGATTATTATAATAAGAAAACCCTATCCGAGTCACCTAAAAATATTTTCTATTGGAAAACAAGAGCAAAAAATCAATATCTTTTTTACCAAGTGACCTTAGATAATACGAATTTAAATGAAGGTATAAAAGCTTTGTCAACCGGTCAGAAGTTGGCTCCGACCGACCCAAAAATCCCTTATAGTTTGGCTGTGTATTATTCTCTATTTTATGATCAAGCTAAAGATCCTAATGTTAAAGAAAAAGCAAAACAAATGTCTCTTTCTGAGATTGATAAAGCTCTCCAATTAAAAAAGGATTTTCAAGATGGTTTAACTCTAAAAAAGGAACTTCTCAAAAAGTACACTTTACTTTAAATAAGGTGAGTCGACGATATCAAGGATTGATATTTGCGCTAGAAATTCCCCAGATGCAAGGTATAGTATTATTATCTTTATCTTTGCAGTTTTTATTGCAGTTATAAGAAGTTGGACTGCTCAGATAAGGTAGATTTTGCTGATCATTTTCAAGACAGGCATAAAGTTTGTAGTATGTGCCGTCGGTATCTGATTCATAACGGTAATCAGTATTTCCAAGAGGATCGGTAGCTACTCTCTGCATATAAGTTTTTCCGGTTGAAGGGTCAGAAAACTGTTCTCCGAAAACAAAACCAGGGTCTGGCGCTTGAGTAGGATAAGCTCGCTTATCTTCATAATAGAGTTCCAAAGCTTTTTGCACCTGTCCTATATCGGCTTTACGCCTCGCATCTCTACCTTTTTTCAAAGACGTAAAAAAATTTCCTGTTATTAAAGCGGCCAATACTCCAAGGATTATGATAACGATTAAAAGTTCTATTAAGGTAAAACCTTTATTATTACGCAAGAAACGCATTTAAGAAATTTTACTTTATACAATAATAACATTCGTCTGCTGGGTCGCCTGTCGGGCATCCTGATTGCTGTGACGCCAAAGTACCATCTTTATTAAACTTCGTATTACCATTGCTGGCAAACGATTTTGAAGTCGGCTTATAACAAGCTGATACTGTTGGAGGGTCGTTCGTTCCTGTAACCCATATATTGCCAAGTTGTCCACCTGCCAATTGGACGAAATCTGTTTTCAATTCTCCTGTAGTAACTATATTAGCAACTGCCGTACCGCCTAAAGTTTCGAGTGTTACTGTCGCTGGGTCTGTGCACGTTGTTGCATCAGTACACCAAGGCATATAGTTTTTTATTGAGTAGAAGCGTACAGAGGCTCCCTGAAATTCTGCAGCCGTATTTCTGATACCTGTATCAGTACCTTTTTTTAGCTGTTCAAACGGATCGAGAGCTGCAAGAAGACCAACCGCTAAAGCGCCGAGAAGAGCAATAACAATCAAAAGCTCAATAAGAGTGAAACCAATTTTGAAGTTTTTCATATTAAATTCATTATTGAGTATTTTGCATCTTTTGTCAAGAGGTTTATATAAGCACCTTTTTTATACAAGTATTTTCATTTGTGATGCGGGTTTTTTATGTTATAATTTTTCATATGGCTCCCCTACCAAAAAGAAAACATTCAACACAAAGAACAGGTAAAAGAAAAGCCGCTAAATTAAAATCATTACCTCAATTAGTGAAGTGCGGAAATTGTGGAAAAATGAAGCTGTCTCATCGAGTTTGTAAGTATTGCGGTAAATAAAATGGATCCAAGACATAAAGAACGATTAAAAATTATTCAAGAACTTTACAGTCAGCAATTTACTCCTCAACCGTCTCTCTCAGTTAAATCAAAACTAATACAAAAATCGGAAAACGATCTGAACAATCTAATTAAGAAATATGCACCAAAGTTTCCTATAAATAAAATTGCTAAAATAGATTTAGCGATTCTCAAATTAGCGATTTATGAGTTAACCGTCGAAAAAAGTCAACCGGCCAAGGTTATTATCAATGAGGCGGTTGAATTAGCCAAAGAGTTGGGCAGCGAAAAATCATACGCTTTTATTAATGCAGTTTTAGGAAAAATTTATGATACAAAAGCTTGAAAATCTGGAGAAAAAAATAAAAATTTCTTTTAAAGATAAAGATTTATTGACAAACGTCTTTATCCACAGGTCTTACTTAAATGAGCATAAGAATTTTAGATTGCCGTCTAACGAAAGGCTAGAATTTTTGGGAGATAGCGTTTTGTCTCTTATCACATCAGTTTATCTTTTTAAGCATTTTCCTTTTCTTGAAGAGGGCGATTATACAGAAATAAAGAGCGCTGTTGTAAAAACAGATAGTCTAGCTGAATCATCAAAGGCATTGGGTTTAAACGAATATTTGTTTTTGTCCAAAGGCGAAGAAAAAAGTCAGGGAAGAATCAATAAAAATCTTTTAGCTGATTCATTTGAAGCTTTGATAGGCGCTATTTTTTTAGACACGAGTTTTGAAAAGGCCTATCAGTTTGTCTGCCAATTTTTGTTTAAAGACAAGTTGGATTATTTAGTGAAAAACAAAAAATATCTTGCACCAAAAAGCAGACTCCAAGAAATTATCCAGGGGAAGTTTAAAACCACACCTCAATATAAAGTTCTCGAGCAGTCAGGACCCGAGCATAAACGGGTTTTTAAAGTAGGCGTTTTTTTTCAGGGAAAAAAACTGGGAGTTGGAACTGCGCCTTCAAAAAAAGAAGCTGAAGAGGAAGCCGCAAAAAAAGCTTTTGAAAATTTAGATATTTTGTGATATATTTTTAACCTATGGCAGCGACTTTAAGATTATATAGAATTGGAAAAAAAGGCAAACCAGCCTATCGAATCGTAGTTGTTAATAAGCGTTATAAAGCTAACGGTAGCTATATCGAAGAAGTTGGAACATATGATCCGATGTCTGAACCGGCCGTTTTTAAACTAAAGAAAGACAGATACGAGTTCTGGATGAATAAAGGGGTCATCGTTTCCGAAGGACTTCGTAAACTTCTTAAACACCAAAAATTAGCTTAAAATGGATTTGTTTTTCGCGGATAAGTTAAATCGAAATCTCCTTCAGGTGAAGCTTCTGAAAATTCAAAATTAACTTTTTCCTTTATAGCTTCCAGTTCTTGAAAGGTTTTCTTATCCTGGGTAATTTCACCAACACCAGTTGAAGTTGTTTTACTATAAAAGGTCAGATCAATTCTGATCGATCCTGTTAGCTGAGGATTTAGTTCAATTTTATCTGAAGTAATTAGACGACCGCCTTCAAAGTTATATTCGTCTAGAAATTTCATAAACGAGTTTGTATCCCCTACTCCGGTGACTGACAATTTTAATTTATTTGGAGAAGACTTGCCAATATTTACAGAATATCCGGTAATAACAAAACCTGTCTTTTGAGACAGAGTTTCCAAAGAATAGATAATAGAAAAATAATCTTCAATATTAGGAATGAGTTTATTTAAAAGTTTTACATCTTCATCCAATTTTTCGGTCGATGGCAATGTATTTTGAAAAAAAGCCGCTTTCGACTGTAAGCGACCAATGTCATTATTTAAAGTTTTTATTCTTGAATTAGTAGCTGCTATTCTGTCAAATCCTGTTTTAATAATTACAATAATCAACAAAAAAAGGAAAATCAAACCAAATAGATAGACGGCATTTTCCCTAAGAAGGCGCAACAAATAGGGTTTAATTTTAAGTTTCATTTTACGGTAAAGTCTCGTTTTAGTTGGACGAATTTGCCAACAAAACTCAACTCATAATTTTCTTTAGTGTCTATTGTAGCTCCGATAACAGAAAAACTTTTTAAAGAAATTGCCTCGAAATTATTTAAAAAAGTTTCCGATTCGATAAATCGGAAAAAATTCCGCAACTGAGTAAAATCGGTAAAAGCAATTGTAAAATTAACCTCTCTGTCTTTGTTTATGTTGAAGGATTTTAAGGAGGCCGATTGGGTACTTTCTCCCAGGGCTGTGTTTAGTAAAGAATAATAGGGAGACGAGTAAGCGTCTTCGCTTAAAAATGTGTTTAAGTCATGATATTTTTTTTCAATATAGATGATTTTGGCTTCGTCGCTTGTTTTTTGTTGTAAAATTTGCAAAAGCGTCTTTTTTCTTAATATGAGTTTATCTTCATCATCATTTAATTTTTTGATAACTAGAAAAAAAGTAATAAAAAGGGCAAAAAAAACAACCACAAGTCCGATTAGAATATTTTTTAAAAGCACGAAATAATTTTCGTATTTTTGATAGTCTTCCCGGTTGATTATGAGGTTTATTTTTTTCTTTTTCATTATAGATTACCGCCAAAAGTAGAAATAAAAAAAGGAAGATCTTGAGCGATGTTGTCTACTAATGACGTTTTTTTAATAAAAGAGAGAGGATTAAGAACAGCGGTTGGGATTGACAGTTCTTTCTGAATTAAAGATGTTAATCCAGTGAAGTTGGCGATATTACCTATAAAATATATAGTAGAGGGTTTTTTTGTACTTATAAATCTTTTTAACTCCAAAACAAATTCCTTCAAAAGAGGCGCAATGATAGTTTCCACGGGGTAACTTGATGGATGATCGGGTGAAAAGCCTTTAAGGATTTCAAAGGCTTTTTTTTCATCTGTATCAGTATTGACTCTGACTTCCTTTAAAAAAAGTTGGAAGCCAAGAGTTAAATTATGACTTTCTTTGAGTGTCGGTATTATTTGATCAAAGTAAGACAGGTTAGTCGAATTGACGCCAAAATTAATAAGCAAAATATTTTGTTTTCCTTCGCCAATGATTTTTTTGTTAAATTCCAGTAAAAATCGCGAGTTGGCTGAGAGCTCTGTTTCTACAGATTCTGGTACGAGGCCTGCTAATTCAATAGTAGTTTGAATTTTCTCGATTAATTTTTTCGCCGCAGCAACTATAAGGATTAATATCTTTTTTTCTTCTTTATATTCTTGGATTATTTCAAGGTCGATGTTAGTTTCCTCAATTGGCATAGGAATAAACTGGTCGGCCTGATATTTTATGGCAGAAATCAGTTCTTTTTCATTAAGGTAAGGCATAGTAAGTATTTGATTATATGTTAAAGAATCGGGAATGACGACATTAACGTTTTTTTTAGTAATTTTTATATTACTAATGAGTTTACTAATAGAGCTGGCTTGTTCTTCAATTGTTTTTTCTAACTCGGCAGTAAAAAAACCTTCTTTTGTCTCCACCTTTCCCAAAGAATAAACTTCAAGTAGATCCCCTACTTTTTTAGCGTCGGCTAAGTGGGTATATTTTTCACCCATATCTATCGAAAAAAAACTGTCAGCCATGATTTTAATATAAAGAAAAAAGCTTTAAATATCAATAAGGTAAATTCTGAAACTAAATTTAATAAGAATTTCTTAATCTTACTCTTGTCGTATAATGAAGAATTGAACTTTCTTCACTTCTAACCGCATAACAATCGCCGGAGGAAGTTTTATAGCATATATCAAAGGCTATCAAAACTGTCGGATATGAATAGGCGGCACTAGACTCACAGCCAATAGAAAAATTCTGAACGATAAGACTCGAGGATGTAAGATCAATTGGAGGATTAGTTGGAGCCGGAGTAGGAGTGCCAGTTGGAGTTGGCCCGGTTGATAGATAGGAAGAATAAGAGGCAAATTTATTCTCATTAAGGAGATAACCAAACGTATTGCCGTCTCTGTCTTTAAAATAAAGTGAGGTTGAGTTATATGGAACAGGTTTTGAAGTATCATTGCAAATAAAATTAGTCACGTCGGCTGGAACTGCGGAATGGATCGTTATAGCTCGGTTACGAATATTATTGGTTATAACATTCAATAGATAATCCCCTTCTCTTTTTGTGACAGCTAATCGGTAAGTTTTTGTTGTGACATTTGTAATGCTAAAAAGAATTACAAAAACAGTCGGAACAATTAAAACGATGATGGATAATACAACAATCATCTCAATAAAAGTAAATCCTTGTTTCAACATATTTTTATTCAAGTATTTTTAAACTAGTTTTTAGCGTTACATTGTAAGTGTCATTAATTTCTTGCCAATGTACTACAACTTCAACATCGGTTTGACTTACAGGGTTGATACCGATATTAGTTAACTTGACTTCTCTTAAAAAAATATTTGGTGTCCCTAAAAAATAACTATCATCGCAGGCCCCTTCAGTAAACCAATCAAAGGAAATGATACAGTAGGTTATTCCGGCGTCGCTTGCATATTGGGTAAAATTAAGCCAATCTTTGTCTTTTTCCGACTTCACCCATTCTAGAGCTTCTTCTGCATAGTGAGTCGCAAGAATCTTATGCTGGCTAATGGTCAAGGCTCTTAAAGAAAAAATCGTTACAGCTGTAGCGGTAATAAAAACCAAACTCAAAATAGTGATAAACACCAATACTTCTATTAAAGAAAAAGAATTCTTTACTGTTTTTCCCATAAATTTTTTTAACAGGAGACTAGACTATTATTTATATTAATAATCCCTATTCTTGAAACTGAGATGTCTATACATTGATTAATTGCAGTGTTTTTAAAACGGATTGCACTAATGGATAAATTGATATTTAGTCCAAGCGGAGGAAAATCAAAGTCTCCCACTCCTGTAATAGATGTATTGTTTGGATCGAAATTATAAGTTTGGATATTTTGGTATACTCCGGCGCAACCGAACTTTAGAATATATGAATTGGCATCAAGAGTAATTCTATAGCCGTTAAATTGTGAACAACTTTGGTCATATAGATCAGATGTAATAGCTTTTTTTTTAGCTAGTTCAAAGATGTCAACAAATTTTTGAGCGTCATTTTTCAACTTAAGTTGTTGGGAATAGATATTAAAATTAGGTAGAGTCAAGGTAACAAAGATTAGAATAATAGATAAAGTTACTATCAATTCAATCAAAGTAAAAGCAAGATTATTTTTGTCCATATGGTCCGAGACAATAGTTGCAATTATTGCCGCACTGGCCGGCGACGCAAGTTGTCCCTCCGGTTTCGAGAAAGGCTCCTAAGGTGTAGTCTGTATTTGAGCCGTTGTAATAATAAGAATAAGTTTGAGGCTTTGGGTCTCTGGGAAGGCTTTGTAGATATACTATTGGAGTAGTGAGTACATTTAATGTAGTTGCCCAGGTTGAACCATTTGGATAACTTCCAACATTGGATCTGTAAATTTCTAAAGCAGTTCTTACTTGTTCCATCTCTGTTCTTCGTTTGGCGTCTCTTGATTGCTTAATTAACTGTGTATAAGAAATCGCTGCTACAGCCGCCAATAAACCTATAATGGTGGCGACGACAAGGATTTCGATCAGAGTAAAGCTTTTTTTCATTGTTGGCTAGTGATACAGCAACTTTTATTGGTCGAGTTGCAGTCTTCTGTCTCCAAATATGTACCAGCTGATATATCTTTCGGGCAGATAGAATATTCAGCCGTATCGCAGGTACCGACACATTGATAATTACCTCCTAAAGGATCAGCAGGCATAGTTAGAAGGTCGACATTGGCTGTCAGTGAGCTACAGTCGGCAACAGTCGCCGTCAATTTGGCTCCGGCGGCAGGTATAGCAGAAGGATAGCTAAAATTACAGATTGAATAATACTGTTCAAATGAATTTTGGATTGTTTTTAAGTCGCTTTTCCTTTTAGCGTCTCGAGCTTTTTTTTGCGCGGTTGAGTATGAAGATGCTCCAAGAGCAACTAATATAGCAATAATACCTATTACAATAAGCATCTCCATCAAAGTGAATGATTTTTTCATATTTGACTATTTAAGTTTTAATATTTAATAGTTTAAATTATGGCTGAATGACTGTATAACACTTCCCGCTTGAACAGCTACCACAGACGCCACAGTCGTTCGTGCTATCAGGGTCGGCACTGTTTTCGGCGCAGGCGCACATAGTATAAGTTAATGTACTATTATCAACGTCATAATAGTACTGTTTGTTTGGTGAGGGGTCGGTCGGAAATCTATTCATATATATGTTACCCGTGCATCCGGCCAGGCTTGACCAACAAACATTTTCTGCAGGTAATGTAGCGGGAAAAGATGGCGGAGTTTGATCTTGTTTATATAGTTCGAAGGCCTTTTGGATCTGTTTAAGGTCAGATTTCCTTTGTGTATCTCTGGCTCTTTCTCTTGCCGCCATAAAATTTGGTAAAAACAAGGCAGAAAGTGTACCAATAATAGCGATGACGACAAGAAGTTCGATTAAGGTGAAGGCAAGCTTATTTTTCATGGTCTTAACTCATCGTATATTGTTTGTGGATAAAAATCAAGATATGATCAAGGGTTAATTGAGGGTTGAGATTATTATTTTCGAGGAGGGTTTTTAATTTGACAATTTCTTTAATAACTGAAGGAGCTTTTTTATCGCTACCTAAACGGTCTTTGAAAAAATAAACTGATTCTTCCAAAATAGAACCGATTTCTTTTTTATCAGAAGGGACGAAAACCTTGTCGGATAAAAATTTATAATCTTTCTCACTTAAAAGCTTGTTGAAACTGTCTTTAATAGAAGATGCAATTGAAAGATATTTTTTTTCTCCGAGAAAAACTAATTTTGTTCGGGAAACTATGGTTGGGATGAGTCTTGATTCGTTGTCGGTAGATAAAATAAATAAAGTATTATTTGGCGGTTCCTCAAGTGTTTTAAGAAAGGCATTTTGAGCTTCCAAAGAAGAGATATGAAAATTTTCCAAAAAATAAACCCGGAGTTCTTTGTGAAAAATACTTGTTTCTTTAATGAGATTTTTTATTTCTTTGATAGAAAATTCTTTTCCTTCGGGTTTTATCTCAAAGAGCAAATGATTTTTTTCTTTATTTTTTTTTATGTAAGCGATATTTTCTTTATGACTGCGAGAAACGAGCAAAATGGGAATCATATACCTTGCATTTTAACAGAATTTTCCTATATATTTAAATTATGAACGTTTCACCGAAACTGTTACTGGATCAATTGGTAAAAAACGGAAACCTAACACGCGAGGAAGCAGATCATTACGAGGTTTCTAGTCTGCAGAAGAATATTGCTCTTGATCAATATTTATTGGAAAAATCCACTTTGTCAAAAATAGATGTCATAAAGGCGATTGCCGAAATCGAGTCAATAGCCTATATTGATTTAAACTCATCTCCGATCGATTCGCAGGCAGTTGGCATGATTGCTGAACCAATTGCCAGAAAATATCAAGTAATACCCTATCGTTTCGATCCTTCTCAATCAAAAATTTATTTAGCGACGACTGATCCTTACAACTCTGCTGTTATTGATTTTTTGGAAAAAAAGACAGGAAAAAAAATTATCTTGGCCTTAGCCGACGGAGAACAGATTCAAAAAATGATTGACCTGGCTTATAGCCAAGGTTTATCTCCCGAAGTAAGAGAAGCCTTAAAAGAATACATTCCCAGTAAAGAAGGCAGAAAAACAGAATTGACAAGTATGGCGATTCACGAAGCTCCCATTGCCAAAATTGTTTCGACTATTTTGGAATTTTCCATAAAAAGTCGGGCATCTGACGTTCATATCGAACCCGAGGAAAACAGGACAAAGGTTAGATACAGGATTGACGGAATACTTCAGGAAAAATTGTCTTTACCGAAAACCATCCACGATGCTTTAATTTCAAGAATAAAGATTCTTTCGGAGATGAAGATTGATGAAAAACGTATTCCTCAAGATGGCCGGTTTACTTTTAGAATTGGTAACGAGGAAGTTGATTTACGTGTTTCTACTTTACCAACTGTCAATGGTGAAAAGGTCGTTATGCGACTTTTAAAAAAAACCGGTGGAATTCCCGGTCTACTCGACTTAGGCATGAGAGGACCCCAGTTAAAGGCTGTCGAAGAGGCAATCCTTAAACCCTACGGAATCATTCTTATCACAGGTCCTACTGGATCAGGAAAAACAACCACTTTGTATTCAATTCTATCTCGACTTAATAAACCAAGCGTCAATATAATGACTCTCGAAGACCCGGTCGAATATCAAATTGCCGGTATAAATCAGGTGCAAATAAATCCCCAGGCTGGTCTTACCTTTGCCACTGGTCTTCGTTCATTTTTACGACAAGATCCTAACATCATCTTGGTAGGAGAAATTCGCGATAAAGAAACCACACAACTGGCAATTCAAGCCGCGCTAACAGGCCACTTGGTTTTTTCAACTTTGCATACAAATGATTCTTCAACGGCAATTCCTAGATTGATTGATCTTGGCGCCGAACCCTTTTTAATTGCTTCGGTACTGACGGAAGTCATAGCTCAGCGTATCTGTAGACGAATTTGTCAAAGTTGTAAATCCGTTTACGAACCGATCCCCCAAGTAAAAGAAAATATCAAGGAAGTTTTAGGTAGTTTTTTGCCGAAGATTTATGAAACTCAACCGATAAAATTATCTAAAGGTACGGGTTGCCACGAGTGTAACCAATCGGGTTATTTGGGAAGAGTAGCCATTTTTGAAGTTTTGAAAGTTTCACCTGGTATTAACAAAATGATATTACAACAAGAGTCAGCCAAAGCCATTGAAGAACAAGCAAGAAAAGAAGACCTAATTATGATGAAACAGGATGGGTACTTGAAGGCATTGGAAGGAATAACTACAATTGAAGAGGTATTAAGAGTTGCCGAAACCTAATATGGAATTAAATAAACTTTTGCAGTTGGTGATTGATAAACAAGCTTCAGATTTGCACATTATTCCGGAATATTTTCCGACTATTCGTGTGGCCGGAGAGCTATTCCAGTTGACGACCATGAGTAAAGTTACGGGTGAGATGGCTGAACAGATGTTACTTGGATCTTTGACAGGTGAACAGAAGGAAAATTTTCTCGCCAACCGGGAGTTAGACTTGGCAGTTACTTATAATAACGGCCGTTTCCGAGTCAACTTATATTATGCGAAAGGGGTAATTTGCGGTAGTTTCCGACTGATTCCAGCCACTATTAAAAGTATAGAAGAGCTAGGTTTACCAGCCATATTAAAGAAGTGCGTTGATTTTCGTCAAGGATTAGTTCTTTTGACAGGCCCAACAGGAGAGGGAAAATCAACTACTCTAGCCTCAATTATCAATGAAATAAATCATAGATATTCCAAACACATTATTACTATCGAAGATCCAATTGAGTATGTTTACCCGGTTTCAAAATCGATCATTTCCCAAAGAGAACTCCACCAAGATACTCATTCTTGGAGTCTGTCTTTAAAGTCAGCTTTGAGAGAGGATCCTGACGTTATTTTAGTTGGAGAGATGCGAGATTTTGATACAATCTCGTTGGTTTTAACAGCTGCAGAAACCGGTCACTTGGTTTTTTCTACTTTGCATACCAATTCGGCTCCGGAATCAATCGATAGAATAATTGACATTTTTCCGCCCCATCAGCAGAACCAGGTTAAAAATCAGCTATCGACAGTACTGAAAATGATAGTTACGCAAAGGCTTGTTCCTAAGCAAAATAGCATTGAAAGAATACCTGCCGCGGAGATTCTTATCAGCAATTCAGCTGTCTCAACTACTATAAGAGAAGGAAAAACTTATCTTATTAACAATATTCTTGAAACGTCAGAAGGTGAGGGATTGCTTCTATTTGAGAAAAATCTTTTGTCACTTTATAAAGCCGGGTTAATTTCTAAAGAGACTGCTTTCTCGTTTGCTATTAGACCAAAGGAACTGGAAAAATTTATAAAAATAAACCGGAGCTAAATCCATGATCTTTAAATATAAAGCCCTCAAAGGTACGATTTTGATCGAAAAACAGATTGAAGCCATTTCAAGTTCTTCTGTTGTTGAGTATCTTCAGAAAAACGGCTATTTTCCAATCTCTGTGACAGAGGTAAAACAGCAAAGAATAGATTTTCTAAACGCTCTAAATAATCAAGTAACTTTTAATGACATAGTTGATTTTACTCGTCAAATCGCGATAATGCTCAACGCAGGATTAACGTTGATTGACGCTTTGGAGATTTTAAAAAAGCAAGCTAATAAGCCAGGGACTCAAAAAATGATTAATAGTATAGACTCGGATATAAAAGCTGGAGGTTCATTCTCCTCTGCCTTAAATAAATATCGGGGTAATTTTTCAGGTCTATACATTGCTTTGGTTAGATCGGGAGAAGCGTCAGGAAAACTTGGGGAAATTTTGCTTCGTCTGGCCGATAACCTTGAAAAAGAAAGAGAATTTAAAAGTAAGTTAAAAGGGGCTCTAATCTATCCGGCATTGATTTTGATAGGTATGTTTGTAGTTATGTTTATAATGATTACATTTGTTATCCCAAAGCTGCTGGGACTTTATAAAGATTTTAATGTTGAGTTACCAGTTACAACTCAGATATTAATTACAATTTCTTCTTTTTCTGTAAAATTTTGGCCGTTTATGGCAGTTGGGGTTTTTGCCCTTAGTTATTTTGCTAAAAAATATGTCCAGACAAGGAACGGCAAATATAATCTTGATAGTCTTCTTTTGAAACTACCTGTCATTGGAAAAGTCATTTCCATTTCAGCTTTGGTCGACACAACGAGAACGTTAGCTATACTTATAGGAGCCGGTGTTTCTATTCTTGATGCACTTTCTATCGTGATCGATACTACAGAAAATATGATCTATCAAAAAGCTTTTATAAGTGTAAGCCACAAAGTGGAAAAAGGCCAGTCGCTTGGAGTTTCCCTCGATCAAGAAGGAATTTTTCCGCCAATTCTTGTTCAAATGAGCCAGGTTGGAGAACAAACCGGCAACCTTGACGATACTTTACTTCGTCTTTCAAAATATTTTGAGATGGAGTCGGAAATTTCAGTGAAATCAATGACAACTCTAATCGAACCGATGATTTTAGTTATTTTAGGTTTTGGAGTAGGATTCTTGGTTCTGTCAGTAATTACGCCGATTTATAATCTGACAAGTTCATTTAAGTAAACAAATTTATTTAATCTTTGGAGATCTCTTCCATTTTATGATTATCTATCCTTTTTTCCAATTCTGGAAGTTCGTCGATGGAATAATGCTTTTCTAGATAATCGACCGCTTTCTTTGTTTTTTCGATCATCTGATAGTCGCTTAGACTGGCAATCTTTAAATCCAAATATCCGTGTTGTTTTATACCATAGATATCGCCTGGTCCTCTTATTTTTAAGTCTTCTTCAGCTAGTTTATTTCCGTCGTTTGTTTTGGAAAACATTTTCAGTCTTTCAACTATTGTAGAAGTTTCTTTTTCTGTGAAGAGAAAGCAGTAAGATTGTTTGTTACTTCTTCCAACACGGCCACGCAGTTGATGAAGTTGAGCCAAACCAAAACGTTCAACCCCTTCAATCAAAATAATAGTTGCATTGGGAATATCAACGCCAACTTCGACAACGGGTGTGGCAACCAAAATATCTATTTTTCTATTTTTGAAATCTTCCATAGTTTGGTTTTTTTCTTTAGACTTTATTTTGCCATGGAGAAGTCCGAGATTAAATTCTGAAAATATTTTTTTAAGGTTTTCGTATTCTGCCTTGGCGGCTTTAATAGATTTCATTGTTTCAATTTCTGATTCTTCAATCAAAGGGCAAACAATGAAAACTTGTGAATGGTAAGTGGTGATTTGAGACTTGATCCATCTATAACCGGACGACCTCTTTTCTTTTGGTACAAAAAAAGTTTTAACCTGTTTTCGCCCGGGCGGCATTTCGTCTATCACAGAAAGGTCAAGTTCTCCATAAAGAGTCAGGGCAACGGTTCGGGGTATTGGAGTTGCCGTCATTGTCAATAAATGCGGATTGATTCCTTTATTTTTCAATTCTGATCTTTGGGCAACACCAAAACGGTGCTGCTCATCTATAATTACCAACCCAATTTTTCCGAACTTTATTTTTTTGCTTATTAAGGCGTGTGTTCCAATTATTATGTTTAATTTTTTAATAT
Organism: Candidatus Roizmanbacteria bacterium; assembly: GCA_016215445.1. Lineage (GTDB taxonomy): Bacteria > Patescibacteriota > Microgenomatia > UBA1406 > GWC2-37-13 > GWC2-37-13. Next base: position 310,797 of record JACRJL010000001.1, read on the forward strand.
CCGAGGTGGAATTTGTCTTATGTGATCCTGTTTGTAGACCTATTTTAACTTTAGTGTTTTTAAATAGTTGAATAATTGTTGAGTAATGTTGTAGGGCGAGAATTTCAGTTGGTGCCATTAAGATAGATTGGTAACCGTTAAGGTATGAAAAATAACAGGCTAATGCAGCGATAACCGTTTTACCGCTTCCCACTTCGCCCTGCAAGAAACGGTTCATTGGTTTCTGACTCTTTAGGTTTTCGGAAATTTCCTCCCAAACGCGTTTTTGGGCATTAGTTAATTTAAAAGGAAGGTTATCAACAAATTGTTTTAAGGACAGTTCATGGTTTATCCCCATGGTAAATCGGTTGCCCACTTTTTCTTTTTCCCATTCTTTTTTTACCAAACGGTTTGTAAGTTGGATTACTGATAGTTCGTCAAAAGCCAATCTTTCGCGCGCTTTTCGGGCAGACTCTATAGAATCCGGGAAATGAATCTGTTTATAAGCGATGTTTTCTTTAATTAGGTTGTTGAAAGAAATTACCTGTTCTGGAAAAATTTCTGCCGGATTATTTTCAACATTGTTTAGAACATTAAACATTTTTTCTCGGATTGTTTTTGAAGAGAGTCCCCTTTTCTCAGGATAGATAGGAATGATTCTTCCAGTATGAATTTTTGTATTATTAAGTTCATACTCTTTAGGTTTCATAGATAGTTTCTTTCCGTATCTTTCACAGATTCCTGAAATACTTAAGATCATTCCTTTTTTAAATAATCTAAGGAGATACGGTTGATTGTAGAATCCCAGTTCGATTTCTCCAGTATCATCCTTGAGTTTGAAAACCTGAATCCTTAAACCGGTTCTGGTGACTTGATATTTCGAATCCGATATTTGTCCTGTTAAGGTGACTGTTTCGCCTGGTTGAACAGCTTTAATTTTGGAGATTAAAGAATAATCTTCATAGCGGGAAGGAAAATAATTAATCAGATCATAATAGTTCTTGATTTCCAAGGATTGAAGTTTCTTGATTGTTACGGAACTGGTTTTCGGAAGGGACGCTATAGGTTCTGTTAAATCCATGAACAATATTTTACCTTATAAATAAAGGCGCTAACGATGACAAAATCAAAAGGAGTGAAGATATAACGACAATCACTTTCCATAATGAATCTTTTTTTATTTTTCGCCCTAAGATTTTCATAGCTTTATTATACGAAAATGTTTACAGTTTTGATATACTGTTTTAATGTATTTATCACGCCGTTTGCGTTTTCGACAGCAATATTCTCGACAAAAACTTGTCGTTTACGGTTTGATTTTTGCGACAGCCGCAATTATTGTCGGTTTCATATTTTCTTTTGGTCTTTTTGCCTGGTATGCAAAAGATTTACCTTCTCCTTCCAAGCTTTCTCAGGTCACAGGTTACTCGACGGTTTTTCAAGATAGAAACGGAAAAATTCTTTATGACATGTATAAGGATAAGAATAGAGTACCAGTTTCTTTTTCGGAAATCCCTGACTATCTTAAGCAAGCGACAATTTCCATTGAAGATAAGAATTTTTATAAACATGGTGGTATTTCTCAATTTGGCATAATAAGAGCCGCGATTAATATTTTGTTGGGCCGCGGCCTTCAAGGAGGATCAACTATCACCCAGCAGCTGATTAAAAACGTTCTGCTGACATCAAGACAGACCATATCAAGAAAAATTCAGGAGATGATTTTAGCCCTTGAGGTAGAACGACGCTATAAGAAAGACGAAATTCTTCTCATGTATCTAAACGAATCTCCTTATGGCGGCAGTTTTTGGGGAGTCAAAACTGCCTCTAAGGGTTATTTTGGCAAAGATGTGAAGGATTTAACTTTGGTCGAATCGGCAATCCTTGCTGGGTTACCGCAGTCTCCGAGCAACTACTCGCCTTTTATAGGCAAAAAAGATGCTTGGCGGTCGCGGACGAAAGATGTGCTACGCCGGATGAGAGAAGACGGTTATATTAACAGGGAAAGAGAAAAGAAAGCCTTGAACGAACTCGAAAAAATCAGATTTACTTCTCCAAAATTAACGATAGACGCTCCCCATTTTGTATTTTACGTCAAGGATAAAATTGAACAGGAATATGGAGGTAAACTGATTGATCAGGGTATTAAAATCAAGACGACTCTTGATTTGGAGGTTCAGAAAACAACAGAAAAAATTGTCAGCGAGGAGATAGAAAAATTAAAAGGTCTAAATGCAACTAACGGCGCTGTCGTAGTTCTAGACTCCAAAACTGGAGACATCCTCGCTATGGTGGGTTCTTATGATTTTAACGACGAAAAATTCGGCAAATTTAATGCGGCATTAGGACTAAGACAACCAGGAAGTGCTATTAAACCTATAACTTATGCAACGGCCTTTGAAAAAGGTTATACTCCGGCGACTGTGTTGATGGATGTAAAAACCGAATTTTCATCTGGTTCGTCAGTTGATAAACCTTATACTCCTGTAAACTATGACGCCAAATTCAGAGGTCCGATGCAGGTAAGATTTGCTTTAGGCAACTCGGAAAATATACCGGCGGTCAAAATGTTGGCTATGGTTGGAGTTCGTGATTTTTTGCAAAAAGCTTCAGAGATGGGTATCTCAACTTTTGCACCGACCCAGGAGAACCTGAATCGTTTTGGTTTGGCCGTGACTTTAGGAGGTGGCGAGACTACCTTACTCGACCTAACTTCTTCCTTTTCTGTATTTGCTTCAAGTGGTCAAAAAAAAGAGACGGCATCAATTTCGGAAATCACAGATTTCAAAGGAAAAAAAATTTATAAACAAGTGCGGGTACGCGAAAAGCAAGTCATCACACCAGAAGTGGCTTTTTTGATTTCTCATATTTTATCTGACAATAATGCCCGTCTCGATGTTTTTGGACCAAATTCATATCTAAATATTCCCGGAAAAACAGTAGCGGTAAAAACTGGAACTACAGATGACAAGCGCGACAACTGGGCAGTTGGCTATACGAAATCAATTACAGTCGGAGTCTGGGTCGGTAATAATGATAATTCAGCTATGAATCCAAAAATCGCCTCTGGTGCGACAGGCGCCTCGCCGATTTTTTACAGGCTTATGAGGGAATTACTGAAAGATCATGATGACGGAATTATGAATAAGCCGGACAAAGTTAAGGCATTAAATATTGATTCTTATTTGGGAGGTTTACCCAAGGATGGTTATCCGACAAGGAGTGAGTATTTTATTGACGGGACAGAACCAAAGGACATCTCTCCATATTACAAAAAAATAAAAATCTCCAAAAGTAACGGTAAGTTGGCCAACGACGTCGAAGTTAAAAACGGAAATTTTGAGGAAAAAGAATTTATAGTTATAACGGAAAGCGATCCTGTTTCCGCTGACGGGAAAAACCGCTGGCAGGAGGGAATTGATGCTTGGCTAAAAGATCAGGGTGATCCTAAATTTCATCCTCCAACCGAAACTTCAGATTCTTCTTCGGAAGACGTGATTGTTTCCATAAAAAATCCGCCGGGTCAGCAAACTGTGAATTCTAATAACATAGAGATAAAGGCAAAAATAATAAGCCTGGCCAAGATAAAAAATGTGAAAATAAAAATTAATGGAAGTGAAGTAAAGTCGATTGACGGTGATAGGGAGGAAATTGACGAGACGATTAATTTAACGGATGGCGCTTATGAACTTCAGGTTGTTGCCACGAATGAAAAAGATAAGCAGGGTGAATCAACTCTCAAATTCGGAGTTAATAAACCTTGGGATTATTCTATACCAACTCCAACGCCAACTCCTTAGTAGCTAATGTTGACTGAAATTTTAGGTTGACTTTGAGATCTCATTTTTTGAACATAATCTTGTCCCAGAGGGTAAGCCCGAATAGAATCCTCAGGAGCTATAGAATAACTTATCACCTGATATACTGCTGTTCCGACATGGCCGCCAACATCAAAAAAAGTAACTTCAACTTCTTTTCCATGAATGTTATTTGCGGTATCCTCAGTAGCTCTAATTAACATTTCTTCGTCAGCCTTTTCATTTAAGTCTAAAACAGGTTTGCTAAGTGGAGTCATTGTTCCAAAGCCTTTCCAAACTCTTCCATCGACATCTCTTTTTTTTTCATAAATCAATAGAAGATGGGGACTTTGTAAAACTTCTTTTCTTTGTGTTTTTAACTCTGCCATTTCAATAGTGTACTATAGGGCTTATATTTTTTCAAGTTCTTTTTTGGCTTCTTCCTCGGTAATATTTCGGGAAGTTGAAGAATAATAAAAACGAAGGGTCAGTTTATTTTCATATAGAGTAACCACCTCGATTTTTTGCATAAGTTTAGATTGTTCGGCCAAGCTTCTTATGACCTCGTAGGTCATTTTTGGCCCCAGCTCAAATGTTTTATCAAGCTTAATGACGGCAAAAGGATTGATAGGCTGATATTTTGGAAATTGTTTATAGTTATCAATTAACTGTTGAAAATCAATTTCAGCCATGAAAACGTTGTTTTTTTCTGTTATTTTCGGTAAGGGCAATTTATTAATTGAGCCTACATTTAATTCCTTATAAACAGCTTCAATGATTCCTTTAAGTTCAAAATAATCAGTGTTGACAGCAATCCCCAAATTATAGTTTTCTTGTGGTAGGTCGTTTTTCCTGGGAATATAAATTTTTGCGATTTCAAATAATCTTAACGTTTCTTTTTTCCCTGTGTTTTCCTTAATATTTTTGTATAGGGAAGGAAGAAGCGTCTTTCTCATATATTCTATTTCTTCGGAGATTGTGTTTGACAGTCTCAAGTGATCTTTTATATTCAATGGCCAATCCTCTATCATCTTTTTGGATATCATAGAATAGTTGATAACTTCGTTTAAGCCAAGATGTTTTAAAAATGTTTTTATTCTATTTTGAAAAACGAAAAGATTTTCCATTTCTTTGGGTTGTTCTACGTAAGCTGGTGGTTGAAGCAGGGATGGAATATTGTGGTATCCGTAAATTCTGGCAACTTCCTCAACTAAATCTTCTTGGATTGTGATGTCATATTTTCGATGTGATGGCACAGCAACAAAGTATTTTTCCGCTTTTTTATCGACAGAAAATCCCAAATTTGTCAGAATTGTAATAATAGTTTTTGGATCGATTTTTATTCCAATTAACCTGTCGAATTTTTCCTGATTAATTTCAATCACTTTACCTTGGTATTTTTCAGGATATATGTCTTGGATCTTGGAGACAATCTTTCCTTGGCAGTATTTTTCTATAAGTTCGGAAGCAGTAACGGTTGTTGCCTCAACTCTCTCTTCGTCAAGACCTTTTTCAAAAAATGTTGCGGCAATGGTCCTTTGTCCGGTCGTCATGGTTGTCTTTCGAATTTTGCTTTTGTTATAAGTCTGAACGAACAAAAGAACCCTTTTGGTTTTTGAAGTGATGGCCGAATTCAATCCGCCCATGATGCCGCAGAGGTCAATTAGTTTTCCCGATCCGTCCTCTATCACGACATCTCCTCCCGGCAGCGTGATTTCCTTCTCATCCAGGGTTACGAGTTTTTCGCCTTTTTTGGACTCTCTGACAATCATTCGATGATCTATGATCTTGTCATAATCGAACATATGTATTGGTTGGCCAAAGGTAAGCATCAAGTAGTTTGAAACGTCAACGACATTATTTATTATTTTAACTCCGGCTTTTGCAAGTCTATCTTTGATAAAATCCGGTGAATCTTTGATGACTATTTCATCATAAATTATTGCTGTAAATCTTGAGACTAGATCTGGGTTGCGGATTTCGACTTTGAGATCGTAGCCTTTTCCTTCTTTTATTTTACTGAATTTCAAATCTTTCAAAGGATTGGACTTTAATTTTGCTTTTTTACCGAACATTGGCAGTATGGCAACAGCTTCTTGGGCAATGCCGAGTACAGATGCATAATCAATCCTATTAGATATGATCTCGATGTCATATATATAATCGTTGCCAATCTTTTCGACAGATTCAATGGAGGGTCCGCAAAGAGATAGATATTCCCTGATTTCATCCGGATTTGCATTGGTTTCAAGATAATCAAGAAGCCAATTATGGGTAATTTTTATATTCATATTAAAATTGTTCCAAGAATCTGATATCTCCGCTGTAATAATTTCTAATATCATCGAGTCCATATTTCATCATAATGACTCTTTCGATTCCAAATCCAAATGCCCATCCAGAGAATTTTTTTGGATCTATACCTCCCTCAGTCAAAACATTAGGGTGGACCATACCTGTTCCGCCAAGTTCCAGCCAACCTGACTTGCAAACTTTACATTTATTTTCATTTACTTTTGAAGTTCCTTTGCAGACAGTACAAGTGACATCAACCTCAAAGGATGGTTCCGTAAACTGAAAATGATGAGGTCTTAATCTAGTTTTTGTTCCTTTACCAAAATATTTTTCGGCAAAATAATCAAGAGTACCTTTGAGATTAGTGATATTTATGTCGAGATCAACGCAAAGACCCTCAAACTGGAAGAACATCGGAGTATGGGTTGCATCCCAATTTGGTCTATAACACTTCGAAATATTTATCATTCTAATAGGAGGTTTTCCGACACGTTTCATTTCCCGATTTTGGCCATTCGAAGTATGTGGGGTCAAAACCATTTTTCCAAATTTTAGATTTTCAGGGAAATCAATATATGATGTTTCAAAATCGTCTCGAGCAGGGTGACCTTTAGGCATGTTCAAAGCTTCAAAAGCGCTATATTCCCAGTCAACCTCAGGATAGGAAACGCGGATAAATCCGATTTTTTCAAAAATTTTTGTGATTTCTTCAATAGCGAAAGAAACAATGTGAAGGCTACCTATTGGGAAAGTTTTTCCTGGAAGAGTCGAGTCAAAGAACTTGTCTGATTTTTTTTCTGATAGTTCTTTTCTTTTTACTTCGATTAATCGAAGAAACGAATTTTTTAATTCGTTTACTTTTTTACCGTATTCTTTTTTTTCTTCTGTTGGGATGTCATTAATTTTTTTCAGAAAGTCATTTATGATTCCGTTTCTTCCCAAATATTTAATCTGTAGATTAGTCAATTCATCATTGTTGGAAATATTCTTGAGCTCGTTGTGAAATTCTTTATTTGTATCGTCCAAATTGACCATGAAGAAAATTATAGCAGAAGTTTATTTTACTTTCTCGACCACTTTTGCAAAGACTTGAGGATGTTCGCCGGCCAATTTAGCCAGAATTTTTCTGTCTAATTCAATTTTTTTCGCTGCTAATTTTTGGATAAACTGACTGTAAGTCAAACCCAAAGGGCGAACCGCCGCATTGAGTCTAATTATCCAAAGTTTCCTGAACTCTCTTTTTTTTTGTTTTCGACCGGTAAAAGCGTATTCTCCGGCATGGAGGACAGCTTCCTTTGCTTTCTGAAACTGTTTGTGCCTTGTCATCCAGTAACCCTTGGCAAGTTTAAGAACTTTTTTATGTTTCCTTTTGCTTTGAATTCCTGATTTAACACGAACCATATCATTTTTTGCCCAACATTTTTAACAATTTTCTCTTATAAGATCCACTCACTGTATTCATTTTTTTCATGCGCCTTAACCATTTTTTATTCTTTTTAGATTTTAAGTGGCGAAAACCCTTAGATCTATGAAGGACTTTTCCTTTTGCGGAAACTCTAAATCTTTTGACGGCGGATTTCCTAGTTTTTTGTTTATTTTTAGTCATAGTGAAGTTTCTATTATAACTTTGTTACTTCTTTTTTGCAACCACACTTCGGATCACTCTACCTTCAAACTTGGGAGGTTTGGAAACATTTACGTCGCCAAGAGCAGCTATATATTTATTTACTAAATCAAAGGCCATCTGCCTTTTACCCATTTCTCTACCCCTTAAAGTTAGATTGATTCTGACCTGATGTCCATCGGCCAAAAATTCCTTGCCTTTGTTTTCCAATCTTGTCAAGTCGCCTTCAGCGATAAATAAACCAAGGCTGACATCTTTTGTCGTACTTTTCTTAATGCCTTTTTTCGCCTCTTTGGCTTTTTTCTCCTCCTGGTAGAGAAATTTTTTAAAGTCAATAATCTTTGCCACTGGAGGTTGAGCTTTTGGAGCGATTAAAACCAAATCTAATTCGGCTTCTTGAGCTTTTCTTAAAGCTTCTTCTTTAGTGATGACTCCTATTTGTTCTCCTTTTTCATTTATAACCCTCAAGGTCGGAGCCTCAATCCTGAAATTGATGAAATAATACTTTCGTGGTTGATACCTTGGTCTATGAAAAGTTCTCAATTTGAGATTTTAGATTTGAAACAAAATCGGAAATTGTAATTTGGCCTAAATCTTTACCTTCGCGGGTTCGGACAGAACATTTTCCAGTTCCCGCCTCTTTCTCTCCAATTATAATCATATAGGGAATTTTTTGCAACGTTGTTTCCCTGATTTTTGCTCCAAGTGTTTTACTGTCATTATTGAGCTCGACACGGATTAACTCCTTTTTCAACTCTTCTTTAATTTTTAAGGCATAATCCTGAAATTTGTCTGAAATTGGTAAAATGGCGACCTGAACCGGTGCAAGCCATAGAGGAAAAGCTCCAGCGTAATGTTCGATCAAGAACGCAATTGTTCTTTCAAATGCGCCAAGAGAAGCACGATGAATTACGACAGGCTCTTCCTCTTGTCCTTCCTTGTTGATAAATCTGAGATTGAATCTTTTTGGCATGACAAAGTCATACTGAACTGTAAAGGCCGTATCTTCCTTACCGTTGACGTTTTTCATTTGCACGTCTATTTTCGGGCCGTAAAAAGCCGCCTCGTTTTCAGCCTCAAAATAAGGAACTTTTTGATTTTTAAGGACGTCTCTAAGGATATTTTCGGCGAAGTTCCACATTTCATCATCTTTATAATATTTTTTTGAATCTCCCCTTACTCCAAGGGAAAGTCTGTACCTATAATCTATTCCAGCCTTGAGTCCCAGAGCTTTATTGATGAAATCAATCAGATCCAAAACGCCTACTATTTCTTCTTTTGCCTGATTTTTTGGTGTTATTATATGGGCATCAGAGAGTAAAAATGTTCTTACTCTCATTAGCCCTGTTAATTCACCACTTTTCTCATAACGGAATTGAGGTGAAATTTCAGCATAGCGGATCGGCATTTCGTGATAGGAATGGGGTCGAATTTTAAAAAGAGCGAAGTGGTGAGGACAGGTCATTGGTCGTAGTATTAATTCCTCTTCATCCACGATCATTGGTGGGTACATCGTTTCCTTATAGTATGGATAATGTCCCGAAGTCCTGTAAAGATCGACTTTAGCAATTGGCGGCGTGGAGACGTGTTGATAGCCTCGCTTTATCTCTTCATCAACGATAAATCTTTCCAATATTCTTTTTATAGTGGCTCCCTTGGGCATAAGTAAAGGTAAACCTTTCCCGACCAGATCGGAAAAAGCGAATAGATCCAAATCTTGGCCTAGTTTTCTATGATCTCTTTTTTTGGCTTCTTCGATCATTTTTAAATGATTTTCCAATTCATCTTTTGTCGGGAAGACAGTGCCATAGATTCTTGTCAACATTTTGTTCTTTTCATCGCCTCGCCAATAGGCTCCGGCAACAGAAAGAAGTTTGAAATGGCGTAACTCTTTGGAAGGATTTTCTACATGACCCATCTTACAAAGGTCAAGGAAGTCTCCTGGATCGTTTGTTTGGAGTTTCTTTCCTTGCTTCGCAAATTCTGTCGCCATCTCTATTTTATATTTATTATCTTTGAATAACTTTTTCGCTTCGGGAAGGGTTACTTCTTTGAATGAAAATCCTTTCCAAGTAGGAAGTATCTCTTTCATTTTAGCTTCGATTTTGGGAAAATCTTCTTCCGAAATATTCCATTTCCCCATATCAAAGTCCTGATAGAATCCGTTTTCTATGGCAGGTCCAATGGCATTCAAAGCACCAGGATAAAGTTGTTTTACAGCGTGAGCTAGCAAATGAGCGCACGAATGTCTGAGATTGTCTAAATTTTGTTTGTCCATAATTTTAATTCTAAACTATTAAATAGATTGTAGCATAAAAAAACCCTCCTCTTGGGAGGGATAATCTATGCTACAGGACTACCCCTCACTAAGAGATGGTAGTTGTAGTAAATTTAATTTCTTTTTTCATATTATTATTATACTTCTATTTTTCGTCTTGTCAAATAGTGGTCGCGACAGGACTTGAACCTGTGACCTTTTCAATGTCAATGAAACGCTCTAGCCAACTGAGCTACGCGACCTACCTTTACAATTCTACCAAAAATTTCAATTTTTTGATCAATAAATTAGCCTCGAATTGTAGGTTTTTTAATATAGGACTATTTATGTAGTTGCTTGACATACCTATAGTTTTATGCTATAATACTGTCAGATCCTAAGGTTTTTCAGATTTTTCTTGAAAAGCTTTAGGATTTTTTTTATGAGAAAAATAATCCTAATGTTAATGATTACAGGTCTGTTTCTCTTCAAAGGCGGAGCTGTTATGGCTGAATATCAAGCCGGTGGATCTGCCCAACTGTCTTTGTCGGTTAAAATCGCTAAAGAAGAACAAAAGGCTCAGGACCTTAAAAGAAAGGAATTGGCTATAAAATCTGTTTTAAACCGTTATGACTCGCCTATGGCTGGAGATGCAAAAAGCTTTATTGAAACATGTACTAAATACAACTTAGACTGTTATTTACTTCCCTCTATTGCAGGCTTGGAGTCTACTTTTGGCCGGTTTATTTGGCCTAATTCATACAATGCCTTTGGGTGGGCTCGTGGATACATGATGTTTGATAACTGGGGAGAAGGTATTGATACAGTTGGAAAAGGCTTAAGAGAAAATTATATGGATAACTGGGGCGCTTTGGGCGTCTATGAAATCGGACCAATCTATTCTGAAAGCGCTACTTGGGCTGTTAGAGTGGAATGGTTTAAAAAAGAATTTGAAAAAGAAGAGGAAAAGTTATCATTGATTTCCTCTGATTTTCCTGTAAAATTGTAATCTAATGCATAGCTACAAAGTTAAAAAACTTCCGAAAAATACCGTTGAAATCAACCTTACCATACCTACGGCAGACATTTTAAAAGAAAAAAATGAAGCTTTTTTGAGATTGCAAAAAGAACTGACTGTTGAAGGTTTCCGTAAAGGTAAGGTTCCTGTGCCAATTGCTCAAAAACATCTCTCCAACGACGCAATATATCAGGAATTGATGAGAATATTACTCCCAAAGATTTACGAAGAGATCTTGAAAAAGGAGTCCTTGAGGCCGATTATGAATCCAAAAATAGAGCTTATAAAAGCAAAAGAAAATGAGGATTGGGAAATAAAAATAAGCTTGGCTGAAAAACCTACAGTCGACTTGAAGGAATATAAGAAAGCCGTTAAAGAGGTAAAAGCTAAAAGTAAAAAAGATGACATTTGGGTGCCTGGTAAAGATAAATCACCTGGTGAGAAAAATCCAGAAGCAGAAAAAAGCAAGCTCTTAAATCCAATCCTCGAGGCCATTCTCAAGGAAGTAAAGGTCGAGGTTTCTGATCTTATTCTCGAAGAGGAACTGAGCCATAGACTAGCTCGTTTAGTGGATGATGTCGAAAAAATTGGTTTGACTACAGACGCATACCTTAAATCAAAAAATCTTACCATGGATCAGTTAAAGACAGGCTTCCGTCGGGAAATTGAAGACACTTACAAGCTTGAGTTTTTATTGTCAGAGATTGCCGATAAAGAAAACATCAAAGTTGAAAAAGAAGACTTGGATAAGCTTTTACTTAATATAAAGGATGAAAAAGAAAGGAAAATAGCTGGAGAGAACAGCTATTACTACGCCTCGATTATAAGAAAGCAAAAAACCCTTGACTTCCTCCTTGCCCTATAGTAAAATTCTTGTATGCAAAAACCTGGAGCTAACCAAAAGTCCCAAACAACTATTCCTTATAAAAACCCTTTAGAGAGCCTTCGTGATTTAGGCACAAATACAGCTAAAAAAACCGCCGATGCTTTTGGAAAAATAGGTGGTGGTATGCTCGATCAGTTTTTTGGCGAAAATGATTCTGACGAAGAAAACGGTCGAGATTTATCAAGTCAAAATGAATCAAAAAAAAGCCAAAAAAAGCAGGAAGCCAAGGTTTTTAATTACCAGGAATATTACGAGAATACTTTGGTTAAGCGCCAGATTACAGAGTTGACTGAACAAATAAAAAAGGAAATTGAAGCGATAAAGAGAGCCGACTCTTCTCTTATCCAAGACGTCAAAGATATACAAAAGCTTACAGTTGATCAACTACCGGAAAAGCCGGGGATTTATCACATCCGTTTCTTAGAAATTGTTTTAAGCATATTAAGAGTTCTTCGGGCAAAAGTCGGAGAATCAAGGACATGGTTACAGGCTTTAATGTCACGAAAGAAAAAAAGAGGTTCTTTATTTGCCGCTCGCGGTAAAAAACAAGGTACGCAGTATTCACTTTCTCAGGAACTTCAAAGTGCCAGATCGGTACAGTAAAGTTTATTCAAGCGCTCTAAGGAAAGTATTTACTCCATGAGCCCAGCTTCCCTGAGAAGGTGGCGTATACTTTTTCATAATTGCAGAAGCTGTTACAAGGCCTTTATCGATGTACTCTTTTTTAATCCCTTTAGCCACAGTTTCGATAGCTTCGTCATAAGAGTCAAATTTAGTCACAGTAGTTCCGTAAATCCCCCACCCCCAGCAGTTGTGGGAATCATCAGGGATAACTCGGCAAAGGTTGGATTCCTGCATGGCAATAGCAGGTAGGAGCCTGTAGTCAAACTGATAAAAATCAGAAACCTCAACTATCTTATCTGCCCAGTTATAAAGGGGTGAGTTATATTTTCTAAAAAAGGCTTTTAAATTGGCGGCACGGCCATCTGCTAAAGAAACCTCTGTATTGGAACCCTTATTGTTTATGGGTGCATTAGATGAATAAAACTGGCTATTTTTGTCCTCATTAATATCGCTTAAAATTTTTTCAATTTGTGCCTGTTTATCAAATACGGCAAAAGCTTTCACTGTCAAAAAAAAATTTATACCTGCTAAAAAGATAAAGAGCACAAAATAAATAAAGCCTTTCTTAAGCATAGTTTAACTATAGTTGAAGCCCAAATATTTGTCAAATTACTTATAATGTTGACCTATGATTGAAAAAGGGAGATACGATTATTTATATTTTTTTGATCTTTATAAAAAGGTAGAGACACTAAATAAGTTGGATAAAGAACAAGAGATTATAGAAGGCCTTTTAACTTTACTTAAAAATCATGACTACCAAAGCTACAAACATACATTGATAGTTGAAGAGCTATCTATCGAGTTAGCAAATGAAGCGGGTTTGTCTTTTGAGGAAATATACTTAATTTCAAATGGAGCCAAATTGCACGACATTGGTAAGCTATTTGTTCCAAGCGATGTTTTAAAAAGGCAAAACAATCGTTTTTTAAATTATAAACAATATGAAATACTTCGAAAACATGCGGAGATGGGTGTTGACATCATCAATAGTTTTACGACGCCACAAGGTGTTTTAAAAGTTAATCCAGTTTATGCCTTAATTGCCGAACAACATAATATAGGTGGAGGCTTGGTACTTCCTACAAAAGAAGATTTAGATCGTCGTCATCCTTTGGTCCCTTTTATTACTATTGCCGATGTACTTGCTAGTACTCGAGATCTTGGAAGAACATATCAGAATACTGGAAATTTGTTAAAAATCAGGGATTGGATAGAAGATAGATTTGATAGATCTGTTTTTCCCGGTAGTCTTAGGCAACCTTTTAACAGATTAATTTCAAAAAAACGGGGACAGTATTTCAATTCAGCTACTTGAAAATTTAATAGCGGTATATAATAAGCTTAAATAATGAATATTATTCAAAAAATAATCATTCTTATTTCTTCCTTTCTCCTTTTAATCGGAGCAGTTATTTTACTTTTGGGTATTCTGCCTGGTTCAATTTTCATGATCTATTCAATTTTATTGATTACCTTTTCCTTATTTTTCATTTTTGTTACTTCTCGAGTTAGTAAATCAGATAAAAGTGTTAAAAGCATGATAAAAACTGAAGAAGTCAATCCGGTTCTTTATTCAGCCCGTTCTGTTTTCCCATTTCAAATTTTTCCTGATCACTATATAGTGCAGGAAAAAGGTCTTTATATCGTCAGGAAAACTTTCTTCATGACAGCTTGGACAGAAATGATTCCAATAAAAGACGTTGCCAGCGTTCGTATCTATGTCGGTCCTTTTTTTGCTTCTCTGACAATATTAAGAAAGATTTTACCCACAACTTCCATAGAATTGAGAAATCTCTGGAAAAAAGATGCCATTAAAATGAAAGAAGTACTTGACGGGCTTATTATGACTGAAGCAGAACTGATTGATATTCCTGAGCATATTTCTACAAAAACTAAAAAGGAAATCTTAACCGAAATAGGCACTGAAAAAGAAGTCGAAAAAGAGATCTGACTTCGTTTGATATAATATAGAATGATTGCTCCCATAGCTTAACGGATAGAGTACTTGTCTTCGGAACAAGTGGTGGGGGTTCGATTCCTCCTGGGAGCACACTTGGGTCCATATGTGTTATTCTAAATAAATGGAGCATAACAACCAAGTTCCATCAATTATTTCTTCTTTCCAACTACCTAAACAAAATCAATCATCTTCTAAAGATTGGCTAAATATTATACTGCGAACGTTTTTAATAGTTGATGTTATTGTTTTTGCAATAATTATCATTTTTTTATTTTTAAAAAAACAGCTATCATCAAACAAATTAACTGGTACTTCTTCTATCACTCCCTCTATAACAATTAGTCCTACTTTATCTCCACTTGAAATCCGTTTATATGCGCCTACTCTTGTCTTACCTTCACTGACGTTAACGCCTACACCTATTTTGATACCTTCACCTACTCCTATTATTTTGAAGACCTATACCTCGCCAGTAATTGGAGACGATTTTTATTCTTTTCAGATAACATATCCATCAAATTGGGTTGCTGATGAAAAATATAATTCAGGAGAATCTAAGTCACTATCTTTAACGTTAATAAACGAGAATAATGAGTCTATTGTTATAGCTCAGGGAAAACTTTATGTTGGTATATGTGTTTATTATGATGACTCGGATTATACAAGTTTTAGTGGTGAAGGGCAGTTTTTTTCTTCTTATTCTCAGTTAAGTAAACCTTCTCTTTGGAGGATAAGTCAAAATAAAGATGATTCTATTCAGATACGAACAATTTGTGAAAAAGCTCCAGATAGGTACGTTAACGTAACAAAAATCGGCTGGATTGGTATACAATTTCTCTCTTCAACAAAGGAAATTCAGTCAATTTTAGAAACAATAGTTTTAAAACCCACTGCTACTACAAAAACTATATTTGATTAATAAAACTTATTTATTGTGAGTAAAGGCAGCCTTTGATATACTTATAGGGTTAATTTATTGATTACCAGGGTCCGTAGCTCAACTGGTAGAGCAGTGCCCTCTTAAGGCATTGGTTGAGAGTTCGAGTCTCTCCGGACTCACTAAAAAAGTGATCTATTTTATTTTATACCTACTATTGGTTCTGCTTTTATTGGCATTTCTAATTTTAATGTCTGTTTACACGCTTTCTTTAATTTATTCTTCAATAAAAGGTTCACCCTATGTGGCGACCAGAAAGAAAAGGGTTGAAGAAATATTAAAAGACGCAAATTTAAAAAAAGGTGAAATATTTTACGAACTCGGGAGCGGAGACGGCAGAATTTCAAGATTGGCAGCGAAAAAATATGGAGTAAGAAGTGTCGGGATTGACGTCAATCCAATACTCGTTTTCTGGTCTAATTTTTTGACTAAAATGCATGGACTCGACGACTGTAAATTTATAAAAATGAATATCTTCGATTTTGATTTTTCAAAAGCAGACTATCTTTATATTTTTTTGATGCCTGTTCTAATAGATAAGTTAATTCCAAAGCTTAAAAAAGAACTAAAGAAAGGAACTTTGATTATTTCCCATGGATTTAAAGTCAAGGACAAAAAAATAAAGTTGGTAAAAACGACCGAGGCGAAGATGTTCAATACTTACTACTATAGAATTTAAATAATCTCTTCTTTTCTTTTCCTGACAAAAGAGATCCATTCCTCGACGACTTCAAACAGGAGTTTAAACGGTGCTTCGATTATAAAATCAAAAATAAAGATAAAAAAATTTAGTTTGGCAATTTCCGAGGAGAAAAATTTTCCAAGGGATAGAATCGGCATGAAAAAGAAATCCACAAGCGGAGTGAGGACTCCTTGTTTGTCCTCCAATCTTAACTCCTTTGTAACTTGCCTAATTCTATAGGAAAAAAAAGTGACGACGCTGACGAAAAAAATAAAGATAGCTTGGCTGACAAGGTTAAACTGTAGATAGATCAATCCTTCATAGATTAAAGATAAAGTTACAAAAAACGTCAGGGAGTAGAAAACAGTAAATCCGAAGATAAGCATCGGTCTTCTATATCGCCCTTTTTTAGGCATAAAAGCAACCTGCGTTTCAAAGCTTCTATTAGCATCGATTATATCGATTAGACGTTGATAGATTTTCTTAGTATTTTCCTCTCCCGGGACGCGGAAAAAAGCGAGAATAATTGCCATCAATATTGGCGGGAAAATGCTATTGATAATAATTGACGTTTTGTTAACCTCACCGTAAACATACAAAGAAAGAGGAAATTCCAAAATAAGAGCAAAAACCATTTTTGTCAAAAGGATATATATAAAACTTCTTATAGCTAGATTTCTGACACGGTTTCCTAACTGTTGATATTTGTCTCGACAAGTTTGCTCAACCTCCGACCATAGTTTTTCCTTATCGGTTAAAATATTTCCTATATTCTGAAATTTATTCTTCATTAAGTCAAAAAGAATCAAGAATGGAGGCAGTTGTTTACGGGTAAATTTTGTTAGATTATCTACGAAAGGATTAGCAACCATATCGTCGATTTTCTTGAAAATTGAAGGTAGTTCACCGGTTAGTTTACTGATTTCGGATGTAGAATAGCTTGCCAGTGTTTTATAAAAAGTGGTAAAAAGATGATAACGTAGATAAGAACGATCACTTTTACCGTAGATTTTTTCTACAGCAACTAAAAAATATGCATCTTTTTGATCATCTTTCAAGCCCTCAATTTTTATTTTTTTCCTTAAGACTTGATAGATAAAAAAAGTAAAATTGGCGTGGGTCTGAGCTGACTCCGGCCTTAAATTTTCTTCTATTTCACAAGTTAATATATCAATAAGGAATTGATTGAGGTATTGTTGCATTTCCGCCTGGCGCCCGCCGACAAGCTGTCTTCTCAAAGTTGTATATTTGTCTATCAGACTTTGGGTTTTAATAATATCTTCACCACCGAGAGTGGAGTTGTCGAAATATCTCGCCCACAAAAGTTCGCGAAGCAGGTTCTCCGCCTCACCCTTTCCGTCCGAGTTCAAAGAAAAACGGCGTCTCAGGATGCGTTCAATCGCAGCCCTTAATATTAAATGATCTTCGCGGAATTCAACCGCATTTCTCATTTTTTCGTAGACTAGGGCAAAAAAGGACACGGTTTGCGATACAGAAAGGGCTGAGACATCATCAGGCCTGGTTTTGGCTTTAACTCCATTTAAAGCGCTCAAAAGCGCGCTTGTGTACTGGGAAAGAACGATTTTGCCTTCTTCAGCCATATAGCCTATATTATATAAAATATATATGTCGGATACAAGGAAAGTAATTTAATCGGAAACGGCTCCGAGAGAGATAATTTTCTCTTTTACTTTAGCGAGTTTCTCTTTCATTAATTCTTCTTTATCAGCTTCCAGGTTGAGTCTAATTAGAGGTTCGTTGTTTGAACCGCGGATATTAAAGCGCCAATCAGGATAATCAACGGAAATTCCATCCATCCAATCAATGGTTCCGTCTTTGAAGCTTTCCGATATTTTTTTAAGGAAGTTCTGGTTGTTTTCATTTTCTGGTAGCTTAAAGTTAAATTCTCCTGATTCATAAGAGGATAAAAGTTCAGTGATTATTTCCGATAGAGGTTTATTATACTTGGATAAGACATCCATCAAGTAATAAATGACTCTGACCGAACTTTCAGCTCCACCTGTTTCACGGAAAAAATAATGGCCGGACGATTCCCCGGAAAAAGCACCATTTTCTTTATTAAGAGTTTCTGTTATTAAAGCGTGCCCAACCATATTTATTATCGGCGTTCCGCCAAAATCCTTTACCACTTTGACAGTGTTTCTTGTATAACGGATATCAACTAAAATTTTTTCATTTTTATTCCTGGTTAAAATCTCTCTGGCAATTAAAGCCGAAATTAGTGTTGAAGGTATAATCTGGCTTTTTTCGTCGATAAAGAATATCCTGTCTCCGTCTCCGTCTGTGGCGATACCAAAGTTAGCTTTTTCTTTTTTAATTCTTTCCTGAAGGTCTTTGAGAGTCTCGAATTTTATCGGGTTGGCTTCATGAACAGGCATATTTCCATCGAGTTCAAAATTCATTTTGATTAATTCACAATTTGTTCTTTTAAAAATTTCTTCAAGATATAAAGCGCCCATAGCATTGGCAGTGTCAGCGATGACTTTAAACTTATTTATTTTAGGATTGACTAATTGAAAGGCATAATCGACTTCTTCTTTGACAACTTCTTTGTTTATCAGCTTGCCTTCGCTTTCAGGAAAAGTAAACTCGTTTTTCAAAGCCAAATTCTTTACTTCATCCATACCAGTATTTTTAGAGACTTTGATTAATTTGTTATCCACCCGATAAAAAAACTTTATGCCGTTCCATTGTTTAGGGTTGTGTGAAGCTGAAATTTGGATACCGGCGTCGTACTTAAAATGATAGACAGAAAAATAGACTGTCGGTGTGGAAGAAAGTCCGATATCAACTACAGTGATACCTAGATTTAACAGTGTTTTCCTGACGACTTCGTTTAAAGAAGGAGAAGATAATCTCATATCTCTCCCGAGGGCAATAGTCAGATTTTTTTTACCTAGTTTTTCTGTAAAGAATTGATAAATTGCGTTTGTGACAGTAACGATGTTAGTTTCATTTAACTCTGTAGGGTATATACCTCTGATGTCGTAGGCTCTAAAAATTGATGAATCCATGAAATTAAATCATAAATAATAACAAGCTAGGATGTCAAGCGATTTCTTCAGTGAATAAGGGTTAGTTGAGGTTTTTTGGGATAGATCTATTTTGTGAAAAGAATCATAAAAGCTGACGAGATTGTTTAGTTGCCATTTTGAAGCCTGGTTTTTTAATTTGACGATTTGCCAAGATTGTAATTTACTGCTGATTTGATTCGACTTAACAAGTAATAAATTTTTTAAATGACGGATTATCATTATAAAAACAAAATTTTCGTCTACTGTTTCGGTTAATTGATTCAAAATTACTAAAAAGTTTTTTAAATTACCTGGATAAAGTGCGTCTTGAAGTTTAAAAATATTTTGGGAAGGCTTAAGTTCTTTTATTATGCCTCCAATTGGAAACTTCAGTTCTCGGGCGGAGATTTCTTCTTCCCAGTCGACAACTTCAACGGATTTATCTTTGATGATTTGCTCGATAATTTTATTGATTTTTAAATTTAATTTTCTTGATAATCTTTTGTTGATATTGGATGTAAAAAAGACTTTGTTTTGGCTAAAAAGAGATTGAGATTCGCCCATCCATGATGGGATATTTTCCAAATCCGAGGCAGGAATTTCTATAATTTGAATTTTTTTACTTTCGTAGTTTTTTTTGAGGCTGGAATAGTAATCTCGCGAAGCAGTTGAATCTTCACCGCAGACTATTGTTAACATGTTAATATTATACTATGTACGATCTTATCTCCGTTGGTAACATTAGCATTGATCTTTACTTTAAAGGGAAAACTTTTACTCAAAATAAAGACAGGTTTTTCTTGGCTTTGGGTGGAAAATATTATGCGGATTTTTTTCATGAAGATATTGGCGGGGGTGGAGTTAACGTCGCGGTTGGCGTTTCAAAATTGGGATTGAGAACTTCAGTATTTGGAAAGATTGGCGATAATGCTTATAAAGAAGTTATCTTAAAAAAACTGACAGACAAAAAGGTTTCAACTGAATTTTGTCAACTTGAGGACGATTATTACAAGATCTCTTCAATTTTGTTAACTGATAAAGGCGAAAGGACCGTGATACATTATGAAACTTCAAGTCATTTATTAAAAGAATTTTTTCTTCACAAAGATTTAAAGAAAGCCAAAAATATTTATTTTTCACCCCTAGAGCATTTGGATTTAAAAGAAAAAAAGAAAATGATTACATATTTAAAAGGAGACAAAACTTTGACTTTTGTCAATCTATCAGCGCTTGATTGTCGAAGGCCAGTAAAGGATCTGGTTGGGTTTTTTGACGCTCTTGACGTTTT
The DNA here is from genome assembly GCA_016215445.1 of Candidatus Roizmanbacteria bacterium. Taxonomy (GTDB): domain Bacteria; phylum Patescibacteriota; class Microgenomatia; order UBA1406; family GWC2-37-13; genus GWC2-37-13. The sequence goes on from JACRJL010000001.1 coordinate 331,182, forward strand.
AATAATCAATTCCCATGAATATTCGGAATTGATCAAAAGAACTTATGAGAAAATCGATTTTAGAAAAATGGAAATAAAATTACCTTATTTAAAAGATAGAATTTTAATAGTTACTGATGCTGAAAAGGGTAGTTACGGTTATCAAAATGGACAGATATATTTTCAAGAGGCTGTTAAACCTAAAAAAATCGTTGACACGACCGGTTGCGGCGATGCCTATACTGCCGGATTTATAGCTCAATACATAAAATCCAAAAATATTCTTTTATCAATGCAAAAAGGAGCAGAATACTCGTCGAAAAAATTAGGACGAGTTGGGGCGAATTGAGTAACCTACAAACAGTCTTTCAATCTTCGAGCAAAAATCTTCAAATGAAAGACTTCGATTAATCGAAGTCGGAAAAGTGACCTATCGAATTAAATTTAGCCTCAATACATTCTTAATCTACTAAAATGTTAAATATAGTCCGTTGATATGAGTTACTTTGATTAATTAAAGTAACTCATATGACAAGAATTTCCCGTTTTCCCGTAGATGACAAAGTTTTAGAGAAACTTTATTTGTTAATGTTTGAAGTTGTTTCTTCAATGGATGAGGAAGAGGAATTTTCCAAGATAATAAACGAATTATTATCACCTACTGAAAAAATAATGATCGCCAAAAGAATTGCCATAATTTATTTATTGATGAAGAAGATAAATTATACAAATATTTCTGATGTTTTAAAGGTATCTTCAGAAACGATCGCTAAATTCAAAATGATAATGATTAAGAATGGTGAAATAAAGAAAGTTTTAGGAGGAATTGTTGGAGTCGAGAAGGTTAAGAACTTTTTCGAAGAATTATTAACCTCTGAGCCAGGAACTTACGGAGTTGACTGGAAACTAGCTTGGAAAAAGAAAATTGAAATACAACGTAGAAAGGTAAGAGGAATCTAATCAATCTACTTCGATTAATCGAAGTATCCTATTTTAGATGCGATCCTCCATCAATATAGATAATATTTCCATTTAGAAATCTTGACTTGTCGTTTATTATCATTAAGATCGAATTGGCAATGTCTTCTGGAGTTGATACACGCCCTAATGGATTATTTTTTTCAAAGGTTTTCCACATCTCATCACTATTTTCACCTATATCAACCCACATTTGCGTTTTTGTCGTACCAGGTCCAATAGCATTTGTTCTGATGTTATACTTTCCCAAATAAAGAGCCATCGCTTTTGTAAAAGCAATAGTTCCTGCTGTGCCAATACAGTAGGCAGGATAATCAGGATCTGGTTTTTCTCCAAGAGATGAAACAATAATAATTAAGTTAGCGTTGTCCTGATTTTTCATTAAGGGTAAACCATATTTCGTACAAAGAAAGTTGCCGTTAATCTTTGTATTTACAACGTCTTGCCAATCTTTAAACGAGGCAATTTCAATAGTTTTAGGTATATCTATCCCGGCATTACTAACTAACACATTTAATTGTCCGTATTCGGTCTTGATTTTTTCAAAAACCCTTTTTACATTTTCTTCAGATTTGACATCGAGTTTTACAAGAATGGCCTTTCCACCTTTTTTAGTAATTTCATTTATAACCCTTTCACCTTTCGGTTTATTCTTTAAGTAAGTTACGTAAGTTATATATCCATTTTCTGCTAAATTTATCGCGATCGCCCTACCTATGCCTTGAGAAGATCCAGTCACAAGAGCTACTTTTTTCATAAGGAAATTATACTATTAATTTCAGAATTTTCTTACATTAAGTTTATTTTCTATCGATTTGCTAATAGAATGTATGTCATGCCGCAGGCGACGGCGTCGGCCTCATCATCTTGTTTAATACTAATTCCGGTTGTGAGTTTGATCATTTTCTGAACAGATTTTTTATCAGCCTGTCCATATCCGGTTATTGATTGTTTTATCTGAAGCGGCGTCAAAAATTCTACTTTAATTTTATTTTGGGCCGCTAATAGAAGAGAAACTCCTTGAGCTTGCGCTACCCTAATAAAAGTTTTTTGGTTTTTGAAAAACAGTAATTGTTCAAGAACGACGACTTCCGGTTTATATTTGACAAAAATTTTTTTTAACTCTTTATAAATTTGTTCTAAACGAACTTCAGTTGAATTAGTTTTTGCCGTCTTAATAAGCGCGGAAGCGACGTACTTCGAATTTTTAAAAATTGCATATCCGGTTTTTTCAATACCGGAATCGATCGAAAGGATCGTCATAGTAGGTAAGTATTAAAATAACAAAAGCGATGGGAGATCGTTACTTAGTACCTCTCGGCTAAACCCCTTACAGGGCTTACACCTAAGGCCTATATGCGCGGTATTCTTCCGCGAAACTATAAGAACTTCTAATCTTGGAGCCCGCTTCACACTTGAGATGCATTCAGTGTTTATCGGTTGAAAATATAGCTACCCGGCGCTGGCCTTGTGAGCCAACCGGTACACCAGGGATTTTCACATCCTAGGTCCTCTCGTACTGTAGGAGTACCTCCTCAAAAGTTCAAGCGCTTGCACAGGATAGAGTCCGAACTGTCTCACGACGTTCTGAACCCAGCTCGCGTACCGTTTTAATGGACGAACAGTCCAACCCTTAGGACCGACTTCAGCCCTAGGATACGGTGAGCCGACATCGAGGTGCCGAACCGCTTCGTCGATATGAACTCTCGGAAGCGACTAGCCTGTTATCCCCGGGGTAGCTTTTATCCGTTAAGCCCTGACCGCAATCACTGCGATTCAGGGGATCACTAACACCTGCTTTCGCATCTGCTCGAGTAGTCACTCTCGCAGTTAAGCCAGCTTTTGCGTATGCACTTACAGTCCGATTTCCATCCGGACTAAGCTGACCTTTGTGCTCCTCCGTTACCTTTTAGGAGGAAACCGCCCCAGTTAAACTGACCGTCAAGCACTGTTTCCACTTTGCAGCGGATGAGATGAAAAAAAATCAAAGAGAGGTGTTTCATTGTCGCCGTGAGGCTCCCTCCTACGCTCAACAGTTAATTTTTTCCCATCAATACCTAACTTCAGTAAAGCTCCCGGGGTCTTTTTGTCCATGTGCAAGTAGGCCGCATCTTCACAGCCATTTCAATTTCGTCGGGCGGCAGTTCAAGACAGTTATCAACTCGTTAAACCTTTCATGCGGGCCGGAACTTACCCGGCAAGGGGCTACGCTACCTTAGAACTCTCAGGGTTAGAGCTGTCGTTCACTGGAGCTTACACCTCGAGCTAACCAAATGAATTGGATCACCCAAAGCGGTTGACTTACCAGTA